>CAUTVN010000058.1:0-9086 GCA_963541705.1 uncultured Treponema sp.
TGAGGTCGAATGTGCGAATTTCCCCAAGCCCCGTGCACTCTTCGCACGCACCGACAGGGCTGTTAAAAGAAAAAATGCGCGGTTGTAGCTCTCCAATAGAAATTCCACACTCAGGGCATGCGTTTGTTTGAGAAAAAAAGACTTCTTCAACCCTTTCGCTATCTTCTTTTATCACGATAATTTTCCCACCAGAGGTTAGGAGTGCAGTTTCGATTGAAGATGAAAGACGCTTTTTTGCTTCTTCGCTAATTTTTAGTCTATCTACAACAATTTCTATTGTGTGTTTTTTTTGTTTTTCTAACTTTATATCGTCTTCTAAACTTACGCGAAGCCCGTCTATTCTAGCTCTTACAAAACCATTTTTTTTTGCATCTTCTATAATCTTTGCGTGCTCGCCTTTTTTCATTTTGACAATTGGCGATAAAATCTCTATTTTCACTCCCTCTTTCCAGCTCATAATTGTGGAAATTATTGTGTCTACATCTTGCTCTTTAATCTCTCTGCCACACTTTGGGCAGTGAGCGTGTCCAATTCTTGCGAATAGGAGGCGGTAGTAGTCGTATATTTCGGTTATTGTGCCAACTGTTGAGCGGGGGTTTTTGTGAGTGGTCTTTTGCTCAATCGCAATGCTGGGCGAAAGTCCTTCTATATAGTCGACATCTGGTTTGTCCATTTTGCCAAGAAACTGCCTTGCATATGCAGAAAGAGACTCCATATAGCGTCTTCTGCCTTCCGCAAAGATTGTGTCAAAAGCTAGGGAGCTTTTGCCCGAGCCCGAAAGTCCAGAAATAACAATTAGTTTTCCACGAGGCAATGATAGGTTGATATTTTTTAGGTTGTGCTCTCTAGCGCCTTTTATAATTAAATTTTCTAACACTCAGATCTCCATAATATATATAACAATTGGGCTGTGAATTCTACAATATTTTTTTTATTTTTTCAATCTTTTTCACCTTGACTATTAGCATGTATAACGCTTATCCTTTTAAAAAAGAATTGAGCCCATTCCTACCTTCTAATTTTCAAAACAATATCGAAAGAGAGTAAATTCGCGCATTAGCCTAATGCGCGACCCCTAAACCGATCAGTTTCGGCCCCCGAAACTGATCAGTCTCGAATCTATGAACTGATCAGTTTCATAGCCTGAAACTGAATTGTTTTGACATCAAAATGTGTTCGGTTTCACTTCTTGCTAAACATCGCATATAGACTGCTCATTAATTTACAAAAATGGCGAAAAAAGCTAAACTAATTTTTGGCGTGCTGATAATGCATCGTTCTTTGGGAGCTATTTTTTTATGAGCGAAAATATAGAAACAACAAAATTGACAGACGCATTGAATTCTATGATTTTGTCTGCCTCTGGTTGGCGAGCCCTTTTCAATAAGGAGAGAGGGGAGGAGTCTAAAACAAAAGAATTGGACGAATCTTTTGCCTATCTCACAATTTTTGCAGCTTTTGCGTTTTCTAAATTTTTAAGCGAAAATTATTGTAATATAAAAACTGTTGTCCTTGCGCGAGACGGGCGTCCAACAGGAGAGATGATTGAAAAAATTGTCTTTTTTTCTCTAAAACATCTAGCCCCTAGCTTGGAGGTCTCTCCCATAGGCATTGCCTGCATTCCAGAGGTGATGAACTATGCAAGAGATCGGGGCAGCTCTTTTTTTTATATTTCTGCAAGCCACAACCCAATAGGCTACAATGGTTTTAAATTTGGACTGGGTAGCGAAGGCGTTTTTGCAAGTGAGAAAGCCAAGAAGCTCATCTCAATGTTTAAAAAAATGGTAGAAGAGCCAAACATAGAGAGCATGGGGGAAATTTTGGATAATGCAAAGACAGCTGAGGTTTCAGACATAGAGTTAGAAAAAGAAAAAATTGCATCTTTCAATTCATATCTAAAAAATGAAAAAATGAACATAGCAAACACAAAGAGCCCGGAAGAAGCAGAGCTGTTTTTCAAGCGCACAAAAGAGGCACTTCAGTCGAATAAAACATTTTCTCTCCATATTCTTTGCGACTTTAATGGGAGCGCGAGGGCGCGTTCTATAGACAAAGAGTTGTTTGAAAGTGTTGGTGCCAATTTTTGTGCATTCAACGACAAAGCGGGCAATATAGCTCACGGCATAATTCCAGAGGGAGATAATTTAACCGCTCTAAAAGAAAAATTGGAAGAGTCTTATAAAAAAAATGGTGAGCACGGCATGTTTTTGGGATATATGCCCGACTGCGATGGAGATCGGGGAAATGTGGTATATATCGACAAATTTGGCAAGGCTTGCATACTCAAAAGCCAAGAAGTTTTTTGCCTTGCTGTTGTTGCAGAAATCTTGCATGCAAAATGTTTAAAAAAAGAAAAAATTGCAGCCGTTGCAAATGGCCCTACCGCCCTACTGTTGGAAGAGCTCGCGGACTCTTTGTCTTTTAGTGTTTTTCGCTCAGAAGTAGGGGAGGCAAACGTGGTGAAGTTGGCAAAAAAGATTGAAAAACAAGGTTATTATGTGCGAATCTTTGGGGAGGGCTCCAATGGTGGATCTATTGTGCCCCCGTCTCTTGTGCGCGACCCCCTAAACACTTTGTTTGCATTGCTAAAGTTTTTTTTGTTAGAAGGGGAGAGTAGCATATTTTGTGCTTGGAAAAAAGCGCTAAACATAGTGGACGACAAGATGCGAGCCACATCTTTTTCTGACATAGTAAATCTTTTGCCAAAATATCACACCACGCCTGTTGCTGAGGAAAGAGCGATATTAAAAGTTAAGATTGAAGACGTAAGTCTTTTTAGGCGCAATTTTCAAAAAACTTTTCTTTTGGAGTGGCAAGAAAAAAAGGGCGAGCTAAAAACTCTCTATGGTTTTGGAAGCTATAAAGCCTTTGCTTATGTGGAAGATGAAGAGATTGAAATAACCGAAAATTTTGCTCAAACTTGCAAGGGCGGTTTTAAAATTGTTTTTTATAATGAAGAAAACAAAATGTGTGGATTTATTTGGATGCGATCCTCTGGCACAGAGCCGGTCTTTAGGGTTATGGCAGACGTGAAAGGGGGGAGCGCTGAGGCAGAAGCCAATCTTTTGCAGTGGCATAGGCATATGATAGAAATGAGTTTATAATTAGATAGAAAACTTGCTACTTTTATAGTAGTATGATTTTGTAAGAAAAAAAGTTTTTTTACTTGATGGATGTAAAGGTGTTTTTTATTAAAAAATGAGGAGATAAGTTATGGTAAAAACAGTTAGAGATGTAGCGCTAAAAGGAAAAGCTGTGGTTATGCGAGTCGATTTTAATGTGCCGATGAAAGATGGAAAAATTCAAGATGATGCAAGAATAGTAGCCGCTCTTCCTACAATAAAATATGTGTTGGGAGAAAAAGTTCGCTCTCTTACTCTTATGAGCCATTTAGGGGATCCAGAAAAAGATGCGAAAAAAGCAGAAGAAAAGACAAAAAAACAAGGAATTGCCTTTGACCGTGAAGCATATATAGCCGGAAAACACAAAATGGAGGGGATCGCCAAATATTTAAGCGAAAAATTGGGGCTTGAAGTCCTCTTTATATCGGATATCAATTCTCAACTTCAATTGGTTCAAAATTGTAAAGAAGGCTCAATTTTTATGCTGGAAAACACTAGGTTTGATAAGCGAGAAACTTCTAAAAACGAAGAAGAAAGAGAGGCACTTGCAAAAGAATTGGCTCGTTTTGGAACTATCTTTGTAAACGACGCTTTTGGTACCGCTCACAGAGCCCACGCCTCTACTTCTACCATTGCAAAGTTTGTCGAAAACTCTGTTGCAGGGCTTTTGATGGAAAAGGAAATTTGCAATTTGGAACCACTTTTGCAAAATCCAAAAAAGCCTTTTACTGCCGTTATTGGGGGCGCCAAAGTTTCGTCTAAGATTTCAGTTTTGCAAAGTCTAGCAAAAAGAGTGGACACTCTAATTATAGGCGGTGGGATGGCATATACTTTCTTAAAAGTAGAAAACCATAAAATAGGCAATTCTATAGTAGAAAATGACTATTTGGATGTTGCTAGCAAACTTTTAGAAGACGCAAAAAAAGGAGAGGTGAGAATTGTATTGCCACAAGACCATATTTGTGCCAAAACTTTTTCTGAATCAGCCACTCCAATTGTTGTGCAAAATATAGACATTCCAGACGACTTGCAGGCAATGGATGTTGGGGAGAAGACTCTAGAAGAGTATAAAAAAGTAATAGCAGAGTCTAAAACCATTTTGTGGAACGGACCTCTTGGTGTTTTTGAGTTTGAATCTTTTGCAAAAGGGACGGAAGAGGTTGCGCGGGCTGTTGCAAAAGCGACAAAGTCGGGCGCTACTTCTGTAGTGGGCGGAGGGGATTCCGTCGCAGCGCTAAACAAATTCAATCTTGCAGGGGATATGAGCCACGTTTCCACAGGCGGGGGAGCGTCTTTGGAATATCTTGAAGGAAAAACACTGCCCGGCATCGCCTGTCTTGAGACGCTATAGAGTAGGGTATAATTAATTTTTGCACATGCATATTGTATGCATGTGCATTGATTAAAATTTAGGCTTGATATTCAAACTTAAACGGCTTAAATTCCACTCCTGTTTCTGTAAAAAACTTAGAGAAAAATTCGTAATATTGCAATCTTATCACTTGGATTGTAACAATCAAACTTTCTAGCAAAATGATAACCAAATTGCCAAAAATGCTCACCAGAATTCCTACCGACATGTAGCCCCCAACAAGGTCGGTCAGTTTGAAGACAATAAAGCTTAAAACAGCGTGCGATAGCGCGAAGGCACCGACTCGCAAAAAGCTTACGGAATTGGAGATGAATGTGGAAAGAAGTTCCAGGACTTCCACAAAACCTTGAATAATGCTGGCAAACGCTCCGTTTTCTAAAATAGGCTTTTTCTTAGCGATGATGTTTAGAAGAGGGTGTTCAAAAAAGACTAAAAGAATGCATATAGAAATAAAAATACCGTCAAAGGCAAAAGTGCCAGTTCTTAAAATTGCAATGCGCAAAACCATAAACACTACATACCAAAAAAAACACAACCCAACCATGCCAAATTTGCCCAAAACTGCGTGTTCAAATCGACGTAGTTTAATATTGTTGATGATATTGATTATAATGCCGAGCGAATTGATGATGAAACCTATAAAAAGAGTAAACGCAAAAAAATACATCAGCTTTAGTATTGCCCCATGCTCTGGCATAAGGTGCAAAATGTGGTCTTGTGGCGTGCCAAAAAGAGAGGTTACAGCTCGGCTAAACGGAATTAGCAACGTGCTATTTGTAAAAACCTCGCCTGTCAAAAAACCCATTATCATACTGGAAGCGCCCATCGCAATAAAAACAAAGCTAAATTTCTTCCAGTCTTTTAAGCCTTTGATATCGCCAAATTTCAAAACTAAACCAGCCAACAAAATCACAGCGCCCTGGCCTGCGTCTCCAAACATAATGCCAAAAAGCAAAGTGAAAAGTACTGCAACAATAGGAGTGGGGTCAACTGTTCCATAAAGTGGAATACCATAGCTAAACACCATTCTTTCAAAACTTTTAACAAATCTATTGTGTTTGTAGTTTACTGGTACTTTTTCAAGTCCATTTTGAACATCGGGAATTTCTTCTGCATCGTATATTTGTAAGGCGATGCGCCCTGAGGTTATGGTTTTCAAATCGTTTGACATTTTCTCAACGTCTCTCATCGCAACCCACCCACGCAGGCGATACACCTCTTGTGCTTCGTCTAGGTTGCATCTTGCATGCATCACTTGATAGGCTAGCGACATCTTTTTTAGCAATGTGATTATCTCTTTTTCTTGTTCTTTTCCGTATTGTATGGTTTTTAACTTCAGCTCCTCTATTTTTTCTCTTTTTTCTTTTATATTGTCGGTTAAGGCTTTCAAAACATCTTCTGGCATTCCTTTGAAACTTTTGGGTATTTCCATAGGAACAAAGTCAGCTTTTTTTAGCTCGCTGTCTAGTGCAAAGCGACCTTTTTTAGAAGAGGCAGCCACAATTTTAGAGCCATCTTCGCTAATTGGAATTATTAGCGCTCGGCTTGCAACTGCAAACTTTAGCGACTCTAGCATTGAAGGAGTGATTCTTCCAATTCTAATCGTTAGAAAGGTTAGAGAGTCTACCTCATTATACGGCAAGTTGAGGCGAGAAAAAGCTTGCGCTTCGTTATATGCTGCCTCAGCGTTTTCTAAAAGAGTATTGAGCTCCGCCGACTCTCTTTGCATCTGCTCTACATGTTGGACAATTTCCAAAGCTCGCTTCTCGTCTTCTTCTTGTGGAAAAGAGGCATCTTCCAGCGTTAGCGAGTCTGTTTTTAACCCCAAATAGGATGAGGCTATTCTAAGATGGTCGAATGTGTCTTTATATGTGTTTGCCACAGGAGATGAAGGCTCATCTTTTTTATACATTTGGAAATTTCTGCTTTTCCCTAAATACTCTAGCGTGGCATTTACATCACCTTTCAAAATTACTAATTCTAATAATTTCATTTTTCCATTTTTTTGCATTTTCACCTCCTCTAATCTTTCTCTTTTTTTAATTTTCTTCTATTACTGCTTCAAAAGGCATGTTTTTGCCAACTTTTAGGTTTTCTAGCATTTGACGAATAAAATATTCCTCACCTCGCTTTAGTTTGAAAAAACAAAATAAAAGAGAAATTGGATTATCGTCATTATGGAAACTATGTAGTGCCAAATTGAATAGATATCGGTCGGCAACAGCTTGGGCATAGCGTGGGTCAAGATGCCAAGGCTCGTCTTCGCTTCTTTCGTTTATAAGCTTTTCATACCTCCAACCTTTCCAAGCCTCTCTATCTTGCAAAGATGCCTCGAATGCAAAAGAAATTGGGTCAATAAAAAGTTTTTTGCTACTAGCGCTCCAGCCTCCCAATAATTGCTTTTTTAACTGTTCTCCTCTATAGTCATAGTAAGTGCGAAGACGCAAAACCCAAACAAGATTTTTTAGCAAAAGTTCTTTTATTACTAACTCTTTGCAAGATTCGTAGCTGTTAGAAGGAAGAGCGCACAAAGCTTGCCAAATTGCTAGGCAATAGGCATCGTCTAGCTCCATCTCTTTTTCTACTTGTTTTTCGGGTGAGACGGCATCGTTAAAAAAAGAAAAAACACTGTTTTTTGTAACATCTTTTATGGAAGGCCATGCCTTCCAATTGAGTGAGGAGGGAATGCCAATATCTATTATAAAAGATGAATCATCTGTCTTATCACGCAAGTGGCAGAGTGCCATTTTTAGGTTGATAAGTTCATATTCATACAAAAGAAGATTTAATAGAGGGTAAGAGCCTTCGTATAGGGCTAAAAGACGCGTGTAGTCTTTGATTGTTCTATTTGTAAGTTTCTCTTCAATTAAGTCTGTTAAAGACGCTTCGGGAACAAGAGGGGGGTCTTCCATAAAAACGACCTTATAGAGGTCTTGTATATTTTTTGCAAGCTTAATTTCTTCCTTTTTGCCTACTAAGAAAGAAGAAGCCCACATTCCATGAGCTTTTGCATAAACATATTCTTTAGTTGTTGGATCATGCACTTCTCACCTCAAACAAACCCAATCTCAATTCAATATAGGAAAACCATTAGCGATTCAAGCATATAAACAGAGTTTAACCTTCCACCATTCTTAGGCACCACGTCTTCTTAATCTTTAGAAAATAAATAATTCTGCAATACTTTTTTAAAGTTTGAAGAGCTTATAGCTTGTTTTTTCAAACCATCTTTATATTCCCTAAGCTCTTTTTCTGCCATTTCATCTATTTCCAGCTTTTTCTCTTCAAAATCTTTGTTTAGCTCTGCAATTACTTCGTTGTAGTGCGCCATATATCTTGCATCTGCCTCTTTTCTGGCACTAACAATTTTCTCGTCTGCTTCTACTTGTGCTTCAAAAAGCATATTGGCAGCATCCCCTTCTACTTCAAGGAGATGATTAAATACATCTTCAGTCATTTTTATTAAAATTAAATCTCCAACATTGCAGCTTCGTAGTTTTCTAACAATCTGTAAATGCCTAGAGCAGAAGGCTCTTCTAAAAGGTCGTGCAAAAACTCAGGATTGCTTAAAAGAACATTAATGCTACTCAATATGTTCAAATGCAAATCGGCAAGTCCCGGTGTAGAAAGCAACATAAACACAAAACATACAGGGGCAGTGCTACTATCATCGTAATGTATTCCATTTTTTGAGATCCCTATTATGCCCTTAGGTTCTGCAAGACCTGCGATTCTCGCATGTGGCAAGGCGATCCCATCTCGTATTGCTGTAGACATTTTGTTTTCTCTCGCCCACAAAGCATTCAATATAGTATTTCTGTCTATGGAAGAATCATGGCGAACATATAGATCAACCATTTCTTCAAACAACTCTGCTTTGTCCACACTTTCTAGTGGAGTCTTGATTGTATCTGGATGGAAAACGTGAGTTAGAAGCATAGTACCAATCTCTCTTCTATTGATCTGAACCTTGAGACTCTGTAGAAGAATTAGCCTTATCGTCGTTAGATTCTGATGTTTCATTTTGAGTATTTTCAGCGTTTTTCTCTTCTACAGATTCATTTTTATTAGACTCTTCACTTTCTTCTTTGCTTTTAGTTGCATCTTGGTCATACCATGGAGTCGCATTTTCTTTTTGCAACTGTTGTCCTTCTTTTATAATTCCATCTGTTGGAGCAGAGGAAGTTTTGTTTAAGACTGCCAAAAGAAAAGTTGAGGCAAAAAAGATTGTAACCAGTATATATGTAGACTTTGTAAGTATATTGCCCGAGCGAGAACCAAATGCAGAATTACTTCCTCCAGCAAAAAGTCCTCCAATACTGTCTCCTTCTTCATTTTGCAAGAGCACAAGAAAAATGATTAGAACACATGTAATAACAAACAAAACCAGCAATATAATATTTAAAGCAGCCATAAAGCTTCTCCTTAAAAAAACGCCATTAACTTCGTCATTAATAAGACAAATAGATTATACAAAAAAAAGATTTTAATCAATATATACGAAATAATATATTAATATGATAATTATTTTCTTTATACAAAAAATCTATCAGAATGAATCTTTCTCACATCTGATAGATTTAGTAATTTTG
>CAUTVN010000059.1:0-8968 GCA_963541705.1 uncultured Treponema sp.
TTCGGAAGGGATAACCGCTGAAGGCATCTAAGTGGGAAGCCCACCTCAAGATTATATATCCCTGAGGGTTTAACCCTCCTAAAGACTCCTTGAACACTACAAGGTTGATAGGTTGGAGGTGTAAGTGTAGTAATGCATTTAGCCGACCAATACTAATAAGTCGTGAGGCTTGACCATATTATTGTCTTTTCTTTTAGAATACTCAAAAGTTTGTTTGATATATTAAATAGTTTTTTCTCTCGTCTTTTTCGTAAGTATAGTATACACGTTATTTTGTTTATTATGCCATGTGACCATAACGGAGAGGTAATACCCGTTCCCATCCCGAACACGGAAGTCAAGCTCTCTAGTGCCGATGATACTGCTGATCAAGTGGGAAAGTAGGTAGTCGCATGGCTTTTTTTTGCCTCCCTTTGGAGTCTCTTCAAAACTCTTATTAGTATTGTTTTGTCTTCCCTTTTTATATACCCAATTTAAGGAAAAGTTTTAATAGAATGTTAATAGCACTATTGATATTTTCTGGAGATTTTTATATAATATCTGTCATAAGCGTCTTAGACGTGAATAATGGATGAAGTATATGTCCACATTACATTACGTTACATTACGCTCCTCTTTTAATTAACTTATTCGGACTTACGAAGTCTAGTAAGTTACTTCTTGTAGTATTAAAATATTTTTCAAAAACTATATATCATAAAAAAATCAATTTTCTGAATCAGAGGTTTTTTGCGACTACTATTCACTATTTCTCTTATCATATGTCGTTAAATGCAAAATTACGGCAATTTCTCTTATTTTACAATACGAATCATATTTTGCAACGGTTATCGTTGCGATTTTATTAAGGAGGCTTTTTTATGAAAAAGTTATGTGTAGTGGTTTTTATTGTTTTTGCTATTTCTATATTGGGAGTGTCTTTCTCTTCTTGCAAGAATGGAAAGCCTACTTCCACAACAACTATGGGAAACAACAACTCAGGAAATAACGGTGGTGGAAACAATGGTGGTGGAAACAACAAGAGTGGTAACAATGGCGGTGGAAATAATAATGGTGGAAATAACGGTGGTGGAAACAGTCACATTAATATAAACCTATCAGGTTCTACTTACGGATGGGATGAGGTTAAAGAAGATGGTTCTATTGACGAAAACCATTGGATTATTCAGTTTGTTTCTAGCAGTGATTGGGAGTGGGGAGCAAAATCTTCTTCCAGTTCTACAAGGTATCTACGCTTTTTAGAAGGATCGTATAGGGTAGCAGAAGGTAAAGTCTTTTTAAAAGTGACATGGGCAGCTACTAGTGGAAATAGCAACTTGGGTAGAACACTTGAGATGAGTATATTGGACAGCAATCGATTGCGTTTGTGGGGAGAAACCTGGAAAAAGATATAAAAAGCTATAATTGCATTCTTGCTAAAGGTAGCTTTCATAAATTTAGCCAATAAATATTATGGGAGCTACTTAATTTAGGCTCAAACTTTCCACTTAATCTAGTTTTATGATAGTGTGGGATTTTAGCCTGTACTCTTATCTTGCTCTCCTTACGGCTATAACTGACAGGGAAATGCCTGATTATATTTCGTAATAATATAATAGACATACTGTTTAATAGATATATATATTTCTCAGATTTTACTTTCTTTTCTTTCACTAACACGCAAACACAATCCCCTATAATTGTTATTCAACAATAATTATCGCCTTCGGAAGTTTTTATGAAATTTAATTAATAGTCTTTTTCTCTATTTCTTACTTGTAAAAAAGGTTGATAGTCTTATAGACTAAAAATATATTATAAAGTAATAGTTAAAATGAGTTTTAACAAGCGATAACCCAACAGGCAACCTGCAGTTAGGGCACTACGTCGGTTCTATAAAAAAGGATAGAGATTCAAGATGAATATGAATGCTTTTTTATTATTGCAGACTTGCATACGCTCACGATAAAGCATACTAAAGTAGATATAATCTTTTTGATTAGTTGTGAATATATTTTAAATGGGCTAAATCCTTAACTAATCATTTTCTTTATGAACCTAATGGTGTTTTATCAACTTCATTGCTAAACCTCTTTGGATTCATCACTTCTGTAATTTTTTGCCTAATTATTTACTATAGGAGCGATGTATATCTTAAGATACTTTTTTAGGTATTTTACTCGGAAAATTATAAGTTTACCTATCTACAAAAACATGCTAAGAAGTTTTAATATATATCCCGTTATGAGGAGAGAAAATAATGTCTAAAACTTTACGGGATTCAATTTTTTCTGTTGTTTATGGTGGTATATTGGGAGATATTATTGGTTTGCCTTATGAGTTTGCTAAACGAGGTAGGTTTATAGCAACAGGTACAATGAATTATGCAGAAAATGGTTATCCAATTGGAACATGGTCAGATGATACGTCGCTTACACTCTGTCTTATTCAAAATATTATTGAAGATGGGGACGAAAGCGAATTGTTAAACAAGTTTCTCTCTTATTTTGAAAAAGGAGAATATACACCTTATGGATATGCGTTTGGCATTGGAAAAACCACTAAAAATGCACTTTTAAAATATAAATTGGGTTTATCACCTAAAGAGTGCGGACTAAGAGATGAAAAATCTAATGGTAATGGCTCTTTAATGCGTATTGCACCACTTGTTTTTTCGTTTAGGAATACTTCTAATTTTGCTGAACGTGTGGAATTAGTAAAAAAATATTCTGAAGTAACTCACGCTCATCCACGTTCTATACTAGCTTGTGTTATATATATAGAAACTTTGTACTTGCTTTTTAATGGTCAAGATTTAAAAGAATCTCTGCAGAATGCTTCAAAGCATTGTTTTGAAAATTTGAAAAATACTGAATATGAAAGCGAATTTCATAATTATAAGAGGATATTGGATGTAAGCATTAAAGATGAACCTATTGATAGTATAAAATCGAGTGGATATGTTGTATATTCTTTGGAAGCAGCACTCTGGTCTTGTTTTCACAGTTTTAGTATTAAAGATGCTATTTTGACTGCAGTCAATCTAGGTGGGGATACCGATACTATTGGTAGCATTGCAGGTTCTATTGCAGGTATGCAGTACAAAAATCCAATTTCTTTACCATCAGATTGGCTTTCGCATATTATAAAGAAAAATGCAATAGATGAGATGATAGAACAATTCTATCAACATCTTATTAAATAGGTTAAAACCATTGTTTGCTCATATTCTATATGACATGATTTTAGCTTATAATATTCAAGTTTGATTTAATTTGTAATTAAGCAATCACCACAATTAATGTATTGAAAATAGTAGAAGCAAAGCTAACCACAAGAAAAAATAAAGAAAAAACTAAAAAAAGAATATATATCAAACGTTTCTGCCTAAAGAGCATATATATACTTAAAAAAAGAGCAAAAGAAGAAAAGAAAAACAACATAATAGCTATTGCAATAGAGGCTTTTAATATATTTATCTGTTTATCGTCTACAAAATCTAGATAATTTCCCAACACGTATAAAGAAAAAACAAGAATCAAGAATACAAACAGAATAAAAGAAACAATGGTAAAGAATCTAAAAGTAAAAGATCTATATTTCAATTTATTTTCATTTAGTTAACCAAAAACATTATTCAGAAAAAGAATTGCCTATACTAGTCCACTTCTTTTTAGGATATTTTTTTAACATCGCAACTGCATTTTTCTTGTCATTAAATAAGAAGCCCCCGTCCCAATATTCGAGAGCTGCAAAGAGTGCATTTCCTCCATCGTTATCGTCGCTTTCAGAGGTTCTAAACGAAACATAAGTTGCGAGTTTTTCAAAGTCTTGAGTATACATATACTCCAATCTTTTTCTGTTAAATTCGTTCCATTTTTCAATATCCTGAAACCCATCTCCTTCATCTTCTACAATTATATGTGCATGTGTGGAGCTAAAGCTATACCATACCTTTACTTTTTTAGAAATATCACACTTATTTCCATGCTTTACAGCATTTTTAATGACTTCACTAATTTGTTGTTCAAGAAGGTTGACCCCTTTTATTTCGGGTGGGGCAGATTGAACAATCAATAATGTAAAAAACCTAATTTGCCTGAAATCTGATGGAAATTCTTTATAAAGCATATCTGTCTTATCAAACAGTGGATCTCCTCCATCACTTCTCAATCCTTTTACCAACTCCTCGTTCATAAACTTACTCCCGCAATATGTATGCAAAACAACCGACTTCAGCCCACTAACTTTCAAGCTTTTGAATGGCTTCTTCAAGAGTATTTGTCATAGGGAAAAAAGTAGCCAATTTTGTTAATTCAACAACTTTTTTTACAGATCCATGTATATTTGTTATAAACAATTTTGCACCAGCTTTTTTAAGGGTGGAACATATATATATCAACGCACCTATACCAGATGAATCGATATATTCAACTTCTTGCATATTAATAACCATCATCCCAATTTTTTTCTCTATCATTTTCATAATGAGGTCTTTTAGTTTGTAGGAATTATACAAATCCATCTCACCGGAAACATCGATAATGTATATTTCTTTCATTTTCCTAATTTTTAGTTCCATAAGACTTATCCCCCCTCTTCTTGTACAGAAGAAAACATCTAGTTTTACTTTACTTTTATTGTCAAAAGAGTCTGATCATCGTGTAGAGATGTTCCACAGACAAATTCGTCAATTAAATTTTTAGCAACTTTTATTATATCATTGGCATTTTTTTTGTTATTTTCTACAACAAGCTTTGCAAGTAAATTTACTTCAAAAGGTTTGCCGTCTTTATTTAGCATTGTAGAAATTCCATCAGTATATAGCAAAATTATGTCTTCCGAATTCAGAGTATACGTAAGAGATTTATATTTAGAATTTACATCTATTCCAATTGGGTCAGTTCGGTGGTGAAACACTTCAACATCGTTTGTTTTTGCTCTATACAATATCATCGACTGGTTTCCTGCAGCGACAACGTCAAGTTTTTTTTCTTTTGGATGATAACATATAAGAGACATTGTCGAAAAATGGTCTATTCCCAATTTTCCCGTGATACCTTTATTTAACCAATCGATTATCTCATCTAAATTCTTGTTTGTATTTGTTATAAGATACAAAATTGCCCTTATCATAATCATCACAACTACTGCTTGCATACTTTTGCCTGCAACGTCCAAAACCACAACAAAAATACGATCTCTATGTTGGATAATGTCATAATAGTCGCTACAGACTCCACTTTGTTTTCTAAAATAACAATCTATGTCAAGATTATGTCTGTTTTTTAGTTTTTTTGGCAATAGAAGTTGTCTAAATTCTTGTGCCATATTTTCAGTATTATTTAGTAATGCCATCTCATAATAATCTCTTTTGATAATTACTAAACTTACAATTGAAGTAAAATACTTCGCTAAGTTAGAAATTTTCTGAAAATCACTTTCAGTAAAACCGCTCCTTCCTGCATTTTTTGAAAGTGCGAATACGGCAGAAACATATCCATTGGTAAAAAGAGGAATAGCAATAATGGAGCCTATTTTAAGAAAGTCTTCTTCTCCGTTTTGAAATACAATTCCATCTTCTACATAAGAGCTTATGTAGTATGGCTTTCCATTTTCTGCCACCTTCCCAAATAAAGATTCCCCTACATTACATTCATAATATTTAAAATTCATTTTTACCATATCTTCTTTGTGTGGCACGTCGGAGCCGAGCTTGTAAGGGGGAGGAAAATTTCCAACATAGGATTTGCATACTAGGCTATCTTCAAAAGCGTCAGCAAGAAAAAAAACGGCACCGTCCGCTCCAAATAATTTGGTTAAACTTGTCAACATAAACGGGAGTAGCTCGTCTTCAAAACTATGAGGAATCGCAAAAAGCGCTACCATTTTCTCCAGCCATTCCATCGGCAAATCTAGCATTGCTTCTTCGTGTTGTAATGCTAAATTAGGTGCTTCCTTAAGTTGGCGAATCTCTTCTTGCAACGAACTGACCAATTCCTCTCTCCTAACATTTTCTATCGACGCTTGAGAAGCACCTTTGATTAGATATGCAACATTTATGGTAAAGGATGCTATAAGTCCTGCAAAAAGTAGAAAATGCTGGGATGGGAAGGTAACAAACAGGGCTGAAAAAAGTGTCAGTAAAACGATGGAAAATAGTCCGCCCAATAAGACATTTCCATAGTACTGATGTGACTTAATTTTTACAAAAACAGACAACAAAAATGAAATAGAAATAAGAGAGAAGATGATAAAAGCAATAAAAAAAATCAAACTAACACTCGACACCTAAATATCACCCCTAAAGACGCAATATACTTAAGCTAGCGCTTAATTATTTACAACAAAATGTCTTTATATTTTGTCTATAAACATTGAACATTTTCCCGAAGGAATTGGCAACGTTTTTTTCTTAACATTTATAATATTTATTGTGAAATAATATAGTTTTTCACTTTCCATGTGAATCTCCCAGCCTCTGATGCTTTTAGAGGCTATTATTGTAATAAAATTTCTTTTTAAACTCAAGTTTTCTATTCCCATCAACTCCAAAACAGGAATAGTCCAATCAACTGTTTTTCGTGGCAAACTGATAAGGAGTCCTATTATATTTTCTATCATAAGAGTAATGGTTGACAGTCCTACAGTTAGGACATATTGTTTTCTAGGAAAATTAGGCTTTTCGCTCCAGATAGCGTGTCCTTCCTTAGAAGGCATATAAGATTCCCACAAATAACCATGCTCTTTTGAATTTTCAGGAGGTGTCATTGTTCCCAAAACACAATATAGGTGTTGCATTGCATATTCTCTTGCAAGTTCCCACTTTTCATAATGTTCTAAGCCTTTAATAACAACAAAATTAAGTATTGGGAACACTCCTCCCCTAAATCCTTCACCCATTTCACTATATTCCGCCTCGCACATCCCAAGACTTGGAAAAGGATGTTCTGCACCAAAAGTCTTTGGGTTTTCCAAATGTGAAATTAAGGAATTTGCTTTATCAATATTTGGAATTTCTGCCAGTAATGACCAAAAAGCAGCGATTGTTTTTTTCTTTATTTGTTTTTCGTTTATATCGAGATCGTAATAAAAGCTATCTTCATCATTCCACATTAAAAGGCTAATTCTAGTTTTTATTGTGAAATATGCACGTTTATACTGATAGGTGATTTCTTTGTCGTTCATTATGTCACCCAAAGAGGAGATATATAGCGCATTTATTGCCATAGCAACATTGAAATCTATAAGATATGTAGCCTTTCCTCGTGGTGAATTCTCCATATTGCTACCAGCTAGGGGACTTTTATATAAGCCATTTTCAGCTTTAAAATTTGCTTCTATCCAATTGGTATATTTTATTAATATGGGTAGCACATCTTTAACTCTTTTTTTGTTTCCACTTTTATGATATATATTAAACTCAGCCCAGGCAAAAAGCGGAAGAGACAGACCTTCCGGATTGTCATTAGAAAAAATTGGAGAATTATTCTCTAAATTATATTTATTTCTGATTGCACCATTTTCTTCTTGTCTTGCGTAAAAATAATCAAGACCGGTACAATGCGTGTAATTTTTGTTTGAATAAACCAAAAAAAAAGTTGAAAAAATTGTTTCGTATTGGTCTATAAAGCTACCTTCTTCAGACGGATATAAAAAAAACCCTTCTGTGCTATTTTTTGTCATTCCTGTTTGGTGCCAATAGTCCCCTATCAATGCCCATGTCTTGTCGTACATATCGACAAAGTCTTGGTCATAAAAATGTATTTTTGGAAAATCTTTTTTACTCACAAGAACTCCTCTAAACGCAATCTATGTAAACCAAAAAAGTAACTCTCAATGAAATCCCCACCTATTTCTACACACTATGGAGTCAATTTATATAACAACAATCTTCTTAATTTGCTAAAAAGCACCAAAAAAATTCTCTAAAATAGAGTCTCCTTTTTGTTTTAATTCATAAAACATTTCCTCATCAAACTCTAACGGTTGCATTTTTTTCTCATCCAATTCCACCACATCCTGTTTTGCCCTCAAAACATGAAAAGCAGCTTCGGTTAGGCGCTGTTCAAAATTTTTATCTTTCTTTGCTTTTTCGACAATAGCTTTTGTAATTACGCTTATTTTTCTCTCACTGCACATAATCATATCTGCGCCAGACTCAAGTGCAAGTACTGCATTATCGGCAGAAGCCCCTCTTTTTTTTAATGCCCCCATAGAGATATCATCAGTTAGCAATAAGGAATTGAATTTAAGCTCTCCTCTAATAATATTTTGAATGCCTTTTTTAGATAGACAAAATGGAGATAAATCAATCGTGGGGAAAGACACATGAGAGAGCAAAATAGAGATTGCATAATGGTTTTCATTTAATATGCGTTCAAACGGTGCTAGATATATCCTGTCAAACTCTTCTTTTGTGCAAGATAGGGTAGAGCCTCCTCCGTGAGGATCGTCGGCTCCATTGCCTGGAAAATGCTTGATACTGCAAAGAAGTCCTGCTTTATTCATTCCTTTAATAAAGGCATTTGCAAACTGAACTGTTTTTTCTGTCGAAGCCGAAAATGTTCTATTTTTTAGGAACTCTTTGTTTAGATCAGTCTCACATTCTACAACCGGAGCCAAATTAAAATCAATTCCCATAATTTTCATCTGTCGACCTAATATAAAAAAGAGCTCTTCTGCTTCAGAAGCTGTCATTTTGTTTGCAACATCTCTTGCGGAAGGTAGTCTTGTTGTAAGCTTGCTTGTTCTAAAAACATTTCCACCTTCATTGTCTAAAGCGATTAGTGGCATGATCTGTTCGAGTGAGTTTTTAGAGGCAATTTCACCCAATAACCCCTTAACAGTAGCAATATATTTTGCTGTGTTTTGAGGCGTGTCTTCTAAATTTTGCTTAAAAAGCAAAATAGCGCCCGGCATTCCATTTGTGAATTCTTTTCGTATATAGGATTCGACCTCTTTTGAGGAAGGTATGTTGACCATCATT
>CAUTVN010000060.1:0-8877 GCA_963541705.1 uncultured Treponema sp.
CCAGGATTTACAAACTCTCGTTCCACAACCAAATATGGCGAGCCCTTGTTGATTAAAACAGTTCCTTTTCCAATTTCTCCACCACGAATCATTTTATTGCACCTCTTAATCTCGCACATCTTAAAAACAGACGTGTTTCTTTTTTAATATATCAATTTTTTTTGCCTTGTTCAAGGTAAAAACAAAAGAGCGTTTTATTTTAATAATATTTTAAGAGACTTTGCGGTTTTTAGAAAGAGAGAAGGGGCTCTTTTGCCCAGCCCTCCCCCTATTGCCACTAGACTTATATTCAATATATAATAGCGAGCTATGCTTGACTATAAATTTGTAAAAAGCAACTTAGATGCTGTAAAAGAAAATATTCGTCGTCGCAATATAAAAGCAGACGCTGACGCTGTTGTCAATTTGTTCAACGAAAGAACAGAGATCACCACAAAGATTCAAGATTTGCAAAAAGTAAAAAAAGATAACTCAAAAGCTATGAATGCAAATCTTTCAGATGCAGAGCGAGACGACCTAATAGAAAAAGGAAAAAAGGTTAAGGAAGAAATTACAGCGCTAGAAGAACGGCTGACTCAAGTAGAAAAAAATATGCACAAGGAAGCTATGAGGCTCCCTAATATGACTCACCCTGCAACCCCGACCGGCAAAGATGATTCGGAAAATGTAGAAATTAAAAGAAGCGGGACTATACGAGAATTCTCTTTTAAACCAAAAGACCATGTTCAGCTTGGAACAGACCTCGATATTATAGACTTTGAAGCAGGAACAAAAGTTGCAGGCGTTAAGTTTTACTATCTAAAGAAAAAAGCTGTTATTTTGGAACAAGCACTCATCACTTACGGTTTTAATATGTTGATGAATATGGGGTTTATTCCACTATCTACACCAGATATTGCAAAAGAAGAAATATTAAAATGCACTGGTTTTAATCCTCGTGGAGAGGAATCTAATGTATATACTCTTGAAGGCACAGACACATGTCTTGTTGCAACAGCAGAAATCACACTCGGTGGCTACCATTCAAACGAAATCTTAGATAAAAAAGCCCTTCCAATTAAATATGCTGGCATTTCCCATTGTTTTAGGCGCGAAGCAGGGGCTGCGGGACAATTTTCTAAAGGGCTTTATAGGGTTCACCAGTTTAATAAGCTAGAAATGTTCATCTTTTGCTTGCCAGAAGATGCAGAAAAATATCACCAGTTTTTGCGCGAGGTGGAAGAAAAGATATTTGAAGGTTTGGGCATTCCTTTTCGTGTTGTGGAAATATGCACAGGCGACCTGGGCGCCCCTGCCTATCGCAAATGGGACTTGGAAGCCTGGATGCCAGGGCGCAATGGGGGCGAGTGGGGCGAGATAACCTCTACTTCAAACTGCACAGACTACCAGGCAAGAAGGTTAAACATACGCTATAAAGATGAAGATGGAAAAAATAAATTTGTTTACACACTAAATGGAACGGCTATTGCTATTTCTAGGGCACTTATTGCAATACTCGAAAACTATCAAATGGAAGACGGCAGAGTGCGCGTACCAGACGTGTTAGTCCCTCTTTGTGGTTTTGACGTGATAGATTAATCACTATCTTTTTTTAATTCTGCAAAATAGTAGGGAATAAATGCAGATTGATTACAACTAATTTTAATGCACTAATTATTTAAATGTTTTGTTATATAACACCCAGGTGGAGGAGGTACCGTGTTTTCATTCAAAAAAAATGATGATAATGTCGCAAAAACAAACTTGACGGGTCTTTTGTTTTCTAAAAAAGAAATAGAAGGCTTGATCGGACAAGTAGAACGCATTTCTATGAGTCTACAAAGTAGAATTGCAGGGGCTTCAAAAGTCATTGCTAAAAATCTAAAACAAGAAGAACAGTTTGAAGATTTTTCAACTTCTATAAGTTCGATACTAGATGCTCTTGAGTCTGTGCAGTATCAATTAGAAAATATGAGAGAGTGTAGAGAAGTGCTAGAAGGCTCGGCGGCGAATGCAAGCACTTCTGTTGACCAAATTACCTCTTCTGTTGGAAACGTTGCAAAGATTGTTTCTGACCGCATCACTATCACTCAAGACCTGACCGATGCTGTTGGTAAAGGGACGAATAAAGTAAAGGAGCTTTTGGGAGTAATAGACGACCTAAACGACAATATCGACGCTGTTAAGTCGATTATTTCTGCAATAAATGATGTGAGCGCTCAGACAAACTTGCTCGCAATGAATGCAGCAATCGAGGCGGCCCACGCAGGAAAGGCGGGAATGGGTTTTGCGGTTGTTGCAGGAGAGATTAGAAAACTTTCTGAGGCAACAGCGTTGAATGCAACCGATGCTTCAAAAACATTGAAAAGCATGGTAGACACTCTAAACAACGCTCGTGGCACAGCGGACGAAACTCGAAAAGCGATAGACTTAATTGGAAACTCAGTCAACGAAACTGCAAGCTCGTTTATAGAGATTTCTTCCGAAATTAACGGTCTTGCCGAAACAGGCGACTCTGTGCACGAAGTGGTGAGTAGGGTGCCAGAAGCTGTTGAAAGCTTGAAGGAGATGGCAGATACTGTTACGGAACATATGCAACGCATATCTACCGAAGTTGCAAAAAGTAAAGACAACATAAAAAACACTCAAGATACGTCTAGAGAAGTAACAGAACTTATGAGTGCAGCTCTTTTCAATATGAACAGCATTATAGAGGCTAGTATAGCTATTCATAAAAACGCTTCTAATTGTCTAGATGTACAAACAGGCGAACCGTTCAATTCAAACGTCAATGATTTTCCTTTCTCGCTAATTGTGCTAAAGCATCTAAACTGGATCACAAAAGTGCGAGCCCTTATTGATGGAAAAATTGCAACAGAAGGGAACACTATGGCAGACCATAAAAGTTGCGAGCTTGGTAAATGGATAGAAACAGAAGCACGTTCTTATCCAGGTTTGACAGAACGCCCAGAATTTAGAAGTCTTGTTGTCAATCACGAAAAAGTACACGAAATTGTACGCACTGTTTTTGCTAGGATTCATTCTCTTGCGAAAGATGATGTAGAAGCTAGCTATTCCGAACTGCTAGACTATTCAAGCGATCTTATTAAAAACCTTACAGAGCTTAGAAAAGTTATGAATAGACGCTAAGGTCTAAACGACAATAAAAAAGGCACATAGAACAGCTGTAATGCATGTTTTATGTGCCCTTTTATTAGATAGAAAGCAGACTTTCGTCCCTTACTTTGCAAATCTTTCTCCAAATGCTTTGCACTTTGCAATGCCTTCGGCATCTGGTTTGTCGTAGATGATGAGTCCTTCCCCTTCAAAAACGTTAGCTCCAGAGCCCTTTGCTCGGTCTTGCCATGTTTGCATCCATTCTCCCTCTGCCCATTCATAAGAACCGAAAAGAGCAATATTTTTACCCTTCAGTTCGCCTTCTATAGAAGCATAGAATGGTTCAAACTCATCTGGTTCTAGCTCTTCGCTACCCATTGCAGGGCAACCAAAAGCAATTTTGTCATAGCTAGAGAGCGTACTCTTGTCGAATTCCCCAACTGTAAATAGACTCGCATCTGCGCCTCCTGCTTTCAGACCTTCCAAAATTGCCTCTGCCATAGCCTGAGTGTTGCCAGTCCCACTCCAATAAACAATTGCTATTTTTGCCATATTTTCCTCCTTAAAGAAAAGTCCTCTTAAAAAGCCTCACTTTTTAAGAGTCTTTTTAGCAAAACAACTCAACAAATATCCTCTAAAATGTCTATTTATACAATAAATCCTCGCCGCATCATATTTTCTAAATTGGCTAGCTGCCCAAAGCGGATTACTATAGACTTTCCAATATCCAGAGAAGATATAATCTTGCCCTTTTTTGAGATAATATTGCAATACATCTTGTGCAGGATATCCCAAAAAAAGACCTATTTCATGGGGAAACAAAACGTCGTTTCCCTCTTTCTTTCTATTGGAAAAATCTTCTAGCTTCTCAAAAAGTATACTAAGCGCCTGCAACCCAAGACTTTCCTCTCTATAGCCAAAAAAGCGCAAAGCCTCTCGCACACGATGTTTTGCAAGCACTTTTGCGAGAGCGTCGCTAGAATATAGAATTAAATGCCCCCTATCTCCGGATATATACAAAAGGCGCAACGTAAAGCCCGCTCTGGCCAAGCTCTCACTCAGTTCGCTATCTTCGCTATACATACAAAGAGGCATACAAAAGATATTTGCACACTTTTGTCCCAATAAACAAGGTGCACAATAAAAACTCAAATAGTCCTCAATGTTGCTAAAAGATAACATACCTTTATTATGGAAACATAAAGAGACAAAAATGTCAAGATAGGATAATCTTTTTGGTATAAATGAAAAAAGACGCAAGGTACCTAAGGCTCCCTGCGTCTTTTTATCTCTGTAGTGTGATAATTTTTTATTTTTTGATTAAGTGCATTGTATCGAGATCAAAACCAATTCCCAAATCCACATCACCTCTTTGTCTGTCTTTAACTGCTCGAATCTTTACAAATCGGTCTTGGAGTTCCATATAAAGCAAAATGTCAATTTCGCTTAAATATTCATTGAGGGTGGGAGCGATGCCATAGGTTGAAACATCAAAAGAGGCTGCATACCAAGTGGCAATGCCCATTTCTTTCCCAAAAGTCCTAACCAGTTTCACTGCCTCAGGCAAAGCTGTAGCAAAATTGAAGTCGTCAAACATCAAAAGATCTGGCTTAAAGTCTGCATTCTCGCTGAGCGACTTGATGGTAGAAAGCACTTGATTTGTGCGCACAACATCTTGGTTAAAGTTTAAGATAATTCTCCTTCTAAAAATCTCGTTTTTAATTGCGCTCGGGTTGGATATTTTGTGAAGTTTTGCAAGCTCTCCGAACATATTGTTATACCATTCAAATGTGCGATCTGTTTCTTGGCTAAAAGAAACATGAATTAAAGACTTGCCCTTTAGCAATTGGTCAAGCCCTAATTGTACCAAAAACGAAGACTTTCCTATTCCTTTTTTTGCAGTGATCACCCCCACTTCTCCGTGCTGCAAACCACCATTTAAGTTTTTATCAAACTCTCTCAACGGGCTCGTCTTAATTAGTTCGTCCACATTCATAAACTCCACTCCTCCTTATTTCTGCTCTAGCTTTCGCTTTTCTTCATAGTCGCTTATCAACTTTTCTAAAATGTTTTTTGGGCATCTGCCATATTTTTCAAATTCCATAGAAAAAGAGCCTTTGCCTTGTGTAGAGGAGCGCAAAATTGTTGCAAAGCCAAACATCTCGCTCAACGGCACTTCTGCATCGACATTTGCAAAATTGTTGTCTTCGCTAGACGCCATTATAATGCCCCGCCTTTGGTTGATGAGCCCAAACACCGTGCCCTGAAACTCTTGTGGTGCACCAATAGAAACTTTCATAATCGGCTCAAGTACTGTAGGTTCTGCTTTTTTAAATGCCTCCCGGAAAGCACCAATGGCTGCAGACTGAAAAGCCATATCGGAGGAGTCTACAGGGTGATACTGCCCGTCGTTTATGGTAATTTTCACACCAATAATTGGGAAACCTATTAAAGTTCCTTTTTTCACAGCCTCTTTAAAGCCTTTGTCACAAGAAGGAATATATTCCGTAGGAATGGCTCCGCCTTTAATCTGGTTTACAAACTCGTAGTCTTTTTCAGACGTAGGCTCCATAAATCCTGCAACACGCCCATACTGTCCTGCGCCTCCTGTCTGTTTTTTGTGCGTATAGTTGAAGTCACCACGTGTTGTAATTGTCTCTCTATATGCAACTTGTGGCATTCCCACTTCTACAGCACACTTATATTCGTTTTTCATCCTTTGCACATAGATGTCTAGATGAAGCTCGCCCATACCCTGGATAATTGTTTGGTTGGACTCTGCGTCCACATAAGTTCTAAAAGTTGGGTCCTCTTTGGTAAATCGATTTAACGCCTTAGACATTTGGTCGGCATCTTTTTTTTCTTTTGGAGTAATAGAAAGCGACATCACAGGAGTGGGGACAAACATACTGGTCATCGCATAGTTTAGCTTTCCACTGCAAAAAGTATCGCCTGAGGCGCACTCAATACCAAAAAGAGCCACAATATCGCCAGGACCCGCTTCTGTAATATCTTCCATTGTTGCAGAGTTCATTCGCACCAAGCGCCCAACAGTAACATTCTTTCGACTTCTGGAGTTATATAAGTCCTCTCCCTTTTTCACAGTACCTTGATACACTCTAATGTATGTGAGTTGCCCATATTTACCGTCTTCCAATTTAAAGGCTAAAGCCACAACAGGATCTTTCGGGTTGTGCCCCAAAACAATAGCGTCTTCTTCTTTGTCTAGGTCTAGAGCTTTGTTTTCCACCTCTGTAGGATTTGGCAAATAGTAGGTTACAGCGTCTAAAAGAGGCTGAATTCCTTTGTTTTTATATGCTGAACCACAAAACACTGGCACAAATTCTTCCTTCAAGGTACCTGCCCTCACAGCCGCCCGAATCATTTCTGGCGTTTCTGTCCCTTCTAGATATGCCTCGGCAAGCTCGTCCGAAAACATGGTGGCAGCGTCCACCATTTCTTCTCTATATCTTTTTGCATCCTCTAGCAAGTGCTCGGGGATTTCCGCCTCTCGCACTTCAGTACCACTCTCCCCTTCAAAATAGAGCGCCTTCATTGTTACAAGGTCGATAACTCCTTCTAGCTTATCTTCTAGACCTATGGGAAGTTGCATCATATACGCGTTGAGAGCTAGTTTTTCTCTTAGTTGCAATCTCACTTTTAGAGGATTTGCCCCTGTTCTGTCGCATTTATTTACAAAAGCAATGCGTGGCACATGATATCTTTTTAACTGACGGTCCACCGTTATAGACTGAGACTGAACGCCTGCCACTGAACACAAAACCAAAATAGCCCCATCCAAAACACGCAAAGCTCTTTCCACTTCTATAGTAAAGTCTACGTGCCCTGGAGTGTCGATGACGTTAATTATGTGGTCTTTCCACTTGACTTGTGTAGAAGCCGACTGAATGGTAATTCCTCTCTCTTTCTCTAGCTCCATATTGTCCATAGTGGCGCCGACACCATCTTTACCTCTAACTTCGTGCACAGCGTGGATTCTACCGCAATAAAAGAGGATTCTTTCGGAAAGAGTGGTTTTTCCTGAATCTATATGAGCACTAATTCCTATATTCCTCATTTTTAAAATGTCAATAGCCATAATTTCTTCTCCTCAATACGAATCTCTTAAATACATTCCCCCACCGCAAGAACTTATGCGCTTTTCCTCTAGCGAATGACGGCAACATGAAGATGGTATTATATATTAAGAAAAGCTATTTATGCAATAGTGAAAACGATGTGATAGAAATCCACCTCATCTTCTTAGAACAAAAGTTGCAATTGCATGCTCTTTATTTCTCTCTTTCAACCTTCCACTCACAAAGCGTTCGCTCACCCTCTCCTATAACAGCGCCAACAAGAAAGACGTCTTTCTCCGACGAAGCGTACTTTTCCGCATAGCCCGCCTCTTTTATCTGCTCAATCGCCATCTCTGGAGTGCCCCCAACTTTGAATTCGAAGATATAGATTGCATTCGCTGTCTCAACTTCAGCATCCGATCGTCCGCGGTGGCTACATACTTCCGAACGAACATACTGCCCCATAAGACGAAAAATGAGATAGATGGTTGTTTGATAGTTATATTCTCTAAGAAAAACCTTGTCGGGTGGTAAAGAGTCGTAGGGAATGCTCGCCATTAGAGCTTTTATAAGATTTAGGACATCGTCTATATCCCCCGCTTCCATACTTTTTAAGAATTGCTTGATAGAAAAAGGTCCTTTCATTCCGCTACAAGCGCTTGTATATATCTTCATCAAACGATCCAAAAAGGCGTATTTCACTTCGTCATTTGGGAAACCCAAAACATATTCATCATAGCGCTCATTATATTTCTTTATTGTAAGATATCCCGCCTGAAAGAGAAATGGCGGTAGACTCTCGTAATTCATTCTATAAATGTCCATCTCTTCTACACTCAGAGTCAAACTACCTTCCAGGTCTGGAATGTTTACATCATGTTTTTCTAGCATTTTAACCATAAAAGTTGGTGTGCCACTTTCAAACCAATAGTCCCCAAGCTCTTTTGCTCTAAAAGCATTGCAAAGACTAAATGGATTGTATATATCTACCAAATCTTTGTTGAAGTGGTAGCCATCATATTTTTTCTTTAGCATAGCAACTATTTCTTCGTGTGAGACTTTATAATCTTGCGCCAACTCTTCAAGCTGAGCCTCAAAGTTTTCTTCTAGCTCTTCTTGCGTAAGCCCGCAGATAGAAGAATACTTCCTATCAAAGCTAATATCATAAAGGTTGTTTAAGTCTGAAAACACGCTAACTTTGCTAAACTTTGTAATCCCCGTAAGGAAACTTATATGGAGGTAGTCGTTTGCGCTCTTAATCACCCCATAAAAAGCTTTTAGCACAGTGCGATAGTAGTCGTTTAGCTCCAGATTTTCCAACGTAGCGATCAGAGGCTTGTCGTATTCATCAACCAAAAATACAACCTTTTTGCCAAATTTGTTGTATAATGATTCGAGTAGATAAGCAAAATCTAAGTTAGGGGCGCCAAATTTTCTCTCTATGCCAAATTGAGCAAACCATCTTTCTACTTGTGCGTTCAAAATTGCGTGAAGATGCTCTTTTTCTGTGTATTCCCCAGCATTCAAATCCAGTTTTAATACAGGATAGCTCTGCCATTCCTCCCCGTTCTCTTCCTTAATTTTCTCTATAGCAAGCCCCTTAAAAAGCTCTTTTTGTCCTTTATAGTATGCTTCCAGCATAGAAACAAACAAACTTTTTCCAAACCTCCGGGGACGGATTAAGAAATAGGAAGAGCCTTCC
>CAUTVN010000061.1:0-8717 GCA_963541705.1 uncultured Treponema sp.
GGCATATCTTCGCTAAGTCACGCATTAACAGGGTTTTTTGCAGTTGTAGGTACATATCACATATGCCACATCAATTTCTCATACAATTTTGGATGGGCAGCAATTGCAGTGGCTCTAATTGCAAAGAAAAATATCCTACTTCTCATTCCCTCAGCATTTTTATATGCCTACATCATTAATGCCTCCGATGCGATTGTTGCAAAAAACCTTATTTCACTCGATCTCTCTATCTTTTTTCAAGCAAGCATATTCCTACTAATTTCCGCGCAATTTATTGATAAGGAGAAAATATAAACACCTAGCATCATTTTAACAAAATCATAATGTCCTATAATCCCCTCAGTTTCTCAATTTCATAGCTTTCCAGCTCTCTACTTTTCCCTTCTTCTAACGAGCCTAAATGGACGTTTCCAATTCTTACTCTTGTCAACTTTTTAATCTTCACTTGAAAATATTGCAATACTCGTCTTATCTCTCTGTTTTTTCCTTCAATCAAAACTATCCTCATCTTACATTTTCCAAGCCTAGATACCCTAAATGCCCTATAAAAAATTCCTTCTATTCTAATTCCTCTCATAAAAGAATCTAACACATCGTTGCTAAAAGGCAAAAAAGTTTCTATTTCATACTCTTTTTCTATTCCAGAGGAAGGATGCTCTAAATAGGCGCATAAGTCCCCGTCGTTCGTAAAAATTATTGCACCGCTACTCATCATATCAAGGCGACCAACATTATATAGTCTCTCTTTATACTGTCCCTTTAATAATGAATATGCCTCAGGTCTACCTTTTTCATCCGAAGAAGAACAAACATATCCCGCAGGCTTATTGAGCAATACATACCTTTTCTTTTGTTCTAATTCCACCTTTTTTCCATCAAAAAGAACAATGTCGCCTTCTCCAACTCGTGTACCAAGAGTCGTTACCACCTCGCCATTAACCATCACTCTGCCACTTTCTATCAACTCCTCACAAGCCCTTCGCGAAGCAATGCCAGATCGAGAAAGATATACATGCAATCTTATCGAATAGTCGTTTTTATTATTTGTTTCCATACATTCTACCTTGCAAGTTCAAAACGCTCTTTTTCCTCTTCAGATAGTTTTGGCAAATCACTAATACTATTCAAATTAAACATCTTTAAAAACTCTTTTGTAGTTCCAAACATAGAAGGCTTACCGGGAATATCTTTTTTCCCAACTTCTTTTATAAGATTTTTTTCTAGTAGCAAGCGAATCATATTGTCTGCAGACACCCCCCGTATAGCCTCTATATCCACTCTAGTAACCGGCTGAGAATATGCCACAATCGATAAGGTTTCCATCGCAGCTTTGGAAAGACGTTGCTCATTTTTTTTCCCATACTTTCTCTTTAACTCATCCCATAGCTCTTTTTTGGGCAACATGACAAAACCACCAGCCTGCATAACTACACTAAGCCCACTACTCCCCCTTTCATGCTCTTCTTTCAATTTGTCCATAGCTACTTTTACAATATCCTCTGAAAGTCCAGAAATATCAGACAATGCCTCTAAAGAAAGAGGATCTGACTCAAGGTATAAAATAGCCTCTAATAAAGCCATTTCTTTTGAAAGAGCATATTCAGCAACAGCCATTCCACCTACTCCCATTTTTTAATTTTTATATCACCAAACATTCTATTTTGCCATATACTCGCAATTTTAAACTTCACAGCTTCCAAGAGCGCCATAAAAGCACAAACAATATCCAATAAATTCCCTTCTCTTACAATCAAGTCTGTAAACATACACTCCCCTTTTTTCTCCAAAAATTCATTCATCAGGGTAATTTTTTCGTTTACAGAGACTTCTTCATAAAAACTTAAAATTCTCTCCTTATTATATGAAGAAACCAGATTTGAAAACGTTTTTAGAAGATCCCAAGTGCTAACCCGCTCCCACATTGTATCATCCTCAAAAGGCAGAGCAACTTGCATCTTTTTTCGCTCAAAAAACCATAATTCTTCTCTTTCTTTTTCTTCCATCAGAGAAGTAAGCTTTTTATATTTTTGATATTCAATTAATTTTTCAACCAATTCACATCTCGCATCTTCCTCTCCATCATCACCCATCTCTTCATCTTCGAGCGGAAGTAGCATCTTCGCCTTTATATATATGAGGTCTGTAGCCATAGAATAAAA
This sequence comes from uncultured Treponema sp., assembly GCA_963541705.1. GTDB lineage: Bacteria > Spirochaetota > Spirochaetia > Treponematales > Treponemataceae > Treponema_B. The sequence goes on from CAUTVN010000061.1 coordinate 2,160, forward strand.
CTCAACCAAATTATCTAAATTTGGAGAAATGGCATAGTCTAAATATTGCAAGAATTGTTCTGTAATTTCACCTATAGGAATATCATATATGTTAATTTCATTTTTGTTTATAAGATGCAACAAAAGGTCAAGAGGTCCTTCAAAAGAAAGAAGAGAAAACTCTTTTTTTTCATTTTGGTTCATATCTAAAGCTAAAAGCTCATCCTTAAACAACATACAGTCATCTTTCATAAGATTCCACCTCTTTTCATTTTATCTGCTTAAAACCAAAATGCAAAAACTAAAACTTAAATATTTTTTCTACCCTTTGATCCCCCAAATCACCCAACAAATCCTTATAACAAAGAGAGGAGGCATCTTCCTTAAAATCAGGGAAAAGTTCCAAAAGCGGAACTAAAACAAAAGCCCTCGCTTTTATAGCAGGATGCGGAATCGTCAATTCTGGAGTGTTAATCCTATATTTACCAAAAAAAAGAATGTCTATATCAAGAGTTCTAGGTCCTTTGGGCACTTCTTTTTCTCTCTCTCTTCCATTCTCACTCTCTATCTTATTTATTTTCTTAAGCAACTCCAATGGCATCCCTTCAAACAAGCCTGAGACAACCATGTTATAAAAATCATCTTGTAATAAATAATCTTGTGGACTAGTCCTATAAACAGAAGACAAAACCATCTGCTCCAAAAAACCAGAGAGAGCATCAGTTGCATTTTTTAAGTTCTGCTTTTTCTCTCCCCTATTGCTCCCCAAACCCAAGATAACTCTTTCCATAAAATACCAGCAAAAGGATGTTTAATTCCCTTCTTCCAAAGTAATCGCCGACTCTTCCTCAGCTCCTTTAGTAGATGCACTTTCGGAATTTACATCATTCGAAACACGTTTTTTTTCATCTTCTGCTTTTTTTTCCATACTTTGTAAATATGACGGAGAAAGTTTTTTCACAACTTTTTCGTAATCCATTTTCGCAAGCTTATAAAAGTCTTGTGGCAACCTCATTCCATCCCGACTCTCATAGCTCTCTATAACTTCTGTTAGATGGATATATGCTTCTTGCCATTTCTTTTGCTTTAGTAAAATATGCGCTATCTCATACTTTGCCTCAACCCTAATAGACGGATCATCACCAAAGCGTTTAAGTATTATCTCGTACCATTTCTTTGCCCCTCTATAATTATTTGCCTCAAACGCTTCCTGTGCTTTTTGAATTAAATCTATAGATGCCATCTCTTTAGGTACCTTTTCTTCTTTTGGAATACTCGCACAAGAAAAAAGGAAAAGAAGAAACAATAACACACAAAATTTTCTCATAATATCTTTAGTCCCTTATGATTGTAATTTCAACACGCCTATTCTTTGCTCTGTTTTCTCGCGTATCATTTGGAGCAACCGGTTTAGTACTTCCATAGCCTTGAGTTCGAATTCGATTTGCATCTATTCCCCTCTTAACCAATTCTTCTGCAATACGCTCAGCGCGCTTTATAGAAAGTTCTAATTGCTCGTCGGGTTTGTTTACATCCGCTGTATGTCCCTCTATTAAAAAATGAGCGTTTTCTGCAACTTTCAATAAAGCTTCTGCAATCACATCAAGGCGCCCTGACTCTTCTGGCAATATATCTGCCTTGTCTGCCACAAATTTTATGTCATACATCATAAGTTTTATAATGTTTTGTGGCTTGGAAGGCTCTATTCCAGAAACCTTTCTCTCCGCTATAATCTTTTCTATGTCATGATAGGCAAAGTAAAAACTCTCATCCGGAGCTCTAAAAGATGAGGCTACTTTGAGCATTTCTTTATTGCACAAAATCACCACTCTGCCTTCTGATAAAAGCTTCAAATTTTCTTTTCTCGAAAGCAACTTTGCACTATCATTTACCGAGATTATTGGATCTGTCCTATTCTGTCCAAAAATCCCCCTAGCAATTATACGTAGTGGCTCTACTCCAATAATATCAGAATATTCCGACTCATCTAGGGTGTCAGAATACACGACGATATTTCTTTTCATTAAATGTTCCGGCTCTACCATGTTTTTTTCATATAACACCATCATGTTTGTATCCCATACTTTGGGAAAGATGCAAGGAGTCAAAACATCGCTCACATACTCACCGTGTATAGGAAGCTCACCTCTAGCGTCTATTAAAATGCCCGTATAAGACTTACCCACACTAGAAACTGGAGATTGAAGAGGCAGACGCGAAACTTCGTGTTTTACAAAAAACTTTGCAATATCGTTTGTTGCAATTCTATGAAAAAGAATTAAATTACGCAAATCTTCGCTAAATATGGGAGACTTTTCTTCTCCACCATCCATAATCACATTCAAATCGTTTAAGTCAATCTCCCCCATAGCCAAATAGTCCCCTAGCCTATGGGAAGAGTCCATAACCACGGAAAGATATGCATTCTTCAAAAGAGATGGCATATATCGTTTCAATATTTGGTAGGAGGTGGTTTTCGCAGAGGGAAGAGTCAAGCCCATTTTTTCTACATCTAGGCTAAGTTTGGAATCAATCTTTCCTTCCATCCAATCACATACCGAATCCGAAGTACAATAGCGTTCATCAGCAAAAACAAAACAGTTCAGCAAAACGCAAAGTAAAACAACTAAATATCTTTTCATAAAACGTTTTACCCATTCTTTTTAGATGGGACTCTTAAAATTTTACCAAGTGAAAGAACATCATTAATTCCCACTCCATTCGCTCTTGCCAAAATGTCTACACTAATATTATACCTGCTGGCAATTGCCCAAAGAGAGTCTCCTTTTTTCACTGTATAACGCCCTGTCAAATTCACATTTTTATAGTTTTTTTTAGATTTTTCACTTCCAGTATTTCCTGCATTCTTATACTGTTCTACTTGTTTTATTGCAGGAATAATAACTTCCTGCCCAATTTTTAGAGAGTTAGAATTCCTTATAGACGAATTATATTTCATAATTGTAGAAACAGAGACACCATAATGATGTGCCAGCACAGAAAGACTATCTCCTGCTCTAACTTTATAGCGATAATATCGTAACAAAAGTTTCTTTTGAGACAACACACTCTTCGTCGCTTCACATTGTGTTGCAGGAACTCTTAGAGTATATTTGAAGTTTGGTGGCGTAATATTAAACTTTAGAGAAGGATTTAATTTTACAAGGGTTTTTTCCGGCAGTCCAAGCTCTGTTGCCAATAAAGAAAGATCAATAGACTGCCTAACTTCTATCACATCTGTCTCGGAAATAGCCTCACTTTCTCCCCAATCAATTCCATGCTCTTCACTGTTTATCAAAATGTCAGACACTGCCAAAAACTTTGGCACATAAAGCCTGGTCTCTTTTGGCAAATAACCATTATCTGCCAAATACCAATAGTCTTTCTTTCCCGCTTTTTTTATTGCCCTATTAAGAGAGCCTACCCCACAATTATAAGCTGCTAAGGCTAGGCACCAATCGTCATAATATTTATAATTCCATTTCAATTTTTTAACAGCTGCAATGCTGGCTTTCCATGGATCTTGTCTTTCATCAACCCACTCATCTATATGGATATTATATCCCCCAACACTGTTTTTCATAAATTGCCAAATACCCACAGCCCCTGCCTTAGAGACCGCCTTAGGCTGATAGCCGGATTCTATAACCGGCAAAAACAACAACTCACTAGGCATTTTCTCATTTTTAAGCTGTTCTTCTATAAATCGCCTATAAGGAGTAGAGCGCCTCATGGTAGCCTCTAAATATTTCTTTCCTTTTTCTGTTGTAAATTGTTCCTTAAAACGCTTTACAACAGCATGATCTGTAAACTCCAAAATAAAGCCTCTAATAGACGATTTTGGGAAAACATGAGTGGCTTTTAGTCTATCTTCAGTAGCAAGGCGCACACTCTCCACTCTAGCGTATGCATCAAAAATAAAAATTTGCATCAACAAAAATGCTAATATTCTACTAAAAAAAGGTTTCACTACAATTTTTCTCCATAGTATATTCCAGCCCACTCCCATCTTCCATGTATCGAAGGATCGGCAGGAAAGTTGATCTTTTTAAGATAAAAATACCACGTTTTTGCGTAATGGCTCCATCCATAAGTTCTAAGATACACCTCATAGGGCGTAGAAGAGGGATCAACAGAAGTCGCAACCTGAATATTCCCCCCATACATAAGGTTATATATAGTATAATCAGCCTTAGAATACCTATCGCTCCCCTCCTCTTTCCAAGACATTGCAAAAAAATTTACTTTGGAGCGATAGCGCTCCAAAAGTGCATAATTTTGCCCCTTAAGAGCATATTGTATAATCTCAATAAGCTCAGAAAGACTATCTACAGTCCAATTTTTAGAAGAAGAGCTATAGTCCACAATTTTCTTTGCATAAGCAAAACTATCGGGTATTCCTTGAACCACTACATCAAAATCTTTCAAACTTAAAAATTTTTCATAAGTTTGAATTGCAACCTTCCACTCCCCAACTTTTTCATAAGATCTTGCAAGCATAAAAAAAGTATATGCAACATTAATTTTATCCGAAAAATCTTTAAGCAATACAGAATAATAAGAAATAAGCCTATTAGGCTCTTCCGTAATTTTAATTAAACTATTAAGAGCAGTTAGTTTTATAGACTTGCCATCTACAATTAGGTCATATTTGGAGGATGCAATTCTTTCAAAATAGTAGGCTGCAAGTTCTGGCATCTTTTTTTGCATATATTCATTTGCAAGCATTAATAGGAAATAATTACTATATTGTCCCTCGCTCTCCTCCTCTACAATATGAGAAAGAAAAACTACCAACCTCTTCGGTTGCAACGATATCTTAAGCTCCTTTGCTATCTCCCGCTTAATAGAAAAAGAAACCTCCGCATCTTTTGTCTTCTCAAGCAAAACAACTAAATGTTGCAATCTATCCGAAACATCTTGAAAACCGCCAAAGAAACCTTCATAGCTTTTCTTTTTGCAAGAGAAGAAAAAAAGAAAGACACATAATACTAATACAGCTCTCTTCACAACAAAAATATTATTTCACTTCCAGTGTGGAAAAACTTCTAAGCCATTTAATTATTTCAGGCATAACGCTCACTATATAGTCCACATCTTCTTCTGTGCTATAAAGACCAAAACTAAACCTAATTGAGCCGTGAGCTGCCTCAGGATTCGCCCCCGTAGCAAGCAAAACATGCGAAGACTCAAGACTTCCCGAAGCACATGCCGAGCCCGTAGAAACCCTAATTCCTGCTAAATCTAGCCTTAGCAAAATAGACTCTCCCTCAGCTCCAGGAAAGGATATATTTACAGTATTTGGCAAATTTTTTTCTGCATGTCCATTAATATGAATATGAGGAATAGCATCTTTCATTTTCGCTATAAATCTTTGCCTTAAAGCCCCAGTGTGTTCCATATATTGGGGAAGCCTCTTTTTTGCCAGCTCTGCCGCCTTGCCAAAAGCGATTATAGCGGGTGCGTTATAAGTCCCTGCTCTCAAGCCCCGCTCCTGATGTCCCCCTTTTATAAGAGAATCTATAGGCATACCGCGTCGCACATACAAAGCTCCTATTCCTTTAGGTCCATATATTTTGTGGCAAGAAATGGTCATATAGTCCACGCATAGATCTTCCACATCTACAGGAATTTTCCCTACAGCCTGCACTCCATCAGTATGGAAAAGAATCCCCTTCTCTTTTGCAAACTCTGCCATTTCTTTTATTGGCTCAATCGTACCTATCTCATTGTTTGCCATCATAATAGAAGCCAAAAGAGTCCCGTCTTCCCTCTTTCCACTTCTCTCAGCCTCTTCGATTATGTCTTTATATTTTTGAGTGCTTACAATACCAAACTCATCAACAGGCAAAAAATCAACCCGAATCCCCCTATCCATAATGTGCTTTGCACTTTCCATCACACAAGGATGTTCTATAGCCGTGGTGATTACATGTTTTTTACCACCCCACTTACTTGCAAAGTTAGAAGTAGATGTAAGCACTTTTGATAGTGGCAGAGAAAGAACCGTATTATTGGACTCAGAGCCTCCAGAAGTAAAAAAAATTTCATCGCTGTGCGCCCCTATCAAAGAAGCAACACTCTCTCTTGCATCTTCTATTTTTTTTGCCACAGCTCTGCCGTCTTCGTGCATACTAGATGCATTGGCATAGTAGTCTAAAGCCTGGACAAAGACATCCCGCACCTCTTTGTCTATAGGCGTTGTCGCATTATAATCTGCGTATACAATTTTTTCTTCCATAAGTAACCCCAATTATACTCTCAAAAAATAAATTTTACAACACAGAAGAAAACAAATTATTTCTTTTCAAGATTTTCAATTATCTCTCTTAATCCTTTTACAGCGCTGCTATTCGGAGCCACATTTATAGCATTATTCAAGCAATATATAATCTTTTTATTATCTATTTTCCCTGAAAGCGCATATAAATAGGCTATTTTGTACCATGCATTTTGCCGCTCTTCCGCTAAAAGTCCATCTTCTTTTAGGAGAAGAATATACTCATCAGCTGCAAGAAGATATTGTTTTTGAACTACAAGACGCTCCGCTTTCAGATCTGCCATAATGATTTTAAATTT
>CAUTVN010000062.1:0-8552 GCA_963541705.1 uncultured Treponema sp.
AGCCACCGGTTTGAAAAAAACTGAAATTACCAAACTTAAAGAATAGTATTGAATTAACCATATTTTCGTATTATACTGCTTCTTATGAAAACAGACATTCAAATAGCTAGAGAAGCGAAGCTAGAAAATATCGCTTCGGTTGCAAAAAAGGCTGGTATTCCAGAAGATTCTCTCATTCCATATGGTAAGTATATTGCGAAGTTGCCCTATTCATGTATAGATGAAGAGAGGGTAAAAAAATCTAAATTGATTTTGGTCACTGCAATAACACCGACAAAAGCTGGTATTGGAAAAACTACAGTTTCCATAGGACTGGCGCTCGGAATGAATAGGCGTGGCAAAAAAACGGCAGTGGCATTGCGCGAACCGTCCTTAGGTCCTTGTTTTGGAATGAAAGGTGGGGCTGCAGGTGGTGGATATGCTCAAGTGCTTCCTATGGAAGACATAAACTTACACTTTACAGGCGACTTTCATGCGATTACATCAGCACATAATATGATTTCTGCCCTGTTTGATAACTATATTTTTAGAATGCAAGGTACCCCAAAAGCAATAAAAAAAGTGTTGTGGAAGCGTGTTTTAGACGTAAACGACAGAAACTTAAGACAGATTGTTACAGGACTTGGCGACGGAAATGGTGTTGTGATGGAATCTGGTTTTGACATAACTCCTGCAAGCGAAATTATGGCAGTGTTTTGCCTTGCAAATGATATAGAAGATTTAAGACGACGCATTGAAGGCATTATCTTAGGTTTTGATGCAGAGGGAAATAGCGTGACCGTTAAAGACTTAGGCATTGCAGGCTCTATTGTGGTGCTTTTGAAAAATGCTATCAATCCAAATCTTGTGCAAACAATAGAAGGAACTCCAGCGTTTATTCATGGAGGACCTTTTGCAAACATAGCCCATGGTTGCAATTCTGTAATGGCAACAAAAATGGCAATGACATATAGCGACTATGTAATTACAGAGGCAGGATTTGCTGCAGAACTTGGAGCTGAGAAATTCTTCGATATAAAATGCCGAAAGGCAGGACTGGAACCAAAGCTTACGATAATAGCTGCAACTACTGGAGCACTAAAAATGCACGGAGGAGTAGCGGAAAAAGAAATTTCAAAGCCAAACAAGGATGCTCTTGTAAAAGGTCTAGAAAACTTAGATGCTCACATTAACAATATGAAGAAGTTTGGGCAGTCTGTTGTTGTTGCATTGAATCGCTATGGATATGATATCGACGAAGAAATTGAGCTTTTGCGCAAACACTGCAAAGATATTTCGGTAGGTTTTGCTGTAAACAATGCTTTTGTGCAAGGTGGAGAGGGCGCTTTGGAATTGGCAGACCTTGTGGTGAAAATGATAGACGACGAGCCTTCAAAAAAGCTAAACTTTGCATATGAAGAGACGGATTCTATAAAGACAAAAATTGAAAAAATATGCAAAAACATATACGGAGCTAAAGACGTAACTTATGCACCACAAGCTACAAAAATGATTAAAAAAGTGGAAGAACAAGGTTTTGGCTCCTATCCTGTCTGTATTGCCAAGACTCAATATTCACTTTCTGGCGATGCCAGCCTATATGGTGTGCCAAAAGATTTTGAAATGAATGTGAGAGACATTGTGCTAAATTCAGGCTCTGAAATGATTGTGGCGGTGATGGGTGATATGATGCGCATGCCGGGCTTGCCAAAAGACCCACAAGCACTTCATATAGATTTAGTAAACGGACAAATTGAAGGCTTGAGCTAAAAAAGGTTATAGTCGATAGATAATACATATTATGTATCAGATCGAGATTGTATTTTGGAAATGGATTTTTATACACAAATCTTATAAAAAAGGGGGTGATTATTAATGGCATACGTTGCAGTAGAAGACAATGAAAATCTTGAGAAAGCTTTAAAGCGTTTTAAGAGACAAGTTGAAAAGGAAGGCATAATACGAGAGTGGAAAAAGAGAGAATATTATGAAAAACCTTCAACTATTCTAAATAGAAAAAACAAGTCTTTAAGACGAAAGTTAGTAAAGAAAACAAAGAAAACACACGATTCAAAGTCTTATTAATCACCTCTGGGTATTTATGGGTGCAGAACTTTTTAGTTTTTCTTAATGATGCTAAAAGAGAGCTGCACCTCTTTTTTTATTCTTCATCTTTTGTTATACTCCCAAATTATAAACTATGGAAAGACAGATGGAACGAATTAATGAAAAAGAAGAAAAGGCTCGTGTTACGGCAACGAGGCGACGCCCGCAACGTTTTGAAGACTTGATTGGACAAGACTTTGTAGTGGCAACGTTGCAGTCTTCGATAGACAAACAAAAGGTGGCTCATGCATATCTTTTTTCTGGACCTAGGGGGTGTGGAAAGACGAGTTCTGCGAGGATTTTGGCAAAAGCATTGAATTGCCAAAAGGGGATGAATCGCACTCCTTGTGGAGAGTGTGAGTCTTGTAGAGCAATTACAAAAGGAAGCTCACTAGATGTTATAGAAATTGACGGAGCCAGCAACACAAGTGTAAATGATGTGCGCCAAATTAAAGACGAAGTCCTGTTTCCACCAAACTCTTCACGATACAAAATATATATAATAGACGAAGTCCATATGCTTTCTACCAGTGCATTTAATGCGTTACTAAAAACAATAGAAGAGCCACCACCATATATAGTTTTCATTTTTGCAACAACAGAACTACACAAAGTCCCTGCCACAATAAAGAGCCGATGCCAACAGTTCAATTTTAGACTTGTAAGCCTGGAAGATTTGAAGAACACTCTTGCAAAAGCTTGCGCTGAGCTAGAAATTAAAGCTGAAGATGAAGCTCTTTATTGGATCGCAAAAGAAGCGACAGGAAGCGTGCGCGATGCCTATACTCTTTTTGACCAAGTAGAAGCTTTTTCCGATGGCAACATTACCATGCAAAAAATTCAAGAAAAGTTGGGGCTCACTTCTCTAGAGGCAATAACTTCTATTTTTTCTGCTTGTGCCAATGGTAATGTCAAAGATGCAATAACTGCATTCAACCACATTTTGCAAAATGGAGTTTCTATAGAACAATTTCTAATAGACTCTGCAAACTATTTGCGCTCAATTCTTCTACTAGAAGCAGGAATAGAAAAAGAATCTCTTTTAGGCTATAGCAAAGAACGCCTTGCTTCTGATGTATTGGAAAAATGGGAAAGCACACAAGTTGAAATGAGCTTTTCGCTAATTTTACAACTGTATAAAGACGTACGTTTTTCTCTTGACCCAAGCTTTGAGGTGGAGTTGGCTCTTTGCAGAATGGCGACCCTAAAAGATTATGTATCTCCAAAAGATCTAAAGACGGCTTTTATGGCTGCCAAATCGCTTTTAGAAAACACAAAAGGCGTAGAATATTTTGCATCGCCAAAGTCTTTCAATACTGCTAGCACTGAAAAAAAAAACACTAATTTAGAAACCTCTTATAGACAGACTTCTGAAAGGGCAATTTTTTCTAATTCAACTAACGAAGAGCCTAGCCAGTCTAAGGAAGCTGATCATATCAAAGTGAACTCTATAGAAAAATTAAGAGAGGTGGTTATTGCACACTGCGAAAAAGAAAATGGGCTCTTATCACTCACTTTGTCTCAGACAGACTATTGGGAAGAAATAGGAGATAAACTCATAATATATGGAAAAAGTTCCTTTGATGTTTCTATGCTAAAAAACAATTTGGCAACAATTGCACAATCTGTTCATAGATATTATGAAAAAGAACTAAAAATAGAGATATTAAAAGAACAGCCTAAAAATGAACAAATAACAAATCAAAACTCTCGCTCTATTGGAAACACCTCTTTTGAACTGCCTAAAGAGGGACAAAACCAAACTGAAGGTGTGCAAATTCAAATAGACCCGTCTAAAGAAAGTGGGGAGATTCAAGCTTTAAAGAATGTGTTCTCTGAAAGGGATTTTAGCGATAGTTTGGAAGATGAAAAGGGCACACTCCCAATTACAGCACGTTTAATTATCAAAATGTTTGAAGGTGAGTTGGTTGAAACTTCGCAAAAGGTTGGGATATAAATATAAACAAATTATATGTTTAAAAAGGAGTAAATCGTATGGATGAAAGAAAAAAAGTTATGAGAATGTTGTTTGCAGGCTATCTAACGCTTTTCATTATGTTGCTGTTTTTAATTTATTTAGTGGCATTTCACAAAAAAGGAAATGCGATGCTATCTCAGATAAGCGTGGAAGGGAGTGCCACAATTACTGTAGCCCCCGATGTAGCAAATGTTTCGTTTGACCTTTCTACAAAAGAGAGAACTCCCGCAGCCGCAAAAGAAGCAAATGACGCTATGCTCTCTCGCCTAAATGAGATATTGAAAAAATATGATATACAACAAAAAGAATTGAAAATGAACTACATCAATATTCGTCCTTACTATGAATATAATGGTAATAGAAGTGATATTGCAGGCTATACTGCACAAAAGATGATTACGGTCAAAATTAAAAAGATTGAAGAATATAACTCTTTTATCGATGACCTTTTGAAAATCGGTGTATCTAATGTCAATTCTGTGGAATTTTCTATTGAAGACGTTAAGAGCGCAAAAGATGAGGCAAGAGAAAAAGCATTGCAAGCGGCACGAGAAAAAGCAGAACTCTATTCAAAGCTTGCAGGAAAAACTATTGTTGACGTCTTAGAAATCTCCGAGCATGAAGCTAGTATGCGATATAACGGGCTTTCAAACTATAGAAGCAACATTATGACGAAGCAAGGGATGGCATCTTCTGCAGAAGATGCAGGGGGCGAGAGTATGCAAGAAGAGATGGGGAGCATTTCTGTCAATGCATCTATTGTTGTCGCATTTTCTATGAAATAATATTTGGATATAGAACTTAAAGCCCATATTTTATGATGTGGGCTTTAGGCTCATCACAAAGTTGGCAATATCTGTCACCCCGTTTTTTATATGTAGCTTTTTTATATTTTGTTCCAATTCCTCTAAATTGCCATCAAGCACTTCTTCAATCTTTTTTACCACGTCTCGACTGTGTGGCAAGTACCAGCCAGCTTTTTTTATCTGCACATATAGCCTATTGCCTAGCTCTTGCCCCCGTACATAGCTACAAAGAATTAATGGTTTTGAAAGAGAAAGGGCTTCCATAATAGTAGCGGGTCCGCTTTTAGAAACAATGCAATCTGCAATGTTCATTAACGCCGGCATAAAAGAGACAAACCCAAAAATAGATACATTTTTTGCACTGTAGTGTTCCACCATAATATCCAGCATATTTTTTAGTTTTTTGTTTTTGCCACAAACTACGATTATATGCCCGCCAAAGCCACGAGTTAAAAGCAAAAACAAAATACGTGCAGCATGGCGCAATCCCTCACCACCTCCTGCAATTAGCACAACCCGCCTTCCCGGTGCAATTCCCAGTTCAGCCCTAACTTTCTCCTTTTGCTCTGTTGTATAGGGGAAGTCAAACTTGTCCGAAAGCATAATTGAAAAGTAGTGAACCATATCTTTAGGAAAATGATATTTTTCCACTGCTTCTTTTTGCAATTTTTTAGAGAAAACCACTAGATGTGTCCTCTTTTCATAAAACCAAATAGGATGAGCAGTAAAAGGGTCCATCACTATAGAAATTAATTCTATTGAAGGGTCAACTGCGTCTATGGCCTCTCGCAAATGGCAAATTAGTATTTCGTGAAAACACACCACACGAGTAATCTTTTCTTTTTTTAAGAAATGCACAAAACGTCGAACAAAAAATTTCCTATATACAAACTGAGAAAACTTTAGCATAAAGTGATACGACGTAAGTCTGTAAAAAAGTAGATAGCAAAGGCTTAGATAGTTGGAAGTAAGAAAATAACCTTTTTCAAAAAAAAGGGACGAAAGAAATGCACGCTTGGCAAAAGGATTGTATTCCACACATTTTGTATTTGGATATAATTGAGATATCCTTGCCTTTAAGGAATGAGCCCCAGAAGAATGCCCACCGCCTGTGTTTAAATAAAAAAAACCAATAATTTCACTCATAAGAAAACACTACTCTATAGCAAACTCCAATATGTTTCAACCATAATAGAAAAAAAGGCATGGAGCATTAAGCCTCCATGCCTTTAGTTAAATCTTTGCAACCAGTTTTAGATGATGCCCATATCTTTACCAACTTTTTGGCAAATCTTCACAGCCTGATCTAGCTGTTCTTTTGTGTGTCCTGCCGTTACCATGCATCGCACTCTTCCTGTTCCTTTTGGCACTGTTGGGAATACTATAGGACCAGAAAAAACTCCATTGTTAAACAAGTTTTTAGAAAACTCAAGTGTTTTTGCTTCTTCGCCCACTATTATAGGAGTGATAGGTGTTTCGCTATTTCCTGTATTAAAGCCTAGTTTGCTTAAGCCCGCCTTAAAATATTTTGCATTGTCCCAGAGCCTGTCGGTATATTCTGTAGACTCCATAAGCATTTTGATAGCTTCTATGGCAGCGCCAACTGCTGCAGGTGGGAGTCCGGTTGAAAATAGGAACGGTCTACCCCTATTCTTTAGCCAGTCGATTGTTACCTTTTTTCCTGCAACATAGCCACCAACAACACCAATTGCTTTAGAAAGAGTACCCATTGCAAAGTCTACTCTGCCGTGCAAATGGAAATGGTCAACAGAGCCTCGTCCGCTTTCTCCCAACACACCGCTTGAATGAGCATCGTCAACATATGTCATACAGTTATATTTTTCTGCCAATTCCACAATGCCGGGTAACTTTGCAATGTCGCCGTCCATAGAGAAAACACCGTCTGTTATTATCAGCACATTTTTATAACTATCTCTTTTTTCCTTTAGCACATTTTCCAAGTCTTGCATATCGGAATGTTTGAAAACAGCTTTGTCTGCTTTAGAAAGACGCGTACCGTCGATGATAGACGCATGGTTTAATTGGTCGGAAATGATTAAATCGCCTTTTTCTGTTACTGCCTGAATAACGCCTGCATTACAGTTAAAGCCAGACTGAAAAGACAACACAGCCTCTTCTCTTTTGAATTTGGCAAGCAATTCTTCCAATTCGTTATGAATAGTCATGTTGCCAATTATAGGACGAACAGCGCCCGCACCCGCACCATATTTTTCTATTGCAGCAATAGCTGCCTTTTTTAGGCGCGGATGATTGGCAAAACCCAAATAGTTGTTAGAAGATAGGTTGATAACTTTTTTCCCGTTCACAATGCACTCTGCATCGTTTGGTCCTTCCAATGTAACAGGCTCTTTGTATAAACCTTGAGCTTTTAGTTCTTCAACTTTTACTTTCAAAAAGTCCATATCGTGTATACTAGACATAAAACCCCCTAATATATATTGAGACTATTTTCCCAATTTAATTTTTAATTTTTCTAACATATCGACCGTCATCTTGGACAAGTCATATTTTGGTGCCCAGCCCCACTCAGCCCTTGCGGCGCTGTCGTCCAAAGAATTAGGCCAAGACTCTGCAATTCCTTGCCTTACAGGGTCAACTTTATAAGTCATTTTGAAGCCTGGCATGTGTTTTTTAATTTCGGCTGCAATAATTTCTGGAGTAAAACTCATTGCAGTGATGTTGAAGGCGTTTCTGTGCTTTAGGCGAGACGAATCTGCCTCCAAAAGCTGGTGAATTGCATCCAAAGCATCTGGCATATACATCATGTCCATAGACGTTCCTTCTTTTATAAAACATTCGTAAGAACCTTTTTGAACAGCGTCGTAGTATATATGAACCGCATAGTCTGTAGTTCCCCCACCTGGCAATGCCTCGTAGGAGATGAGCCCTGGAAAACGCACCCCCCTCGTGTCAAGCCCAAACCTTTTATGATAGTAGTCGCACAAAAGCTCGCCCGCAACTTTTGTTACCCCATAGAGCGAAGTTGGTCGCTGGATGGTATCTTGTGGAGTTTTGTCTTGCGGTGTGCTAGGCCCAAAAGCCGCAATAGAACTTGGCACAAACAGCGAAAAATTGTTTTCTCTTGCCACTTCTAGCACATTGTGAAGCCCGTTCATATTGATGTTATATGCCAAATTGAACTTATCTTCTGCAACTGCAGAAAGAAGCGCCGCCAAGTGAATAATTGTGTTGATTTTGTGCTTTTTGCAAAGCTCCGAAAGGGCTGTACCGTCTAGTACATCTAGGGTTTCAAAAGGACCGCCATCAATCACCTTTGGAACATCTTTTTTTACCACATCGGAGGCAACAACATTAGATGCTCCGTATTTGCCTCGCAAATACACAATCAACTCGCTACCAATTTGACCTAGCGAACCTGTAACTAAAATCCGTCTTTCCATAAATATATGCTCCTTAAAATTGTTTAAGAAAAATACTTCTCACATTAATACCTTTAGATATTCACTTACACACTATAACTTTGCTATCTCCGCTTCGCTAAGGGATGTTGCTTCCATTATGTCAGATAAAGAAAGCCCCATCTTAAGCAGTTTCCTCGCTGTCTCAATGGCTTTAGCATACATCCCTTCGGCTTTTCCCTCTGCTTTTCCTTCGGCTCTTCCAATCTCTATTCCATCCATCTTCGACGCTTCAAGCTCTTC
>CAUTVN010000063.1:0-8366 GCA_963541705.1 uncultured Treponema sp.
CGCACATCGGAGGATAGGGCACGGTTGATACAAGATATTGTAAAGAAACTAAAAGGAATGAGAGTGCGACAAATTAGAGAAGATGCTGATGGAACTCTTTTTTTTGCTACGTATTCTGATTCGGCTCTTATAATTTTTCGTATGGATGGTAGCATTGAGGCAATAAACAAAGAAAAAGGACTTGCAAACAATAGGGTAAGATTTTCTTATAGAGATGCTACAGGGATTTTATGGATTGGAACAACTGCAGGGCTTGCATATTATGCAGATGGAAAAGTCAATATGATACAAGATGGCGTATTGCCCAATTCATTTATTTTATCTGCCTTAAGGGATCATAAGGGGTTTTTGTGGGTTGGTACTGACGGAGGCGGGCTTGCAAAATTTAGAGTAGAAGATGGAGATGGTCTAAAACTCAAAATAACGCTCGAAAGAGTTTTTAACAACGAGAATGGTCTTGATGGCAATATAGTTTTTAAAATAGTTGAAGATGCGTATGATAATTTGTGGTTTGCAACTAGTACGGGGCTTAGTTTGTATAGAGAAGGGAATTTCTATTCTGCAAGCGTAGCTATAGATTCTGAGAATAAACAAATATTTAATATCATTCCAGATTCTACAGGACATGCTTGGATTTTAACACCTAGAGATTTTTATTTTGTTTCCATCGACAGTTTTGTACAAGCTATTGAAGATAACAGACTTTTAGAAGATGTTGTAAGCTACAATAAGTTAGATGGTATTTCGGGACAGGCTGTTGCAAATTCTTGGCCATGCCTTACGGAGTCAAATAAGTTATTTATTCCAACTTCTAAAGGAGTGGCTTTGTGCGATCCTCTTTCTACAGGAAACAATTATCTACCTCCTCCTGTAGTAATAGAAAGAGTGGTAATTGATGGTCGAAGTTTTGAAGCAATATGGGATGGTTTTACGGTTTCGCCAACGGCAAAAAGAATCAATTTTCAATTTACTGCACTAAGCTACACAGCGCCGGAGCGTGTGCGTTTTGAATATATGCTAGAAGGCTATGACGAGGACTGGGTTTCATCGGAAACTATGCGAGAGGTAAGCTATACGAATTTGCCGGGTGGCAATTATGTCTTTAAAGTTAGAGCTTCGAACAATGGCATTACAAATGAAACAGGATTGAATTTGCCTTTTCATAAAGAGCGTTTATTTTACCAAACTATATGGTTTTATATTCTCCTACCCATTTTTATACTAGCTATTTTAATTTTCTTCCTTAGGTTTATACTTAGTTCTTTGAAAAAAAAGGCATCGGTGTTAGAAGCAGAGATGGATGAGATGCAAAAAGAGTTGGAAGCGGAGAAGAAGAGCAAAAATGAGCTTTTGGCAAATATTATGCCAACCTCTATGGTAGAAGATTTTTTGTCTGAAGGAAGGCGGAAACCTCATTTTTATTCTAATGCTAGTGTTTTGTTTACAAGTTTGGCAGATTTTGATAAATGGGTAGCGGAAAACTCTTCGGAAGAGGTGGTTTTGATACTTAGCAAGATTTTTGGTGTGTTTGACGAAATTGTTGAGAGGGCAGAGTGTGAAAGAGTCAAAACTTTAGGCGATGGTTACCTAGTCTTTTGTGCTCCAAAAGAAGAGAACTCTTCCGCAGAGAAGTTGGTAGATGTTGCGATAGAGATGTTTAAAAGAATGGACGACATAAACAAAAGCCTAAAAACTCACTTTGCTCTTAAAATTGCTATAGATTCGGGGGCAATAACTGCTGGCATGGTTGGAGAGAGAAAATGTGTTTTTGATATTTTTGGTGATGCTGTTAGTATGGTTTTTCAACTTAACTCTATTACGTCCCCTATGGCCTGCACAATCTCTAACAAAACAGCAAAATTGCTAAATGGAAAATTTCCCCTATATAAGCGTCCAAACAGAGTGCTAAAGGGAAAGATGGAGTTGGAAAGTCACTATCTAGTTTATAAGGTTGAGTCAGTTCGATTGCCCCCAAATGTTGCGGCTAGTTGGCAGGCATTGAAAGATGCTTTTAAGGCTAAACACTATAGTGAAGCAAAAAGTATATTAGATTCTATAGACGCAACTCTTTTAGAACCTGAAGATGTTGCCAGAATTCCTATTATTAAAAAAATGCTTTCAAACGCAGGTGTGGTATAGAAAAGTCTTTTGAGGAATAGAATTAAATGAAGAAACGATCGCTATTTTATGATAGTTCTTTTATGTTTGCCATTCTTTTCCTCATATCCATAATTTCTTTGTTTGACATAAAAAAGGTGAGAGGTCCTTCTATGCTTTCAGCTTTTAAGGAAAACGAAGTTCTATTCATCTTTAAGGCTATGTATGGTTTGCGCTCTCCTTTTTTCAATAGGTATTTGTTACGTTGGGGAAATGTGCAAAAAGGCGATGTCGTAATTTTCAAAATTGGTGGAAGATATATTATGAAACGTTGCTATGCGACAGATGCCGACGTTATATACTTCTATCAAAAGAATGACGATAGGGCAATAAAATATTTTATGCGGATAGAAGAAACTGAAATTGAACTTAGAGAAGATGCCTACTATAGGCTTTTTATGGACTGCCAAATAAGCGAGTTTGAAGGCGTTCAAGCAGTTCCAAAAAATTGTCTTTTGCTCTTAGGCGACAATAGAGTAGAATCTTTTGACTGCAGAGACTATGGGTATATAACAAAAGAAAGCATTTTAGGAAAAGTGATAAAATGAATAGCTTTATTAGTAAGTGGCGCTTTATATTTTTTGCCTCTTTTCTTTCTATTTTTTTAATTCTTTTGTTGGGACAATTTGCAAGATATATGCTAATTAGAGAGGTAAAGCAAAAAAGTCCCAAAATTATAACCAGGCGTGGTAATATTTATGATAGAAACAAAAAAATCCTTGCAGTTCAAACTACTCTCTATAATCTTTCGTGCAACAAAGATTTAATCAAAAACGAAGTGGAGAGTGCCAAAATAATCTGCCCAATAATCGGTATTGGCGAGGAGCAATTTGTATCAAAAATTAGGGATGTTTCTTCCAATTTTGTATATATAAAAAAACGCATAAGTGAAAATGAAAAAGATGCGCTTCTTGCTGCAATAGAGGCAAACGATTTAGATGGATTTAGCATAGACCCAATATTTAATAGGACGTATCCAGAAGATACTTTGGCGTCTACTGTTGTAGGTTTTTTAGGCGATGATGGTTTTGGGCTTACGGGAGTTGAATATTCTTTGCAAAAATTGCTCTCTCCCCCCTCCACAAGCGAAGGTTATGACGGAGTGGGCTATGATGTATATTTGTCTATAGATGCAAATATTCAATATATAATGGAAAAAAGAGCGTCCAGCGTTATGAAGGAAACCAATTGCGAAGGGTTGATGTTTTTGGCAGTAGACTCAAAAAATGGCGAGATATTAGGGTATGTAAGTGCGCCCTCTCCTAGTCTTTCCAATTTTACGTCTAGCAAACAAGAAGAAAGATATGACCGTCCTGCAAATTTTAGCTATGAGCCAGGTTCTGTCTTCAAAATCTTTTCTCTTTCGTCATTTTTAGAACTTGGAACCACATTTGACGGGGACGAATATGTCTGCGATGCTAGGTTTGAATTTAAAAGTTCAAAAGGAAAGGTAGCACCAATTACTTGCTTGCATAGGCACGGCAATGTAAGTCCAAAAGATATAATTAGAGTTTCTTGCAACGATGGCATAGCACAAATTGCAGACAACACAGATTCAAATGCATTTTATAATATGTTGCTCTCTTTTGGTTTTGCTAGTCAAACTAAAATAAACTTGCCAGGCGAGGCTACGGGAAGGTTGCAACATCCGAAGTATTGGTCGGTAAGAACAAAACATACGATAGCGATGGGGCAAGAAATTAGTGTGACAGCATTGCAAGTAGTGCAGGCTGCCACTGCGATAGCTAACGGTGGGAATCTTCTTCACCTCTCGCTAATTTCTAAAGTGGAAGACAAAGAAGGAGACGTAATTTACTCTCACTCGCCTGAGATATTGCGCCGTGTTATCTCCGAAAAAACGGCACACTTAATGTTAGACTATATGCTAGCTGCCTCAAAAGAGGGGGGGACAGGAAGGCGCGCTTCTATAAATGGAGTGCCAATAGCCGTAAAAACTGGTACTGCCCAAATGGCAAACGAAGGAAGACCGGGCTATAGCAGTACAGACTTTGTGGCTAGTTGTATAGGGATTTTTCCAAAAGATGATCCTAAGATTATATTATACCTTGTGTGTGTAAAACCTAGGGGAGAAACAACCTATGGCGAGCTTATTGCAGCTCCTGCAATTTCGGACGTGGCGAGCGAAATTATCGATTATTTAGGTATGTCCAGAGAAAATGCGACAACTATAGAACACTCGGGCAAAGTGGTGATAGATGCAAGTGGCGAGGATATTGTCATAGAAGATATTATGCCAGACCTAAGTGGCAAGTCCAAAAAACAATTGCTAGGTTTAATGAAAAATCAAAAATATAAAATTATCATTAATGGCGACGGCTACCTTTATAAACAACTTCCTGTTGCGGGTACCCATTTAAGCTCTGGAGATAGAATTGAACTCTATCTCAAATAAATTGCTCTCAAACCTATCTCATAACCTTCGTCTATTAGAAAAGCGTTTTCCAAAACTATATGAAATATTACATTTCTCTTTTTATTCTCCAAAAGAACTCATGGAAAAAGTGCCAGAGAGCTATACACTGCAGGTGGCTCTGAAAGGAGAAGCGGATGAGTTTACGCTAAAAGTTGGCGATAGATATATACATTCAAAATATAGTCCAATGCTAGAGGCAAGAAAAAGTCTTTCTTTGTTGATGGAAAAAAGCTTTATCCTTTCTAATTTTTGTTTTTTTGGAATTGGACTTGGATATTTGGCAGAGCTTTTTATAAAAAAAATGACGAATGTTTCTGTGATATTGGTAGAACCCGACATTTTTATTTTTATTTTGTTTTTGGCAAGCAGAGAATTAGATGTATTTTTTTCGCACAACTCACTAGTTCTGCTTCCCGCCACATCTCCTAGCGAAAGCATAGGAGTGTTGGAAGCCTTAAGAGTTAGGAAAAAGAGTAGCTTTTATTTTAAGGCATGTTTAGATGTTAGCAATGGGTGGATGGAAGAGTTTGAAACGCTGAGAATGCGTCATAGAAAAAAAAACGAACTTAATTGCAACACTCTAAAAAAGTTTTATATAAGATGGTTTAAAAACTTTATAAAAAACATAGATGTAGCGGTTGGTCTAGAAGGGGTGGTTGCTCTAAAAAATGCTTTTGCAAATCTTCCGTCAATCATTTTTGCGGCAGGTCCTAGTCTTGATGAGCATATTGAAAAAACAAAAGACATACAGGATGATTTCATCATCATTGCTGTAGACACAAGCCTAAAGGCACTTATTCTGGGGGGAATTATTCCCGACTTTGTAATTTTGATGGACGGGCAATATTTTAACTACCTACACATAGCGGGTATTAGAGCTAAAGAATCCGTGTTGGTAACAGAGGTGGCAGTATATCCTTCGGTCTTTAGAGAAGAGTATATGGCAACATATCTTTCTTCTTCATTTTTTCCTTTGGGAAAATATATGGAAGATTTTATTGAACGAAAGGGCGCTCTTTCTGCAGGTGGCTCTGTGGCAACTACTGCATGGGACTTGGCGAGAATGTTTGGTTGCAACCCAATAATTATGGCAGGATTGGACTTAGCATTTACCAACAACAAGACACATAGCTCTCTCTGCCATTTTGAGAATGAAGCTATGCTTTTATCGAACAGATTTGAGGGCATAGAAGGGCTTACATATAGGATGATAGACGTAAAACACACGTCCAAAGAAAAGGGGTATAAAGGCGAGGTAATAACCGATGCAAAGATGAAAATGTTTGCTTGGTGGTTTGAAAGCAAGATAGAAGAATATCCAAACATTGAGGCATACAATTTTGAAGCGCAGGGCTTAAAAATCCCCAATATGCCTGCGATATCTTCAAAGGATATATTAAAGTTCACACAAAAGCTGAAAAAAGGGGAAAAAAGAGAGCTTATAAAAAGGAAAATTAAATGCTCTCATAAAAAAGACGTAGTGGTTAGAGATAAAGTAAAAAATATATTTTTGAAAGTGTGTGCACATTTTAGAGAAATGCAAAAGGTTGTGGAGTCAATATTGAATTTGATGGGCGAGGTAGAGAGGGAAGGCTTAGAGCTTATAACACAGCTCGACACATATAATGAAAAAATAAAACAAAATGCGATTTATCAAAGTAGTGGTTTTGATGCAATAATTCTCAGCATAGAAAATGAGATAGAAGAATGTGTTTTAGGAAATGAAAAAATAGATGGGTCACACAATGACAATTCTTATCATATAAAAAAAATATTAGACTACTATACTCTCTTAAAAAAAATGTTGGAAGAGGGAATACGCCTAATGGAAAATTAATTTTAAAAGAGGTTTTAAATAAAAATATATAGCTTGTTATAAAAAAAACACTATGATATAATTATAGCATAATGCAAAGTTTGGCTATTAAATCTGTATTAGTTTTTTTGTTGAAAGTAATTAAATGGACTTTCATATTTTTTTTGACAATTGCAATTAGGACTATTGTTGTATCTTCTTCCTTTTCTTTTTTTCCAATAGTGTTGCAAGTATTGAGAGTGGTTTTTGTATCTTTTCCTGCTATCTGCACTCTTTCTTTTATAGGTGCGCTTATATTCTTAATGAAAAAGAAAAACGCATCCTATGCTCCGCTTTTCTCTATTTTGTTTTTTTTATTAATAGTTGCCATATTTTTGCAACCACTTCTATATTCTCTAGCTGACAAAATCAACTTAGGCGAGCTTCAAAGTTCTAACAGTGCGTCTATAAACAACTTTATAGAACCGACATCTTCCTTAAAAGAGTTGGTAAAAGATATATATACTATGCTAAACGATGGGCGCCAAGCGTATTTTGAAGGATATTATTATTATCTTTTTTTTGCACTTTCCTACACTTTTTTTTTGTTTTCCCTTTCTTTTTTTTCGCTAAAGGCTAAGTGGAATATGTTTAATGTGTTTTTTATATTTTTATTGCTCGTAGGCTTTGTCTATGTATATAGCATAATGAACATTGCAGAGCGACAGCTTTATATTTTTTCTGCTTCAACTATAGCATTATCTGGCATTCCAACCTATATAATTACGATAGGTATTGCGAGCCTCCTCTCTCTTTATGGAATTGCGTCAAGACTAAAATGGGATGGAAAGAAATGGGTATAACGTTGAGGCGCACACTGATTATAGCGACATATTTTTTCTTGTGGGGATTTTTCTATTTTGTGTTGTATCAGCTAAAAGGTGGCGAGAGTGCGATTCTTTTAGAACACTTTAGACGAGCCTATGCGTTTGAGTCTATAATGATTTCGTTTATCCGTGCATTGCCTGCCTTAGAGATTGTAGCGATATTGGTTCTTTTTACAGTCAGTGCCTCATCTCTCTCTCGCAATCAGCTAAAGAAACACTCTCCGTCTATGACAAGACTTTTGTCGAAGCTCTTTGTTGCGTGCCTAATCACATCTGCTATTAATATGACTATGTCGGAGCTTGTAAGACCGAGTCTTATATATAGCAGAAACAGGCAGAGTCTTCTCTCTCAAAAATATTACGAAAGTATAAATGAATATTCTGTTGCTGTGGCAAACAAAGACTATGAAAGAGCGGACGAAGTTTTGAAAACGGCTCTTTCTATATGGGACGAAAGCCCAGAAGTGCTTTCTTTGCAAGGTCAACTAGCAAGTATGAAAGATGTGAAAAATCATGCAGAAGATAGTGCAGAGCTTTTGCCCTATAGTGTCGCGATTCCTGAACACTTGAGTGCTAAAGAGATTTATAAAATAGCAAAAGAAAGAGCCAAAATATTGGATTTTTATACTGCCTATCATTATTGCACTCTTGTTTTAAAACTTGCAAAAGAAGACGAAGAGCTAAAGGCAGAGGCTGGGCTTTTTAAGCAGTTTTGTATGAACAAAATTAGCGCAGGTCATTCGTTAGACGAGCTTATGCAGGCAGAAAAGCAGTTTGAAGCAAAAAAACTTGGCTATGATGCACTAACCCAAAAAAACTATAGAAGAGCATACTATGCTTTTTTGGACATTCATAACGAAATATTAAAAGCCACAAATAAATACGACCCAGACGTAGAAAAATATTTGAACATAGCGCAGAGTAATCTTTTAGAAGAAGTGTTTTTTATAGAAGAGGTTGAAAATATAGCAAGTTTTAATTCGGGCTATAATATCAAGTTCAAAAAAAAGGATAGTGGAGAGCATTTTACTATAGGAAATTTTTATTTTTCTAGCAAAAAATCTTCATATCAACAAAAATAGAGATTCAGTTT
>CAUTVN010000064.1:0-8168 GCA_963541705.1 uncultured Treponema sp.
TGCCAGTAGAGAGACAGTTGAAAGGATATTCATTCGATGCTCTCTCTAGCGGAGCAAAAGAGCTTGGTGGTTTGCAAGAGAAACTCATTGGAAACATCAAATCTTTATATCAAGAGAAACTGGATGGCTATGCTAGTTTGAAAAATGTTCTTGGCGTGGAGTTTTGCGATAGGCATGAAGAGCAAATTGCAACAGCTCAGTCGTTGATTGAAGGTTTTCATAGTATAGGAAGTGGTATTAATGAGATGGTTAGATCTCCAACAGAGGCACTGGGACAATTTGAAAAGGAAGAGTTGAGCATAAAAGAAGAGATAAAAATATTAGACGAAGCTATAAGTTTTATTTCAAATATAAAAGGAGAGATAGAAAAAAAAGATAGCACAAAGGCAAGTCTTGATGGCATTATTGAAAGTGAGAGGCGCTTAAGATCTTTCTTGAAAGATATTGAAAATTATTCAACTTTTGCAAAGAATAATATTTTCAAAATGAATCTTGCAAAACAAGAAGCGGAATTTAGATATAATGAAGCATTAAGAAATTTACGCAATAGTGAGTTTTCATCGGCTAGGGCTAACATAGAGCGATCTCAAGTTAAAAGTAACGAAGCCTTAGCTTTTGAAAATGATGCAGAATATAGAAAATTGGTTGATGAAAGACTTGCAAAATTAGGTCTTGAAATTAACCAGAGAGAAAACGAGCTTGTTGTGCGAGAGGTACGCTCTTCGCTTGAGAAAGCGAAAAATCTATATTTTAATGGCAATTTTGGAGAGGCAGAAAACGTTTTGGTTCGTGCAAATACGAGATGGCATTCTACAAACATAGAAGAAAATGAAGAAATTCAGAATTGGCTAAATATTACTCAGATGGCAAGTGTTATGAAAAGTGGACGCAGCATTCCACAGTCTGCTGTGTTATATCCACAGATGAGCCAGCTTTTGAGCAACTCAAAACAGCTTTATAACGAAGCTGCCAAGACAATAAAGTCTGATAGAGAGAATGCCTTAAAAAAGCTGAACGAAGCGAAAAGCAACATAAAACAAGTATTATTGGTCTATCCATTAAATGAAGAGGCAGGAGGAATGAGTCTTAGAATTGACCAATTGATAGATCCAGAAAATTTTTCTAGTCAAGTAAAGAGAAAAATCGAAAAAATTAGGGGAAGCTATAGGCGAAATCCTCAAGCAGATTATGCAGAATTATTAAACTTATATATAATGGACAAAAATTTTCCAGGTCTTATAAAGCTAAAAGACGAAGTTGAAATATATTTAGGTATAAAGATTGTTCCGCCAGATACTAGCCAAATCGATAGAGCACTGGCTCTAACTCAAGAAGCAGATGCTATCTTTAAAAGAGGAGAGAAAGCAAGATATGAAGAAGCACTGCAAAAATTAAACCAAGCAATAAAATTAAACCCAAGTAATGAGCGAGCAGCGCTCCTAAAAGACCGCTTGCAAATGGCTATTGGTGGCACTGCAATAGCGGTTTTGTCTTATGCAAACGAAGAAAAATATAGAAAAGCGGTGCTGGCATTGCAGGGTGGCAACAAAATTACGGCTATTGCCCTTGTAGAAGAGCTCCTTAAAGATGCAGAGGGAAGGAAATCGGCAAAAGTGCATGACTTAAAAAAGAGGATTAACGCTCAATTATGATGAAAAAAGGACTTTTTTGCTTGTTGTTTTGTGCATTTTTTGCATTCTGGGTACACGCAGATAAATACTATTGGGAATCTCCTAGCAGGCTAAGTACTAAAAACACGCATTTTTTGCATTCTGCGTCCTATGGCTCAACGTCTCTTGCTTTGTGGCAAGAGGTTGTACCAGGGAAGAATGGAGATGGCGTTTTGTATGTTTCTGTGGCGGTATATTCAAATGATGAGTGGTATACGCACGAAAGAATTACTCCTGCCATTCCTTATAGTCTAAACATTCCTTCCATAGCTTGTGCAACTATTGGACAAGATGGCTCCATACTTATTGCGTCTTTGAATGCAAAAGACCGTCTGGTTATTTATAAAAGCACGGATGGAGCTCATTCTTTTGAAGAAACAGAAATTCTCTTCTCTTCAAACGATTTCTCCTCTCCATATATAACCACAACTTCAAAAGGTAACTACTTACTTTTTCTTTCTAAGGGGGCAGACGAGAAGTTTTCTTTGGTAAAAAGTTTTTCGGAAGATGGAATGGAGTGGGAGGAGTTTGAACCATTTGTTTCTAGCACCATGACAGACCGAGCCTTTTTGCCAACCCATGCCGTCTCTCCATCTAGACGAGCTTGCGATGTTGTTATTTTTCAGGCTCTTACAACTATGGCTGGCAGAAAATCCTATCAACTATTTTCAACTTTTTCACTAAATGGAGGCAGGACTTTTTCTTTTCCCGAACAAATTACTCAAGATAGTGAGTTTCAAAATGAAAGACCTGATTTAAAGGCTGTTTCTCCTCAAAATGAATTTGTGCTGACGTGGGAAAGAAGTAACAATAGGTCGGGCAATGTGGGTGTGTGTTCGGTTTTTTTAGATGATAGGGGGCTTCCTTCCTCTTCTATAGTAGATATTTTTAATGGTGCAGGCAAGGCGATAAATCCTAAAATTTTGATTTTGAACAAAGAGCTTATTATTTCGTGGACAGTAGAAAAAGATGGAAATAGCACAATATACATCTATGATGGTGGAATTTCAGAGGCTGTAGCAGTTAGGAGCACGTCCAATTCTATGCTTTTTGCACGTCCATATGACATTGGTGGCAATCTTGAGCTTTTGTGGCAAGAAGGAGGGGATGTTAAGCATCTTATGCATATACGCCCCGATAATTCAGTGCAAAGGGCAAAACTTTCAAGTGATGTGGAAGAAGATAGAAATGGGAAAAAGAGACTTAAAGTGAAGGTGTCTCTTCCTTTTGATTCATCTGGTGTGGCAGGATATTCTTATGTTTGGTCTAAGGGTGAGCCACCAAAAGATGTGGACGAGACTATAAAAAAATTCCCGACAGATACCATCCTAACTTATGAGCCTTCAGAAGATGGAGATTGGTATGTGGGCGTAAAGGTGTGCGACTATGCAGGTAATTGGTCTAAAATGTCGAGTGTTGCTTGCACTTTCGATACAACTCCGCCTATTCCCCCAGAATTTGCCCCCATTGCTCTTGATGATTCAGCATTTTGCACTTCTAATACTCTAAGATTGGCTTGGATTGCTCCAGAAGAAGATGAAAAAGGTTTTAGTGAAGAAGAAATTACGGGCTATACTTGGAAAATTGATAGATTGAACCTATCTTCTATGTATAGAGATTTTGTTGTAGAAACGAAAGAGAGCAATGAGGAAATTACCGACGAAGGGTTGCAGGCATATTTAAAAGATAAAGTGAACTTAAAAAATTCACTTCCCTTATTTGTTAAAACCAGAGAAAGCTATGTAGATTTAAAAAATTATGATAATGGGACTTATTGCCTAAGTGTTGCTGCAATAGATAAGGCTGGCAATATAGGAAAACCTGCTTTTAAGTTTTTTGCACTGAATAAGTTTATTGCATATACAATAATTACAAACATTGACATTCAAAAAGATTTAAGCGGAGCTTTTACTTTATCCCTTACAGGACGTGGCTTTAGAGAAAATGGCGAGATTGAGAATGTATTTATAGATAGAGATGGCAAGGCGCCATATGATTTAACTCTGAATAAAAATGATTTTTCTATTGTGAGCGATAGATTCATTTCTAAAATTAAAGTAGACGACTTAGAAGAGGGTGAGTATAAAATAGGGCTTTTGCATTCTGAGCGTGGAATATATTTTTCGCAAAATTATATAACAGTTGACGAAATGGGCACTATTAAGTTTGGCAATTTTGTATATTCGTATAAACCTAAATATATTATAGATGAGCGAGTGGGTTCGATTTTTAATTTTAGTTTTTATGTTCGAATTACTCTTTTGTGCATATTCTTTTTATCTCTTTCTCTCTATGTCGTGGGAGTTGCAAAGATCATAAGAGAATATAAAAGTTTGCAGATACAAGTTGCCTTGTTACTTGGGGGAGATGATATGAGTGCAAAGCAAAAAATACAAAAATCTAACGAAATAAAAACACGTGGACTTGGTTTAAGGTTCAAACTAGTTTTGTTTACCCTAATGTTGGTTGCATCCATTATTTTAGTCTTGGCAATTCCACTGCTCAGCCATTTTACAAATACGCAAAAAGACCTTCTTGCAAATAGCCTTTTGTCAAAAACTGAGGCTGTGCTAGATAGCATTGTCTCCGGCTCCCGCACTTATTTGCAAGAGCAAAATATTTTGGAACTAGCTCTTTTAACCAATCAGGCTAATGACATAGATGACGTGATTTTTTCAACTATTACAAGTCAAGACCAAGAAAAGAAAAAGACGGGATATAATTTTGTATGGGCTTCTAGCGACGCTAATATTTTGCAACATATCAATACAGATTCTTTATTGCTAGGGCAATCTGAGCTTAAAGGCTATACACAAGAGAATTTAAGTGATGCTCTAACAAGTTTAAACCTTGAGGCAATAGAATATGTTGGCGAACATGCTCAGCTTATTGAACAGTTGAATACTGAAGCATTGAATTATGTTAGTCGTCAAGATGATGCGGGAAGGGAAAAACGTGATGAAATTCAGACATCTATTAGGCAAACTGAAGAGCACATAACAGAAAGGCTAAAAGCACTTGCAAATACTGGTGTCGGCTCCTATCCCACTTTTGAGCCCACTAAGCTTTCGCGCTCTCAACTGGAGTATCTTTTTTATAAGCCTATTTTGTATAGACAAACGGGCGACGAGTCCTTTGTGCATGGAATGGTATACCTAAAAATCTCTATAGAAAATTTGCTAAACCAAGTAGAGTCCAAACAAAAAGAAGTTGTTGCAATCACTTTGACCATTTCTCTCATCGCGTTGTTTGCAGGGATTTTAGGTGCTTGGATTTTGGCTTCTATTATTACAAAGCCACTAAAAGAGCTTGCAGTGCATGTGGCTATGATTAGAGACACTGAAGACAAAGAAAAACTTGCGGGCAAAAGCATGAAAATTAGACAAAAAGACGAAGTGGGACTTTTGGGAGAGATTATTAATGAAATGACGGATAACTTAAGCAAGTCTGCAGCAGCGGCTAAAGACTTGACCGTTGGAAAAGAGATTCAAAAAATGTTTATTCCGTTAGACACAGATGAGGCGGGCAGAAAGTTAATTTCGGGAAAACGCATAGAAAAAAATATTGAATTTTTTGGATATTATGAAGGGGCAAAGGGTGTTTCTGGGGACTATTTTGACTATATTCAACTAGATGACCGTCATTATGCAATTATCAAGTGCGACGTTTCGGGAAAGGGTGTGCCCGCGTCTTTGATTATGGTTGAGGTTGCAACTTTGTTTACCAACTATTTTAAAGATTGGAGCTTTAAAAAAGATGGCTTTAATATGAGTGGAATTGTGGGACAAATTAACGATGCTATAGAAAGCAGGGGCTTTAAGGGAAGATTTGCGGCTTTTACTCTTTGCATTTTCGATAGTGTTTCAGGTTCTGCTTATTTTTGCAATGCAGGAGACAATATAATTAACATATACGATGCAAAGTCTAAAAAAATGAGAGAAATTGTCTTAAAAGAAACAGCCGCTGCAGGCGTGTTCCCTACAATGCTTGTAGATATGAAAGGTGGCTTTCCTGTTGAAAAGATTCAAGTAAACCCAGGTGATATTCTTTTCTTATATACTGACGGTATTGAAGAAGCAAAACGAATGTTTAGAGACGAAAATCTAAAGGTAATTTTTTGCAATGAGCCGGGTATGAAAGAAGGAGACTGGCACGAAACCCACACAGTGGGACAAGATTCGGAAGAAATGGGCAAAGAGCGAGTGCAAGGAATAATTGAGTCCGTGTTAGAAAAGAAGAAATTCATTTTGAAAAAGCTACACAATCCTATAAAAGACGAAGTATTTGAATTTGATTTTTCTACTTGCGAAGGTTCAATAGAAGAAGCCATTTTGGCATTGGTTTCTGTAGAAAAAATCTTTCGTCTATATCAAGACAAAACCGCAACAGACTTTGACCATGTAATTGTGGATAGGCAAGTAGATGCTTTTTTAAATAAGCATTTTTTACAATATCCTGCATATTGTCTCCATCGTGCGCCTCATCCCGAATATAAAGAATATTTATATTACACAAATATTCGTCAAGATGAACAATATGATGACTTGACGATATTAGCGATTAAAAAGAAATAGAAATGTTTTTTTTAACTTTTAATGTTTAAAAGCTTGGGAGTAATGTCTATGGCAGAAGAAAAACAAAGCGTTTTTCCTCAATGGAAGCCATTTTTGGGCGATGGTAGTGAGGAAAAGGTAATTTTGCGCTCTATTGTAAAGCGCACAGGAGAGGTTGAAGCATATAATAGAAAGAAAATAGAGGCAGCAATTAATAAAGCCATTGCAAGTGTGGAAGGAAAAGAAGACGACGAAAAGGCGGCTTCCCTTACGGATTTTGTGGAAGAGAAATTAAAAGCGATGATGGCAAGTCGTTATTCTTATTCAATTCCTGCGATAGAAGAGATTCAAGACTTGGTGGAAATTGCACTTATAGAAAAAAAAGAAGCAAAGATTGCAAAGTCCTACATTCTCTATAGAGCAAAACGAGAAGCGGCTCGCGATGCAAAGAGGATTATGCTGAACATAAATAGCACTATGGACGGCTATTTAAGCCAGGCTGACTGGAGAGTAAAAGAGAATGCGAACGTCAATTTTTCTCTTGGTGGGCTTATTTTGCATAATTCGGGGGCAATTACTGCAAATTATTGGCTAAAAAATGTTTATACCCCAGCTATTGCAGAAGCACACGAGACGGCAGCCTTTCATATTCACGATCTTTCTATGTTTTCGGGCTATTGTGCTGGCTGGTCATTGCGTCAATTGATATATGAAGGTTTAGGGGGAGTGCCAGATAAAATTACATCAAGTCCTGCCAAACATTTATCAACATTGATTCAACAAATTGTCAATTTTTTAGGCATTATGCAAAATGAATGGGCTGGGGCACAGGCATTTAGCTCTTTCGACACATATCTTGCTCCTTTTGTAAAGGCAGATTCTCTCTCCGATGTTTCTGTAAAGCAGTGCCTACAAAGTTTTATTTATGGAGTGAATACACCCAGTCGTTGGGGCTCCCAAGCTCCATTTACAAATATCACACTTGATTGGAAGTGCCCAGCCGACTTATATGATAAAAAAGCAATTGTTGGTGGCAAAGAGGTGAGCTTTACATACGGAGAGTGTCAAAAAGAAATGGATACCATTAACAAGCTTTTTATCGAATTGATGTTGGAAGGGGATGCTGTTGGCAGGGGCTTTCAATATCCAATTCCTACATACAATATTACAAGCGATTTCGACTGGGACGATGATAATTCAGAGCTTTTGTTTGAAATGACGGCGCGCTATGGCACTCCATATTTTCAAAACTTTGTCAATTCAGATTTGAACCCAAGCGATGTGCGCTCTATGTGTTGTCGTTTGCAGTTGGATAAAAGAGAGCTTAGAAAACGTGGAGGAGGGCTTTTTGGCTCCGATGAATTTACAGGCTCTATTGGTGTGGTAACTCTGAATATGCCTCAAATTGGCTATCTTGCAAAAGATGAAAAGGCCTATTTTGATCGTCTAGATTATTTGATGAATCTTGCAAAAGATAGTCTAAAATTAAAGCGAAAAGTGATTCAAGCTTTGCTAGATGGTGGGCTTTTCCCCTATACAAAAAGATATTTACAACACTTAGACAACCATTTTTCTACTATTGGAATATGTGGAATGAATGAGTCTTGCCTTAACTTTTTGGGTGTAGATATTGTAAGTGAAGAAGGAAAAAGGTTTGCAGAAAAAGTTCTTACACACATGAGGCAACGTTTGCAAGACTTTCAAGAAGAGAGTGGAGACTTATTTAATCTCGAAGCCACTCCTGCAGAAAGCACGTCTTATCGTCTTGCACGCCACGATAAACAACAGTTTCCAGATATCATATCTTCAGGCGAGATAGAACCATACTACACCAATTCTAGCCAGTTGCCAGTTTCTTTTACAACAGATGTTTTCGAGGCTTTAGACCACCAAGAGTCATTACAGAGAAAATACACAGGGGGTACAGTATTTCATGTATTTTTAG
>CAUTVN010000065.1:0-8049 GCA_963541705.1 uncultured Treponema sp.
TCTTCTTCTTTTTGTTTCGCCTCTTTTAAGGGATCAATTAGTGTTTCTATTCTCTCTTGTAATGTTTTAATTATCTCTCGCTCTTCATCTTCTATAAACTTATCTAAAAGAGACGTCAAAAGCTCTTTTGCATTTTCGTATTGTTTTGCAGCAATTAACATACGTACGTAGTTAAATGCGTGGGTAGGAGTGTCTGGATTCATTTCGTAAATCTCTTTGTATAGCGCTTTGGCCTCTTCAATTTTTCCATTTGCAGATAAAACATAGGCATATGCAACTAATATCTTTTGGTTTTGAGGTTCTGTTTCGTAAAGAGGTTTTAATTCTTTAATTGCTTCATTCCAGCGTTTTAAGAGGGCATACATTCGTCCCAAATTGTAATGTGCTGCATTTGCATACCTATCATCTTTGACAGTTTTTTTATAAAATTCAATTGCTTTTTCATATTTTTTAAGCTCTGCATAGCTTTCGGCAATATAAAAATATTCTCCAATCAAATCTCCTGCATTTTTTGCAAAAAGACTAAAACCTATAAAGAGCAAAGTTAAGAAGATGGTCAACACTTTTTTCATCATTAAATCTTACCTTTAAAAAATATAAACAAAATATTTTATTAGCGTCTTAGGCACATAGTTAGTGCGCTAAAGCTAAAGTCATATAAATAATACTCTTAAATTTTGCATTCTTGCAAGATGTTTATTTTCGCTGGGAATATAAAAGTTTTGTTCAGTTTGCATTAAAATATGGTATGAAAAAAGCCGAATAATGAGATGTGAAGTTTTTCAATATTTTTGATGAGACAACTAATAGTGGCAGGGGAAGTGTATGAATAGAAAAATTCTAAAGCTTATTTTTTTATCTCTTTTATTTAGCACATATATTTTTGCAAAAGATGGAAGAGATGAAGAGAAGTCTAGCTCGCAAATGAAAAAATTGAATATTAGGTTTTATACTAAGTCTGTGTACTATCCGGGTGGTGATACGAGTGAGCCTATTTTTATAAAAGTTGCTATCACCAACACATCTAGTACTACTATGAGGTTTAAACTCGCAGACGATCGTTCCTATAGCCTCGATTTTTCTCTCTTAAACACAAAAAATAGAGAGGCTTTACACAACGATGGATGGAAAAGAAAAAGAGCCTCTAATGGGCAGATTTACTTTAGAGAAATTACTCTAGAGCAAGGCGAGAGCTATTCTTTTGTAGAAAATATTAAGGACTATATTGACATTGAAGAAGCTGGTGTCTATGTTCTAAAGGCATTGTTTTTTCCTGAATTAAAGAGGCTTATAGATAACACAGAAGAACATTTAGTTTCTAACGCGCTAACACTAGAGGTAAAACCCTCTCCGCAAGTGCTGGCTTTGGGCGGTTTGCCTGTTTCTGAGGCAAGCGGAGAGATTTTGAAGCCTCAGGCTATTCCACCAGATCAAGTTATAAACTATATGCTAATAGCAAGACAAAAATCTTTGTGGCAACAGTTTTTCTTATATATGGACATTGATAGAATGATTGCAAAAGATTCGGCTAGAGGGCGAAGGTTTCAGGCAGAGTCTGAAATGGGGCGTCTTACGATGATAGAAATATATAAGAGAGATTTAAGTCGCTCGCATATAGACAAAGACATTGCAGCAATTCCCGTAGAATTTCAGATTGAGCACACAGCCTACACTGCAACAGAAGCGCAAGTGAAGGTTTTGGAATGGTTTCAATATAGAAATTTTAGAGAGAAAAAAAGATTTACTTACTATCTATCATCTCGCGATGGAGTTTGGATGTTATATGACTATTTAGTTGAAAATCTTGGTACAGAATAAGATTTTTTGATTAAATGGATGTCCAATTGTTTAAAATTTTATGCCTGCATTTCAAGGTGTGTAGGCTGATGTTTTGGCACGTCAGGTTTATATATCTCTTGGCAATTAACAATTTTTCGTTACTTTAAGGTATTAATATGATAATGATGCTAGTTTCGGATGTACAAGATGAAAGTAAAGGCTTAATTAGGTTTTTAAAAGAGAAGTCTATGAATATGGTTCATTATAACTCCCCTCTTAAAGCACTGGATAATTTGCAAGAGATAAAACCTGATGCTCTTATAATCGATGCAGTAGATTTTCCGAGACACTGGAAGGTGTTGACTCAATATCTTAGATATGACACGTCTAAAAACGATGTGGTAATTATTTTAGTCGTTAACAGTCAGTTTTCTGCACTAGAAGTAGACAAGGCTCTAAAAATTGGAGTGCAAGGGGTTATTAATGTAGAGCAGCCTTACGACGTGGTGTTAAAATCGGCAAAAGATATTTTTACAAAATATAAGTGTCTAGCGTTTAGGAGTGGAAATAGTAAGTCTGATTTTGCCAGTGCGGATTGCTCTTTTTTGTTTGTGGAGCCTACCTCTCTTTCTATAGTTACAGGAAAGGTTAAAGAGCTACAAACAACTTCTATGCTTTTTATTCCCGATATGAAGGTAGAAGGGCTTAATGCGGGTGATATTTTGATGAATTGTTCGCTCAAATTAAGAGATAAAATCATTACTCCTCATTGCAAAGTGCTCGAAGCAGAGAATTACCTAAACTTAGAATTTGAAAGTCTTTCACTTGACGATGAAAAGATTATACATGAGTTTTTAAATATAGACATTTAAGAAAATATAGGTTTTTTTAAGGGGGGAAGACTATGTGGATGGATTTTTTGTTTAAAGGTTTTTCTATTCCTAATGTTTTAGCTCTTTATGGGTTTCTTTTCGTTTTGTTTGGTCTACTTTTTCAGTTTATTGTTATAGTGCCGGAAAAGAAGGTGTATATAATAGAAAGATTGGGCAAATACAAAAAGAAGTGCGAGGCAGGACTTAATTTTAAGCTTCCCATTTTAGACCGTGTTGCCTATTGTCTAAGTTTGAAAGAGGAGGCAGTAGATGTGCAGCCTCAGGTATGCATCACAAGTGATAATGTGCAGGTGCGTGTAGATGGTGTGCTATATATGAAAGTCTTTGATTCTGTTAAGGCGGTATATGGCATAGACGACTATCATTTTGCAGTTTCGCAGTTGGCACAGACAACTATGCGAAGCGAAATTGGAAAACTTGAACTGGACAAAACATTTTCGGGGCGCGAAGCGTTAAACACAAATATTGTTTCGGCTTTGGATATTGCATCTGCAGGCTGGGGTATTAAAGTCAATAGATACGAAATAAGGGATATAACGCCTGGCGAGACTATTCTTACTGCTATGGAAAGCCAAATGAGAGCAGAAAGAGAAAAACGGGCAGAAGTTCTTTTAAGTGAGGGTAAAAAACAAAGTAGGATCAACCTTTCTATTGGGGAGAGAGAAAAGGCGATAAACGAAGCGAAGGGAGAAAAAGAAAGAAAAATTATGATAGCAGATGGTCTATCTAAGGCTATACAAATTAGGGGTCAGGCAACATATCAGGCACTCGTTTTAATTTCGCAAGTTTTGCAAAATGAAAAAGGTGTTGATTCTAAGCGACTTCATTTAATTACTCGATATATACAAGCGTTAGACGAGGTGTTAAAAAATGGAAAAGTATCAGTCTATCCCAAAGGAGTTGCATCTATTGCTTCTTTTGCAGATGTAATCAAAAAGGCAGGGGAAAAATGCTAACATCTTTGATTCCTCTTATTTTTATATTATTGCTTGTATTTATTATTAAATGTATTTTTTCGATAAAGATTGTGCCAAACAAAACAGTGCTAATCGTTGAGCGTTTGGGTAAATATAGTAGAACGCTAGAAGCAGGTTTTCATTTTTTGATTCCTTTTTTAGACAAAGTGAGGTATAAACAAACTCTAAAAGAGCAGTCTATAGACGTTCCAGCTCAGGACTGTTTTACAAAAGACAATGTAAAGGTGAAAGTAGATGGAGTGTTGTATATGTATATCTTTAATCCCGTTATGGCGAGTTATGAGATTGAAGGATATCAATATGCTACTATTTTACTGGCACAAACTACTATGAGGAGTGTTATTGGTCAATTAGACCTAGATGATACTTTTGAAGCAAGAGAGAGAATTAATGCTCAAGTGGTAAAGGCTGTCGACGAAGCGTCTGACCCATGGGGCGTGAAAGTTACTAGATATGAAATTCAAAACATCCAAGTTTCTCCATCTATTATGGAAGCAATGGAAAACCAAATGAAAGCTGAAAGAGAGAAGAGAGCAGAAATTGCTCGCTCAGAGGGTGAAATGGAGACTATGATAAACCTTTCTCGTGCGGCTTATGAAGAATGCATAAATATTGGAGAGGGCGAGAAGGAGAGGGCTATAAACGAAGCTGAGGGCGAGGCTAGAGAGATTATAGCGATTGCAAAAGCAAAGGCAGAAAGCATAAAGAAAATTAGCGAAGGTTTGAGTGTAGAAGGTGGAGATATTGCAGCAGAGCTTAGCATATGTGAAGAATGGATTGATTGCCTAAAAAATCTCAAAAAAGCAAATATTGTTTTGGATGCAGATTTAGTGAAAATATCTTCTATGGTGGAAGATATAGGATGGAATAACGTAAAATAGACGCTAGGTCTGTTTTTTGGATACGTAGCTTAAGGGGTTTAGCAAAAAAAGGTGCACTCGTTTTATATAGTTGAGTTTTGTTATATAGAGCTCAACTTTTGCGCCTTTGAGCTCTATTTATAATTTCTATTACTGCGTTTTCTATCTCTTGCAGTTGTGCCTCTAGCTCTTCAATTTTCTTTGTTATAATTTCTTCTTGTATCTCTGTTAGTCGTGTAAATGTGGAATTAAAATCATCTTTAAAAGAAGCCTCGAAAAGTTGCTCATTTGTATTCTTTTTTTCTTCATGTATGTGCTTTTGCATTAAATATTCCTTAAAACAATCTTTTTTCAATCTTTCAAATATACAACAAGCGCCTTAACTTTTGTCGGTGTTCTATATTTTTCATTTTTGAATTTTAAGAATCTTAAAATTAGAATCTAAGAAATTTAACAATTTCATCTAATAAAATTCAGTAGTCAAATTGTACAAAAACAATTTAATTCATAAAAACTTAGCGTAAAATATCACTTTTCTTATTAAAAATCAACATATTTTAAAAAAAGAGAGGTTTTGGCTCACTTATTGCTATATAGGACTGTAAGGAGTTTATATGAAAAATGTAAAAAATATAAAACAAACAGTCAACGCTCTTTTATCCACTTACTTGCTTAATAGAGACTTAGAGAAAAACATTATTAAGACATGTGCGGAAAAACTATTTGCTTTGGTCTATTGTAATCCAGAAACTTTTGGAATTGTTATGAAAGAAGATGATATGAGTGATTTTCTTACATTTTTATACCCAAATACCTTCCAAAACATTTTTGAAAAATATGATGAGAGTAGGTCTAATTTTTTTACTTTTGTTTGTGCTTGTCTAAAATATCAAAAAAGTTTCTTTATGAAACATGAATTTAAAAGAAAAGCTCAGGATGCGATTTTGTTGCAAGAATTTAAAAGAGATATAGAAAATGAATTTGGTGAGTTTTATGAGTTTGATTACAACAAATGTTTAAGAAATTATACTTTTCCTGATGCAAAAATGCCATCTTCAGAAGATATGACAAAAACGCTTGAAAAATGGAGAGCGTCTAATGCATTTGGTAGAGGAGCTGAAAATGTAAGAAAACTTATTTTCTTGTTTGCTTGTAAGTCGGCTCCATTTGTTGATGACATTCTTGTCTATAAAATCTCAAAATATATTGGGATGCCTTTTGAATTATTAAGTTATTATATTTTGGTTTTCAATGTAGAATTTCTAAAATGTAATAAGGAAATAATGGCTGCAAAAGAAAAGAGTACAAAGTATTTTGTTAGAAAAATTAGTTTTGAGAAAATTTTGAAATTAGATTATTCAACAGAAAATCAAAAATGTCTCATTATGAAAAGTTTAAAATATAGTGAACAAAAATATGAAAAAGCAAATCATATACTCCAAGAAGGGGTAAAATGTGTTAGCAATAGAACAATTGCAAAAATTACTGGCTTTTCAAGATCTTCTATAGATAGGCTATTTATGAATGCGTCTTATATTTTGAGTGGTGTAAAATAATAAAACGTATTTTTTTATATTTTAGCTGAGTTTTACTCTGGTATAGTTGTACTTATAGAACTATACTAGAGTTTTGATTGTGCTTCAGAATATAATTATATGTAGGATAAGAGTTTTATGAAAAAGTTTCATTTAGTTTCTCCATATTCTCCTATGGCAGACCAAATTAATGCAATAGATAGGCTCGCGCAAGGTGTGCTAGAGGGGCAAAAATATCAAACTCTAAAAGGAATTACAGGGAGTGGAAAAACTTTTACAATGGCAAATATTATCGAAAAAGTCCAACGCCCCACACTAATTATAAGTCATAACAAAACACTTGCTGCTCAGCTATATAGAGAATTCAAAAGCTTTTTCCCTGAAAATGCTGTTGAATATTTTGTTTCATACTACGACTATTATCAACCAGAAGCTTATGTTCCCCAACGAGACCTATATATAGAAAAGGATGCAGATATAAATGACGAAATAGACCGTTTGCGACTTTCTGCCACGTTTAGTCTTATGGAAAGGCGAGATGTAATTGTCTTGTCTACAGTTTCTTGCATATATGGTTTGGGCTTACCTGAATCTTGGCGAGATTTGCGTATTACAGTGGAGTGTGGAAAGGAATGTGATATAGAAAAACTTAAGCGTGATTTGATAAATTTACAATATGAGCGAAACGATGCTGTTTTGCAACGAGCACGTTTTAGAGCGAGAGGCGATGTGCTCGAAATTTTTCCTGCTTATATGGAAGAAGCGTATAGAATTGAATTTGATTTTGATGAAATTGTTAGAATTAGAAGATTCAATCCAACTACCCACGAGATAAGTCAAGAATATGAAGAGCTTACTATCTATCCTGCTAAACACTTTGTTATGAGCGAAGATGCAATTCCCAAAGCAATCGAGCGAATAAAAATCGAACTTAAAACTAGGCTTGAAGAGCTTAAGGGGCAAGGGAAAATATTAGAGGCAGAAAGACTAAAAAGTCGCACAGAATATGATATAGAAATGCTAAGCGAAACAGGGCATTGCCCTGGTATAGAAAACTATTCTGCTCCAATTGCAAATAGAAAAAAAGGGGAGCCTCCTGCTACCCTTTTTCATTATTTCCCAAAGGATTTTTTGCTTTTTATGGACGAAAGCCATGTAACATTTCCGCAACTTGGTGCTATGTACGAAGGAGATCGTTCTAGAAAGCAAAATTTAGTAGATTTTGGGTTTCGCCTGCCCTGCGCTTTAGATAATCGTCCGCTAAAAATTGAAGAAGTAGAGGCTAATTTGAACCAATGTATTTTTGTTTCTGCAACTCCTAGCAAAAAAGAGTTGTCCTATTCTACTCAAGTAGTAGAGCAACTAATAAGACCTACAGGTTTATTGGATCCAATTATAGAAGTAAAAGGTGAAGAAGGGCAGATGGAAGATATTTACAAAAATATTCAAGAGTGCATAGAAAATGGCGAGCGCTCTTTAATTTTGACCCTAACAAAGCGTATGGCAGAAGATTTAAACAGATATTTGTTAGATTTGGGTTTGAGAGTGCGCTATATTCACAGTGAAGTTGAAACAATTGAGCGGGTGGAAATATTGAAAGGTTTGCGAGCAGGAGAATTTGATGTTTTAATTGGAATTAATTTGCTTCGAGAAGGCATAGATTTGCCCGAAGTTGCTTTTATTGCCATATTGGATGCAGATAAAATTGGTTTTTTGCGCTCTACTACTAGTCTTATTCAAATTGTAGGCCGAGCGGCAAGAAACCA
This sequence comes from uncultured Treponema sp., assembly GCA_963541705.1. Lineage (GTDB taxonomy): Bacteria > Spirochaetota > Spirochaetia > Treponematales > Treponemataceae > Treponema_B. The sequence continues at coordinate 7,811 of CAUTVN010000065.1, forward strand.
AAATGGAAGAGTAATTATGTATGCAGAAAAAATTAGCGATGCAATGAAGGAAACAATAGAAGAGACGAAGCGGAGACGAAGAATTCAAGAACTATATAACACAGAACACGGAATTACACCTACTACAATTAAAAAAGCTGTAGAAGATATTTTAGTGCGCGAGAATGAAGAGAAAAAGGAGGAAGCACTAAAAGAGAGTGAGCCCATAATCAATAGTTTTAATATACTAAATGCGTCAG
>CAUTVN010000066.1:0-8024 GCA_963541705.1 uncultured Treponema sp.
TATGAATAAAAAAACAATTTTCTTGGTCAGCTTTCTATTTTCTTTTGCAACTGTTTTACTTGCAAAGTCTTTGGCATACAACAACCCAGACCTCTTTTTCAAAAGTGAAAGATTAAAAAACGTGGCAATCCATATGCTCAAAATCACTTCTACAAAAAAAGGCTCTGCTCCCATAATTGAATTCATCTTTGACGATGAGACGCTATTCTCTAGATGTTCGACGGAACATATTAGAGACGAAATGTGGGGAAAACCAAATCTAACATATGTATATAGCGAGCCTTTTGTCAGGGGCACCCACGTAGCGTTGGGAAATTATAACCACATATACGACGTTTCCTACTATAAGTGCGAAGGAGCGCATCCTATCAATTTGCCCGTGTATGAGAGTGGGGCAGAAAAAGAAAAGATGCAGCGTTTCATCTTTTTTAAGTTTAAGGCAGTTGCTGCAAAAGGTTCCCATTTTTTTGAAAAACACTTAGATAATTTTATGGTGGCTTTAGATGTGAATACAAAATTGCTCTTTAGCTATGGGGCTCCTTCGGATTACGAAAGTGTTATTGGTGGCAACTATGTTCCCCTAAAATGGCTAGCCTACGAAGTTCACCCAAACACTAGAGGAAAAGCTCTTAAATTCTACCAATATGATCCAATAGGATATTGCTCCGCAGAGTGGAACTTTCGGGTAGAAGACGTAACGACTAATGTTGTCTTCTATGATTGGTGGGAAGAATCTATGAGGGCAGGCTCTTCCTATAAAACTGTAAAAAATGAGCGTTTTATGCCAAGACTTTTGTCCACCGCTTGCGCTAACTGGATGGTGCGTAAAAAAGACGTGCCTGTTGTCTCCCCCTATAGAGATGGGCTTGAGTTATAATAAAACTTTTTTTTAAAAACAAATCTTTACAAAATATCTATTTTTAGAATAGAATATGCGTCTGGTATGAACACAATAGATTTTGATTTTCATCTACCCTCCAATCTTGTTGCGCAAAAGCCTTCTGAAGTTAGAGGAGAAGATAGATTATTGGTGTTGGATAGGAAAGATGGTAAGTTCAAAGACAATCTATTTTCATCTCTTCCCACTCTTTTACCTCAAAATTCCCTTTTGGTTTTTAATAATTCTAAAGTTCGGTGTGCCCGAGTTTATGGAAAGCCATTAAAAAAAGATAGAGGTGAGTCTATTGAGTTTTTGTTTGTTAAAAAAATTGACGAAGGCGAGACTTGGCAAGTATTAAGTCCTAAAATGAAAAAACTCAAAGCGGACGATTCTTTTTTATTTGGAGAAGAGCTAATAGGTAGACTAACTGAAGAGAAGTTTTTACATTTTGAAAAGAAACTTGACGAATCTTTTTTTGAGCAAAAAGGACACGTCCCTCTTCCTCCATACATAAAGAGAGAAGACACAAAGGAAGATGCCGCTCGATATCAAACTATATATGCATCTCACTTGGGCTCTATTGCAGCGCCAACAGCAGGCTTACATTTTACCAAACAAGTAATGACACAAATCAAAGATCGCGGAATAGATATCGTCTACATAACCCTCCATGTAGGTTTGGGAACTTTTTTACCTGTGAGGGAGGATAGGGTAGAAGAGCATAAGATGCATAAAGAAGAATACTTTATAAGTGAGGAAGTCGCAAACAAAATCAATGAAGCAAAAAGTGAGAAAAGGCCGATCATTGCCTGTGGAACTACAAGCGTTAGAACTTTAGAAGCGGCTTGGAATAGTGGCAAAAATTGCATAGATGCAGGAAATAGAAGTACTGATATTTTTATATATCCTCCATATAATTTTAATGTGGTTGACGGACTCATTACTAATTTTCACACCCCCCAATCTACTCTTTTAATGTTGGTTTGTGCTTTTTGTGGAAAAGAAAATATTTTGAACGCATATCAACATGCAATCGAAAAAGAATATAAGTTTTTTTCTTATGGCGATGCAATGCTGATAATATAAGGATTTCTAAACACCATTAGGACGCGGTTAAACTGATGCTTGAAGTTTGTAATATCACAAAAATATATAAACAATTCCAAAAAAAGAGCATTGCATGCAAAGATATCTCTTTTACAGCAAAAGAAGGAGAGATCGTCTCTTTATTGGGGCTCAATGGGGCTGGCAAAAGCACAATAATCAAAATTATTACAGGTGTGGTAAGACCCACTATAGGAGATGTGATAGTAGAAGGGCATTCGATAAATAACTCTCCTATAGAAGCAAAGAGAGAGATGGGAGTCCTATACGAAAATGCTCCTTTATATAACGAGCTTACGGTGGAAGAATTTTTAATGTTTTCAATCCAAATGCGGGCAATAGGCAAAAAAGACGCAAGCTATCTGGCTATGGAAGCTCTCGAGATGGGAGATCTTTTAGATGTAAAAAACAAAAAAATTGCAACTCTCTCTAAGGGATATAGGCAGAGGGTGGCTTTTGCAAGTATTTTAGCGCATAGACCTAGAGTTTTAATTTTAGATGAGCCCACAGCAAATTTAGACTCTCTGCAACTTAAAGCGTTTGAAAAGCGCATATTGCAACTAGACAAAACAAAAATTGCATTGATTTCTACACACAATTTAGACTTGGCGAAAAGCATTTGCACAAAACACATTTTGTTAAAAGATGGTGAGGTGATATTGCAAGGAAGTATTGAAGAGATAAAGACAAAAATAGAAGAAGAGAGTGGAGAGATATCGCAGAGAGAGGACGTATTAGCGCGAGCTTTTGAACTTTTTGCAGGAGTGAAAAAAAGTGAATTCTTTAAGGGATAAACTTATGTCTTTCTATCCTATGTACATTCTTTTTAAAAAAGAGATGAAGGGGGCTCTTCTATCTTTTTTCACTCCACTCCTCTTAATAGTAACGCTTTTGGTATCGTCTCTAATTCTACTGGCTAATAATTATTGGCTTATGGCGGGGATTTCAGATTTAAAAAATTATTTTGCCTCTCTTCCCTGGCTTTTTTCGATTTTACTCCCACTCTTGAGTATGAATGTATGGGCAGATGAGAGAAAAGATGGAACATACGCCTTGTTGGCTTCCATGCCGATTTCGGAAAGAGATATTGTAGCCTCTAAGTATGCTACCAATTTGCTGGTGTGGTTTTTTATGTGGATAGCATCTCTCGTTCCGCCTCTAAGCATTGCTCGCCTAATCTATATTTCGCCCATTCCTTTTTTATATTCTGTACTGGCAACATTTGTTTTTGGCTCTTGCGTTCTCTCTATTTCTCAAGCAATAAGTTTTGCCTCTAAGCATAGCGCTCTAAATTTCTTTTTTAGTTTTATAATCATAGTTATACTGAATCTTCTTCACATATTCGCAAGTGTTTTTTATGAATGGGCTGAAGTGCAAAACTTTTTGTTATATTTGTCGTTTTATCACCACTTTGACCGTGCAAGCAAAGGGATTTTGGATAGTCGAGACATAGTTTACTATTTTTTGCTTTTAGTTTTTTGCATAGAACTAAATATATTTATCCTAAGAGTTAAGAAAAAATGAAAAAGGAAGAATGGGCTCAGTTTTTATTGTGTAGCTTAAGTTTAGCTCTTTTAAGTTTTCTCTCTCAATTGTGGTATGCGAGAGTCGATATGAGCTACGGGCAATTTTATAGTCTTTCTAAATATACAAAAGATGTTTTTGAAAGCTTAGATGGCGTAGCGGAGATATCGTGGTTTCGCTCCTCATCCTTTTTAGCCTATGCCCCAAAGTCAGGCTATATATTAGACATTCTCAATGAGATGAAAATTTGTGGGGGAGAGAAATGTGTTTTTAGAATATACAATGCAGAGACAATGGACGAGAAAAAGCTTTTAAGCCTAAATTTGGTTCCACAAAACATAGAAGAGAAAAAAGCGCATGAGGTGGCAGTGAAAAACATATATTCTGGCATTGTAGTAAGGCTAAAAGGTTTTATTCGAACAATTCCTTTTGTTGCCTCTGCTTCAAACCTTGAATACGAAATAGTCAACTTAATCTTGCAAATAAATAGAGAGAGTGAAAATATAGAACGTGGGATAAATTTACTCTTTGCGTCTGGCGAAGAAGAGGCGGCTCCCTATCTTGCCCAATGGCTTTCTTATGCAGGCTTTAAAACAAGAGAGCTCAGCCTTCCGTTAAAGGATGAGCTGGACTTAAGCTATCCTCTATTTGTTGTGGGCTCTTCAAAAATAGATGAGGGGAGCGCAACATTTATAGATGTCTTCCTAAAAAAAGGAGGTAAGGCTGCTTTTTTTGTTTCTGGAAACACAGTTGATGTTGCAGGCAATTGGGAAGCTAGAAAAAAAAGTGGTGATGCCTTGATACAATTGCTTTCAGAATATGGTATTTTAATAGAAAGCGATTTGGTTTTGGATATTTCAAACTTCCCCTTAAAAATGCTAAGTTCAGATGGAGCGTCTAGCCAAACAATCAACTATCCCCTCTGGCCCACTCTTTTATACGAAAACCTAGACAGCTCTTTTTCAGTTTTTGCCTCTATTTTCTCTTTACAAACCTTTTGGCCTTCTAGCATAGAGTTAAACAAAGAAAAAAATGAAACACTCCAGCCTCTTGCAACCTCTACTCAACAGTCTATAACAATGGAAAAAGACTATATTACAGATCCATTTTCACAAAACATATTTCAACTTTTTCAAAAAGAAAAGGGGGAAAAAAGAATTTTAATGGCTATCGCAAAAAAGCCTACAAAGATGGTAGTTGTAAGCGACGAAAATATTATAGGAAGAGCAATTGAATATACAAATGCACAAGAAAATATGGAATTCGCTCTAAACCTTGCATTTTATTTGTCTGAAAATGAAGAGATATTGCGTTTGAGGGAAAAAAGGCACGATGAGAGACCTTTTAGGTTTTATGAAGAAGATGAGTTTAATTCTATTCTTGCAAAAGCGCGCATCTTTTGTTTTTTGATCCTTCCCTCTCTTATTATAGCGTTTTATATTTTTATTAGAAAAAAGAATGGATAACTATGAAAAACTCTTACCTACCGCGTCTTAAAACTCGCACCATTCTTTTAATTTTTTTCAATCTTGCCATTCTCCTTTTGCTTTTTTTTGCAAAGTGCGAAAAGAGAAAGATATTGGGAGAGAACACGGGGAGTATTAGGCTACTTTTGCCTACAACACTAAAAGATGCAAAAGAAATTGTGCTAACAGAAAGAGATGGTATCCAAGTCTCGTCTTTAAGAATTATAAAAGAGGAGCCTGCTTGGAGGTTAAAAGCAAAACACTGTTCGTACTATATAAAAAAAGATTTGATAGAAAGTTTTCTATTCAGTCTTACAAGAGAGGTAGATGCATATTTTATTACAAACAATTTTCGTCTCTATTCATCTTATAAATTAGATGAGGATTCGGCATTTAATTTGCGCATCATAGGATCTGATGGAAACATCTTGCAAGACATCTATTTTGGCTCTAAAGACGTAACTGGGCAAAGAATTTATGCAAGACGGGGAAATGTTGCCTCTAGTGTGATCTCTATTTTCGACTTTGCCTCTCCTTTTCTTTGTGCCACCCCAAGTTTTTGGGTCGAGATGCAAGTCTATAAAGAAAAGTTGAAAAAGAATCATATTACATATGTTGAAAATGGCGGTGAGGAAAAGATATTTAGAACGCTTAAAAATGAAGACGCTTTTCTTAAATTAGAACATACTCTCTCATCTCTTACTATGATAAATATTTTTGACGGTGCTAGACGCGAAACTGAGCGCACAACAAGGCTTACTTTTGGGATGGAAGAGGGGGAGGCTTTTTCTCTGTCTATTACAGAATTAGAAAGTGGAGACTCTGTTTTTGTTGACGAGGGCTCAAAAGCCACATACATCTTAAGTGCATATTCAAAAAATCGTTTTTTAGAAGCCTTAGAAGCTCTAGAGCCTCTCTAATTAATGCCAGGTAAAAAAACACTTTTTATTAAATCTATTAAAATCATCCCTATCTTGCGATAAAGCCAGATGAGCTTTCAAATTGGTGTATAAAAGAAACCAGTCCACTATAAATTCCTTGTGTGCATTTTTCTAGATATGAGGGAGTGCAAAGTCTTTTGGCTTCTTCTTTGTTTGTTACAAAACCCAATTCTACAAGAATAGAGGGCATTTTCACATTTTTAACCACAATATACTCCTCTTCTTTTATTCCTCTATTTCTCGAAACATCGCCGATTTCTCTATTTAGCCCGTCTAGCACATACTTACTCATCAAAATGCTTTCCATAGTATATTCTTCTTCCATCATCGAATTTAGAATTGTATGAATTTCTTTTGTTTCTTCGTTTTTTTCAAGCACATTTCGTCTATATTCTGGGGGCAGATACCACACTTCAAAACCTTGTGCTCTATTGTTTAGAGATGCATTGGCATGAATTGAGATATATAAAATGGCTTCATTTTTTTTCACTTTGATTGAATTTGCTTTTTTTACTCTTTCGGGCACTGTCGGATAATAGTCTCCATTTCTTGTTAATTGAATGTTTTTATCAGGATAGGTTTTTTTGAGTTTATTATATAGGTTTAGAGAGACAGATAAGGCGATGTCTTTTTCGTAGACTATTTTATTTTTTCCATTTTCAGTGTATGAGCCTACACAGCCCGGGTCTTTTCCACCGTGTCCTGGGTCGATTAAAATTGCACCAACAGTATATCCAAAACTTTCTTTACCTCCTTCAATTTTTTCCCTTTTTTCCCTTATGTTAAAAAACTTTTTCAATTCTTGCATACTCTCTTTGCTAATTAATATTTTGCCCCCCTCTTTTTTTGGAGGATTTTTAAGGAAGATGCAAGAGGCATCGGAGTAAAAAAGCAAGGAGGAATCGAGGGATAGAGAGGCAGAAAGTTCATTTTTTGAAAAAAGAAGCTCCCCACTTAATGGCTCAAAATAGAGTGAGGCATCGAGAGTGTTTTTTGCCTGTTCCAATTCAACATATAGTGAATTCTCTGCTGACAAAACGTCCCATATGTTCACAAGCAAAAAAGAAAAAAATAGAGCTATAAAGATAGACTTACGCTTCAATTTAGCAAATATACAATGCTTATAAAAATGTCCTATTTATAAGCACCATGCCTCCGCCTTAGCAATCGGCAAATTGAGGTTGTTTTTTGAATTTTTAAGGTGTGCTAAAGCCTTAAAAAAAGGGGAATTAAAGCTTTTCTAAAAACTCTAAATTCCACTTAGATGCATATTCTCTATACTTGCTTTTCTCTCCTTCCATTCCTGTTGCATAAAAATATCTAGCGCTGTCAATTGCCCCTTTGCAAGGGGAGATCTTTAAGGCTTGCGTTACAACGCCTTCAAGCGAGTCGGCAATTTCGATATTGCATGTTTTGCCCTCTTTAATAAACGCCTCTCGCAAATGCAAAAAATGTGTGCAACCCAATACTAAAACATCGCAATTAAGTTTTGCAAAATGTTGCATAATGGGTGAAATAGCCTTTATTTGTTCTTCTTTACTTTCAAACATCAAGCCATTCTCTATTTTTTCTACTAACTCGGTTTCTGCTTTTGGATATAAGGTGCATTTTTTGCTTGTTTGCAAAAGGAGGCGCTCAATATATTCATCGCTTATAGTTCTTTCTGTTCCAATAAGTCCTATTTTATTGTTTTTTGTAATTCGCTCTCCAACCTTTATCGCAGGGACAGTGCCCACAAAAGGAATGGAAAAAGAGGCGCGCAACACGTCTAATGCACAGACTGTGATGGTGTTGCAAGCAACTATGATTAGCTGTGGGGCAAATGTTTTGACTATTTTTTCAACAATAGAGCAAGATGCGCTAATGACTTCTTCCTTTGTTTTTGTTCCATAGGGAAAGTTTTGAACATCTGCAACATAAAGAGTTTTGGCGCTTTTTTCTTTTTCTAACAGACACTGCAAATATGGGAGGCCACCAAGACCTGAGTCTAAAAAAACGTATTGTATTTCTTTAATCATTTTTGTTATACCTAATATTTTTATAAAAAATTTTTTGGACATAAATCACTTAAAAAACAGACCGAATAATGATAAAATGATAGAATGTATT
>CAUTVN010000067.1:0-7857 GCA_963541705.1 uncultured Treponema sp.
CACCGGTTTGAAAAAAACTGAAATTACCAAACTTAAAGAATAGTATTGAATTGACAATTTTTTCTCACACGTATCTGCTTCCTAACTTATACAAAAAAGAGGTCTCATAAGGCATGAATATATCGGAACTAGAAGCTCTAATAAAAAAACACCAAGAATTATACTACAATGGGCAAGCAGAAATTACGGATGAGCAATTTGACCTTCTCTGGGACGAGTTAAAACGAATAGATCCTGCTAATCCTCTTTTTAGAAAAGTTGGAGAGGATGCGAGCGACGGTTTTAAGAAAGTGCAACACATAATTCCAATGGGTAGCCAAGAAAAAGCCAGCGATATTCCCTCCTTTTTGGAATGGACAAAAAAACAAAACTCACAGCTTTTTATCGTTCAATATAAATTGGACGGAGCAAGCCTAGAGCTTCAATACAAAAATGGAAAACTCAACAAAGCCGTAACACGTGGAGATGGAAAAATTGGAGATGATATTACAGAAAATGCAATTAAAATGCAGGGAGTACTAAAAGAATTAAAAGGAGTAAACGCAAACTTTTCAGGGGCTGTTAGAGGCGAGGTGTTAATGCCAAAAAAAACCTTCTCTTCAATATACAAAGATAAAGCAAATTGTCGAAATGCGGCAAATGGGATAATGAAGCGCAAAGACGGCAAAGGATGCGAAGATTTGGTCGTTGTCTGCTATGATGTGGGACAAGAAGATAAAAAATCATTTGAAAGAGATACGCTCTCGTATGATATAAATCAAGATGTTTTGAGAAAATATGCCACAGCTCCTTATAAAGATGAAATAGAGAAAATTGAATGGCTAAAAAATAATGGCTTTCAAACTGTCAAAACAAATCTTTTCGAAACTAGCCAAGAAATTATAGCATATAGAGAACAAATTGCGCAAATTAGAGATAGTCTCGAATTCGATATAGACGGTCTTGTTGTAAAAAATGTAGAAATAGATTTAGAAGACTTAAAAAGAGTGCGACCAGAAAAACAAATTGCATTTAAGTTTGAATTAGAAAAGGCAATTTCTACAATATTGGACGTTGAATGGAGCGAATCGGGTTCTACGTATACGCCAATAGCAATTATAGAGGCTGTGCAACTTGCAGGAACAAGAGTAAAAAGGGCGAGTCTTGCCAATCCAAACATAATAAAAAACCTTAATCTACAGATTGGCAGTCGTGTTTTGGTTTCAAAACGAGGGGAAATTATCCCAAAAATAGAAGCATTGCTAGAAAATCCTAAAAATAGCACTCCAATCAAAATGCCAAAAGTGTGCTCTGCTTGCCAATCTCTTTTAACAAACGAAGGAACTCGTCTTTATTGCCCAAATATTAATTGCAAAAAAGTAGGATGGCATAGAGTAGAAAAATGGGTGAAAGTACTAGATATGAAAGAGGTTGGACAGACTTTGCTAAAGCGCCTTTTTGAGAATGGAAGCGTAAAAAAGATAAAAGATTTATACGAGCTTAAAGTCGAAGATATTGAAAATATTGAGAGAATGGGAGAGCTTTCTAGTAGGAAAGTATATAGATCAATTCATGCAAAAAAAGAGATATCTATGTCTGAGCTCATCGCGGGGTTTGATATAGAAGACTTAGGGCAGACTATGGCAGAGAAGATTGTCGCAAAAGGATATGATTCTATAGAAAAACTTTTTTTGGCAAATGAAGAAGATATAGAACAAATAGATGGCTTTGCACAAAAGATGGCTTCGTCTTTTATAAAAGGACTAGGCTCTGTAAAAAATGAAATGATGGAACTTTTGCAAACAGGATATGTTTCAATAAAAAAAGAGCAGGAGAGGGGCAAATTAACAGGATTAAGTATATGTTTTACGGGAGAGCTTTTGAGTATGAGCCGAAAAGATGCCCAAGCTATGACCCGCAATGCCGGCGGTATTGTAAAAAGCAGTGTCGTAAAAGGACTGAGCTATCTTGTAGCAAGCAACGTCTCCTCTAATTCTACCAAACTTGAAAAAGCCCGTAATTTAGGAATTAACATAATTTCTGAAAAGGAGTGGTTGGCTCTTTTTTGATTTTTCTTTTTGTAGAAATAGCCGAAGGCAATGTATGAAATATAGTTACATTTTCTTATCATGCTGAAGTTTTGCCGTATGATGGTATTGACAATGTTTTATATATTTTATATAGTCTCGTAACAGTTGTGAATGCTTGGCGATGTTTCTTGCATATTTTGTCTCCTTCGTCTAATGGTTAGGACATCGGGTTTTCATCCCGACAATAGGGGTTCAATTCCCCTAGGAGATGTATCTTATCTTGCTTTTGTCTTCCTCTAGCCTTTGTTTTGGAAATCTTTTTGCTCTATTTTAGGAATTGTATAATTCTTTGCGCTACTATTTCTTTTTCGACATCATTCAACACTAAATGACTGCTCTTTTCTAAATTTAGATATTCGCACTGTGCCTTTATATTTTTTTCTATTATTTCTTTGCTTGCAAATGGAACTATGCGGTCTTTTTTAGATAGAACTACGAGTGTAGAAGCTTTTATATAAGGTAGCGACTTTACTCCTAATTTTTTTACTTTATAAAAATCTGCTAATTTTGGAACATACCAAGCCTTTGTGTAGTCTTGTATTGCACGATTAAACTCTTCGTCTTTGAAAAAAGAGCCGTCTGACCTTTTCACTTCTTTAACAAAATATTTTGCTATTGGGGTAAGCCATAGCGGAATTGAACCTTTAGTAATAACTTGAAACGCTGGAGCACAAAGAAACAGTTTTTTTACATTAAAAGAGCGCGCCAAAATAGTTGCCAAAAGTCCGCCCATAGAATGCCCACCAACATAAACATCGCTATATTGCGCACTTAAATCTATATATGCATCGCAAACACAGCGTAACCAGTCTTTCCAGTTTGAACTTAAAAAGTCTGTTTTGCACGTTCCATGCCCTGCCAATCGAGGAACAAATACAGTATAGCCAGAGTCATTTAATTGCTTGGCAAGCCATTTCATTTCGTATGGCGTGCCTGTATATCCGTGAATTAGCAACACACAAGAAGAGGCTTTTAACCCTTTAAAAAAAATAGTAGACGTTGCCTTCGATGTTGCTACTGGATAATGATCTAAAAACATGGACGCTCCCCTTGAAGAGATTTGTTGATTGTATTTTATATTAGAAACAACTTTATTAAAAATAGATGACAGTCTTGAGAGATATTCTATACTTTTTCCTTATTTTGTACTAGTATACGTGCTATGCAATTGAACTTAAGAAACATTAGCGGAATGAACGTGCTTATAATGGGGCTCGGTCTTAATGGTGGTGGCATAGAAAGTGCGGCTTTTTTTGCAAGGCAAAAGGCAAAAGTGTTGGTGACAGACTTAAAAAGTGAAAAGGAGCTCGCCTCTCCTCTCTCGACGCTTTCGCAGTTTAAAAACATAACTTATAGACTTGGAGAGCACAAAATAGAAGATTTTAAAAATGCAGATTTAGTGATCAAAAATCCAGCTGTAAAGTTCAAGGGAAATAAATACTTGGAAATGGCAAAATGGGTTGAAAGCGATATTTCAATTTTTTCATCTCTCAGCAAGGCTCCAATATTAGCGATTACTGGCACTAAGGGCAAATCTTTTACAAGTACAGCATTGCATTATGGACTTACGTCTCAAGGCTATAATGCATTTCTCGCAGGAAACATTGGAAAGAGTCCACTAAAATTTTTACAAGAAACAAATGAAAACACGCCCGTGGTTTTGGAACTTTCTAGTTGGCAACTTGCGGATTTACTAAATTGCAACTCTTTCTCACCCCATATCGCCATAATAACCCAAATTATGAGGGATCACCAAAATTGGTATGCCAATATGGAAGATTATGTAAAAGACAAAAGTATAATATACAAAAGGCAAACACAGGACGATTATCTCATTTTAAACTACGATAACCCTTGGACAAGAGCTATGGCAAAAGATGCAAAGGCAAAAATATTTTGGTATAGCGCTCAGCCTTTGCCAGATGGGCTTGAAGGTGCTTTTTTGGATGATTGTGAGAATGGATTTTTAAAAATTTATAACAATAAACAAATGGAGGAGATTTGCATATTAAAAGAACCACTTAAGGTACGTGGAATAAGTGCAAAACAAAATTTGCTAGGTAGCGCTTTGGCTCTTTATTTAATGAATATAGAAAAGGAAAAAATTGAAAGTGTGGTAAAAAACTTTTCGGGGCTGGAACATAGAATGGAACTTTTTTTTACCTCCCCATCCGGAATCTCTTTTTATAACGATAGCGCAGCAACAATTCCAGAAGCTACTTGTACTGCCCTCGCCTCTTTTAAAAAGAAGCCTATATTGATAACCGGTGGCACAGACAAAAACTTAGAGGTAGAAATACTTTCAAAAAACGCATGCAAAGCAAAGAAAATATTTATACTAAAGGGGATCGCAACAAACAAAATGATATCTGCTTTTAATGCAAAAAATATAGCATACGAAGGACCTTATGATAACTTAAAAGATTTGCTACTAGAACTAAAAAAAACAGCCCAAAAAGGAGATGAAGTTTTGCTCTCTCCCGCTTCTAGCAGTTTTGAACTTTTTGAAAATGAATTTGATAGAGGAGCAAAGTTCAAAAAAATAGTAAAAGAATTATTTTCAGAACAATAAATTATTGGTAATATCCTTTTATTTATTTGTAAAATACAATATACTGCTCGAGCATTATGTCGTCGTCTGATGTTGTTGAAATTCTACCATTTGTTGTGAAATGGCTTTATACGCGTAAAGATAAGTTTAAGATTGTAGATCTCTTTGAAGAATTTGGTATTGCATATACTAAGGAGGGGGCAGATTTGTGTTCTGCTTTTATTAATTTTAATTCACTAGCATTTAAGCTTGGCATTAATACCCCCTATTGGATTGGAAAAGATGTATTTTTTACTGACAAAGTTTTTGCAATAAAACCTACGCAATACGAACTCGGAAATGGGCTCTTAATTCCAGGTTCACGGTTTGATCCTTATCTTAACAATCTATTTGAGCATATGGATATCTCTTTGCTCTTTAATGAAAAAGAATTATACACTAAATTAGTGGCGCTACCTTTTTCTGAGATAAAAAAATATTATTATTTATATTCTGAAGAAGCAATTCTAAGTAAACTTGCTTCTTCGCCTATGAATAAGCAGATTGAAGAGGGTGAGAGAAACGTAAAACCAGATGATTTTTTTTACATTCCTGCATACAATATCCGACAAATTTATCAAAACTGGAATTTTAGAGAAGATGAACAACTTATATTTAAGATTTCTAGCTGGGCGGCTAGGGCAGTAGAATTTTATTCCAAAACAAAAGATGCCCCTCCAATTAATTATAAAAAAGACTGGATAGCAAACTTTGAAAAAGCTCTTCCCGTCGCGCTCTTAGAAGTTGCTACAGAATATACTGACATCGCAAATGTTCTCTCGTCTACTTTGTTTTTGGGCAGAGATGTGCTTTTAAACAGCGACTATTGCCTACCACTGCAAGACTATCTCTTAGAAAACGATCGTCTTGTAGAAATCTCTGTTGGTCTAAAAGATGTTAAATGGCCAAAAACACACACTTACCCATCCCGAAAAGAATGGTTTGGGTATGTTTTGAATTTATTCTATATAGTAAATAGAAGAAGTGTTGACGAACAATTTTTTATAAGTATACATTCCCCTATGACAGAGGCAATAATGCAGATATTCGTTTATTCTTTTATAGACAACAATTATATAAGGATTAGCCAGAATACAAAAAAGTATAGAAAAGAATGCATCGATGCTTTTATTAAAGATTTTTTTTCTGCAGAAAAATACAAAGAGCATATCAAAAAAATATCTCACATTATGGGCAAAAAATACAGTAAGTATATAAAACAATATAATCCATTCAAAAAGAAAGAAGAACTGGCTTTAGCTTTTGCAATGTTTAGCCTTTTTAGGCGAGTTTATGCTTCAATTGCAATATTAGAAAAATCGACCATTATGCCTTTCGATATTCAATATGATATTTCTATCATAATTATCCAAATGGTAATGGAAATGGATAATTCACTTTTCAATCTTAAACAAATACTAGATGGAAGACCCTTTCCAAATACAAAAGAGTTTCTTGTTGTGACAAAAGACCTAATCGAACGGTTTTCTTTTATCACAACTGGATTTGAAGAATTTGTATTGTCACACTTCAAAAAATAAATATTTTTTAACATAACTTAATATCTTTTTAGGAGAAACATTTTGAAAAAAGAACTTGAAAACATAGCCCTTTCAATTAGGAGCCTATCGATAGATGCTATAGAAAAAGCAGGCTCTGGACATCCTGGTCTCCCACTTGGCGCCAGCGAGTTGGTTGCTTCTTTGTATGCACAAATACTGAAGCATAATCCCAAAAATCCTTTTTGGATCGATAGAGACCGCTTTATCTTATCCGCAGGACATGGTTCTATGCTTTTGTATTCAATCTTGCATATTGCAGGTTATGACGTTTCGATCGAAGATATAAAGAGGTTTAGACAGCTAGGATCTAAATGTCAAGGACATCCTGAATACGGAGCGACCCCTGGTGTGGAGATGACAACGGGACCACTGGGGCAAGGTATAGCAACAGCTTGTGGTATGGCAATTGCAGAGAAAATGCTTGAAGATACCTTTAATACTGAAAAATATAAAATATTTGACCACTACACGTATGTTTTGGTTGGAGAGGGATGTTTGATGGAAGGTATATCGCATGAAAGTTGTAGCCTTGCAGGTGCGCTCTCCCTTAACAAACTCATAGTTTATTATGATTCAAACAAGGTTAGCATCGATGGAAGTACAGATATTACTTTTTTAGAAGATGTAAAGATGCGCTTTTTATCTTATGGTTGGAATGTTTTACATGGAAATATGTATTCATATCGCGATATTTTTACACTAACAGAAAAAGCAAAAAAAAGTGATAAACCTACCCTTATTATTTTGGATTCTATAATTGGATATGGAGCTCCCACTGTTGAAAATACATCAAAAGCACATGGAGCACCATTAGGTGCAGAAGGCGTTAAAAAAGCTAAAATTGAACTCGGACTAGATACAGAAAAAGACTTTTTTGTCTGTCCAGAAGCATATGATTTTTTTACCAAACATCAAGAAAGTTATACAAAGCTAGAAGAAGAATGGAAGCGAAACTTTTCTCTTTGGGCAAAAGATAATCCTGAAAAGAAGGCTTTGTTCGATTTTTATTTTGACTCAACTTCATTAAACAAAGAAACTGCCAAATCTTTTATAGAAAAACAACTATCATCTCTTAGTACAAAAGATTATGATCATTCCATTGCTACAAGAGCTGCTTCAAAAGATGTAATAAGTCAATTGATTTCAATTTTTCCAAACTTAATTGGAGGTTCTGCAGACCTAACCTCCCCAAATGCTGTTGGTGTGGGTTTAAAAGCTTTTGCTAAGGAAAATTCAAATGGAAGATATATTCACTACGGTGTGCGAGAAATGGCAATGGCCAGCATCACCAATGGAATTGCATTACACGGGGGACTTATTCCATTTTGTGCAACTTTCTTGGTTTTTTCAGACTATTTGCGACCAAGTCTACGCCTTGCAGCGCTTATGGGCACACCTTCAATATATGTCTTTACACATGATTCAATATTTGTAGGCGAAGATGGAGCTACACATCAACCAGTAGAAACTCTCTCTTCTTTGCGAGCAATACCAAATCTTTTGGTACTACGCCCTGGAGATGGGGAGGAGGTAGCTATTGCATGGAAAATGGCTCTAACAAATAAAAAAGGACCATCAGCAATAGTTTTAAGTCGGCAAGCTTTGCCCATATACAAAAAAGATGACTCTAATTGGA
>CAUTVN010000068.1:0-7725 GCA_963541705.1 uncultured Treponema sp.
AATATAAACAATGTACCTATCACGGGGACTAATATGCATACATTATAGGGAGTGGGCTAATATAAAACAATCGTTTTTATTTGCAGTACCAAACAGACTCTCCGGTATCTTTTTTGAGGTCGCCCAAAGCGCACTTTCCATTAACAACTGTGTATATGCTTGCCTTTTGTTCATATACTTGAATATGTTTTTCTAGAGTAGATAGCATTTTCTCCCTGTCCATTGGTAGTCGTCCCCTAACTCTTACTGCAATAAAATCATGAAACCCCTCATACTGAATTGGCTTACCACTATCAGCTTCCAAAAGAGTTATTAGCTCTTTCTCTTCTTTTAGATTTTCAAGCTCATCTGCAGGAAGGAATAGCCCCTTTTTTATATCTTGAAACAATGGAACTTCATTATGAATAAACATAGAGAAATTAACCACACGGAAGGGCTCCGTCTGGTTTAAAAACTCTGAAAGCGCCCTTGCATTCTCACATCCCCCGCCTTTCCCTGCCACTCCACTCATTACATGGGCATCAAAAAAATAACCATAAGTTTTAATTCGCTCTATTGCCATTTTAGCCTCATATATATTGTGGTCTTTTCTCATAAATTTCAACACATCATCCAATCCCGACTCAATCCCTATATAAAGGTGAGTAACACCTAAATTGTGCAGGGCGTATAGCTCATCATCTGTTTTTTTAAGGATCCCAGAAACAGTGGCATCTGTATTTATTTCTTTACACTCTGGAAAATACAATCGAATCAAGTTCAATATTTCGGACAATCGCTCAAATTTGCAGTCAAAAGCGGAGCCATCACCCAAAAATATCTTTTTCGGCTTCCCTCCTACATTTTTCACACGGCGAAGCTCGTCTTCTATTTGCTCTACAGGAAGCTCTCTATATTTTAAGCTACGAAAAAGATTGCAAAACTTACATCCATTATAAGAACAACCAACCATAATTGGCAACATAAAAGAGGAGCGTTCCATAGGAGAGCGACAAATTTGCCCTTCATATTCCATATCAATCAACACCTTTAATACTTTATCTTACAACAAGAACTTTCCTAATTTCATCTATTCCGTTTGCAACAATACGCACAAAGTAAATACCCGGTGCCACCATACCACCTGCCGTGTTAAATCCACCCCATCTATAGCTATAATTTCCAGCCCCTTTATATTCATCTACAATAGTTTTCACCCTGCTTCCATCTATTGTCATAACCTGAATAACCAACATTCCTGCTTTTTTTGTTGTTATTTCTATAGTTGCCTCTTCGCTCATAGTAGGATTAATAACGTTGTTAAATATTGAAACACCTCCTCTTTGCAATGCGGTCTTTAAAAAAGTAAACTTCCAAAGAGAATACGAAAACATATCTTTTTCGTCGCTTAGGAGTGCACAAGGAAGTCCTCCATAACAAAACATAAATTCTAGCCCTTCAATATTTTTCATTTCTTGAGTAGATGTGGGCACTATAAAAACCTTTTGATCTGCTGTGGACGCTCTGCCGTCAGGCGCAAACTGTAAAAGAGGAGGCCCATCGTCTATAGCCATCTTTGAGGTCAAAGGCGTGCTCACCTTTTTTGGCACCCAATATTTAGCACTAGAGAGCGGTCGTGCAGAAAGAGTGATAGGTAGCGAATCTATTGGGATAGTTGCCGAGACTGACGTATTAATAAATGGCAACTTTTTGCTACCGTCAAAAACAGTAATTGTTTTTGTATTTTTTGCAAATATCTCTTGTAGCAAATTAAGTCCGATATCACTTATATACCCTCTTTTATACGGATATAAGTCTGAAAATGCACTTTCAAAGATAAAGTCTAGAGAAGAGTTGCCCATTGTCAGCACTGAATTAGGCTCGAGCAACAACTGTGGTGTAAACTTTTGCGAAAATTGATACATCCACCTATCATTTTTTTCATTTTCATTATTTCCTGCACAAGCTGTTACACCAGTAGATGTCAGAGCTGAAAAACTTGGTGATGTTATCTTTAGAGAGTTTGCAGGTGGCTTGTTCACTGCAGTATTAAAGAAAATACACACCTCATGGGTATTGGTAATTGCAAGAGACGCTATGATTTTTGCATACTCTTCAAAAACCCAATTGCGAGGAAGCACGTCGTCGTGCGTGCTATCCGCCACTCTATAGCACCCGCCCCTAATTTGAACATTAGGCGCAACATGCAAAAACTTGCCACCTTTCTTAGGCTTTGGAAACGGAGGCGTCTCGTTAAACCATATCTGCCCATCTCCTTGAATGTTAAGTTTGGAAGAAATGCTATTTCCTTCTAGAATTAAAGTCTCGTCGTCTTGGCTAAATCCTTCTTGAGTCGAAGGTACAAAACCCGACCCCAGAGTTATACTTATATCGTTTAAAATTTCTATAGCACCTTCAAATATTAATGTCTTCCCCCCCGATGCCCTGCAATGCAGTTTATAAAATTTAGTACCTGTGTTCGCTGTAGTAGCACTATCATTATTAATATTTGCTTTTCCTTCAATCTTAAGCGTATTTTGGGGTTGCAAGTTTATGATGGCAGAATGAGCGGTTGCATCAAACGAGCCATGTTCGTTTTTAAATTCTTTTGTGATAGTAGCATCTTTCATCATGGTAACATTTCTGTTTTTCAAAAGAAGAGAGGCAACTTCATCTAAAGTTAATATTACATTACCGCCAGAAGAATTATCTATTTCTAAAGTGTCCAATTTTTTCGCTTTTAAGTTTTGCGTTGCAGAACCATTCAGTAGCACTTTGCCCGCTTCTTGCACTAACATCGGAGCGTCTATATTACCCCCCACTTCTATTGTACCAGCCGTCGCCTTCCAATCCACTGTCTGCGCCATAATATCGCCCGAAACTTTTATATTTCCACCAGACGTCCATTTTTCCCCACTTGCAGAAAAAGTAATGTTGCGTGCTTCCATTGTATTTGTGCTTGCAATACAACCTGCCCGGCTAAAAGTGATATCGCGCGCCTTTAGTCCCCCTGTCACCCCAAGTTTTGCACATTCAAATTCGATGTCGTTACCTACTGCTTCAATTTTGTTGAATTTCGCTTCTGTGCTAGCAACAAACTTTGTCGCTACACTGAATGTTGAATCGTCTTTATATTCTTGACTTGCAGCGTTAATTTCAATAGTAGATGTCCCATTTATATTAAATTCTTTCTCTACTGTAATACTGGAAGCAGAAAGAGAGCGAGATGTGTTCAAGTTTTGGTACGGTCCTGCAAAAATAGCATCTGTAGACGTGCCAGAATATTCAACTGTAGAACCTTCTTCAATTGAGATTTTTTTATTTGCGTCACTATTCTCAAACCACGCTCTTTGCTCATTAGTGCCAACCATTTTAAGCGTGCCATGAGTTTCCAATTTAGAAGTATCCGAAGGTGTTGTTCCAACCTTTATTAGATAATTCGACAAATTCAACTCTGCCCCATTTTCAAGTTTCACACTCTTTGCTTTTGCATTATCTGAAACTGTTAATGTTGGATAGTTAGTAGAAACATGTGGGATTACCACCTCAGTATTTTCCTCAGGCTCTCCTATTGGATTCCAATTACGGTTATCCATCCAACTATTATTTTGAGTTCCAGTCCAAGACATAATTTTTGTAGAGTCGTCAAATATCCAACTTTCAGGCTTGTTAGGATCATTCGCGCCATCCCCAAAAGGTTTACTCTGTTTTGTTCTATACGGTCCTCCATCTACGGGTAGATTAGTTTCGACTTGAACATATCTTGCAGGCGTTGCAGGCTCGCCACTTAGATGAAGCTTGCTATCATTCCCCTCTCCTTTTAGAGTAAGCAAGCTCGTTGTACTGCTCCCAGAAAGTTTTGAGCCAGTCCCAATGGTGATGTCCTTTTTAAAAACAACTGTTTTTCCACCTGCTCCCATGCACTCAACATCTCCCAAATTAGTGTTGCCAGTACCTCCTTCAATAGTAATTGGATCGCTTCCATGTTCTAACTTCAACTTATCGGCAGAAAAATTGCCACTGGCGTTTGTAAGAGAGTGTTTCAGTGTGAACTCGCTTGCATGAGAAGTAAAAGTGCCTGTATTTTCAATTTCATTGATAGAAACTTTTGCACCACTAGCCAGTTTTAGCTTCCCTCTATTGGTTGTTTTTTCTATTGTCTGCTGAAGTGGCGCAATACTTTCCATTGTCGCATCGCTATTTGCCCCAACTTCCAGCTCTTTTAGCTTCTTCACTTTCACACTTTGTGCGCCCGTCCCACTCAATATAAACTTGCCCGCCTCTTGCTCAAATTTGGGAGCATCTACATTAACCCACACTTCTATTGTGCCAGAAGTAGCCTTCCACTCTGCCGCCCGTGCCACAATGTCGCCTTGAACTGTTACGTTTGCACTAGAAGTCCACTTAGATGTAGTTCCTGCAAGGTTGATATTAGATTGAACTATTATGTTGCCTACCGACGTCCATTCTATCTTGCCCACAGATACAGTGATGTCATTTTGCACTGACACATCTCCATTAGAATTCCACTTGATATTATTTCCAGAAAAAACTATATCATTTTGAACTTCTACCTCTCCATTAGATGTCCATACAATTCCATTTTGCAAAAGCGAGAGCTTATTTGCGTTTATATCCTTTGTGTTTGCAACGCACCCTGCTTTATTTATGCTTATATCTTCAGCTTCTATCTCTTCTTCTATATCCAATGCAACACAGTTAAATTTGACATTATTCGCTCCTGCCCCAATTTTCTTAAACTTCGCTTTTGTCTCGGCAACAAACTCTGTCTCTCGCCCAAGAATAGCATCTCCTTTATATTCTTGGCTTTTAGCCGTTACGCTTATAGTGCCACTACCTGCCAAAACCTCAAATTTGCCATTAACCACTAAAGTATTATCTATCGTTCCTATATTAATAGAACGCTCAATCGTCAAATTTTTATACGGTCCTGCCCATACCTCACCTGCTCCACTTCCATTATAGTGAATGGTTGAAGTATTACTATGTAATATCTTCCCACTTTCTTTTAGCCAACCCTTTTGCGAAAGCGTACCTTCCATCTTTAAAGTGCCCGCATTCTTAACTTTTGCAGTTGCACCGCCTGTTGTGTTAACAACAAAGCTCGCAAGGTCTAGAATAGCACCACTCTCTATTTCGATTTCTTTTGCACTAGCATTCGCCTGCAAAACAGGATAGTTAGAGAGTCCGCTAGGAATGACCACTTCATTCACATCTGTTGGCACACATCTTGGCGCCCAGTTTTCATCTAGCGTCCATTGATTAGCTGGGGTACCTCCGCTTTTCCATTTAAGTTTCAAAATAAGACACGATTCAAAAGCCCAACCAGTGGGTTTTCCTGCGTCTATGTCCGATTGAGTTCCTATAGGCTGGCTTTCTTCTGTTTTATACACAGCGCCCTGCACTTCCAAATCTGTTTTCACTTGAACCCATTTTGCCTTTTGTGTAGGCGAGGCAGTCAAATGAATAGTGCCCTCTCCTTCTAATGTGAGCAAGCTGGTTTTACTAGTTCCAGAAAGTTTGGAGCCAGTTCCAATGGTTATGTCCTTTTTAAAAACAACTGTTTTTCCACCTGCTCCCGTGCACTCAACATCTCCCAAATTAGTGTTGCCAGTACCTCCTTCAATAGTAATTGGATCGCTTCCATGTTCTAACTTCAACTTATCGGCAGAAAAATTGCCACTGGCGTTTGTAAGAGAGTGTTTCAGTGTGAACTCGCTTGCATGAGAAGTAAAAGTGCCTGTATTTTCAATTTCATTGATAGAAACTTTTGCACCACTAGCCAGTTTTAGCTTCCCTCTATTGGTTGTTTTTTCTATTGTCTGCTGAAGTGGCGCAATACTTTCCATTGTCGCATCGCTATTTGCCCCAACTTCCAGCTCTTTTAGCTTCTTCACTTTCACACTTTGTGCGCCCGTCCCACTCAATATAAACTTGCCCGCCTCTTGCTCAAATTTGGGAGCATCTACATTAACCCACACTTCTATTGTGCCAGAAGTAGCCTTCCACTCTGCCGCCCGTGCCACAATGTCGCCTTGAACTGTTACGTTTGCACTAGAAGTCCACTTAGATGTAGTTCCTGCAAGGTTGATATTAGATTGAACTATTATGTTGCCTACCGACGTCCATTCTATCTTGCCCACAGATACAGTGATGTCATTTTGCACTGACACATCTCCATTAGAATTCCACTTGATATTATTTCCAGAAAAAACTATATCATTTTGAACTTCTACCTCTCCATTAGATGTCCATACAATTCCATTTTGCAAAAGCGAGAGCTTATTTGCGTTTATATCCTTTGTGTTTGCAACGCACCCTGCTTTATTTATGCTTATATCTTCAGCTTCTATCTCTTCTTCTATATCCAATGCAACACAGTTAAATTTGACATTATTCGCTCCTGCCCCAATTTTCTTAAACTTCGCTTTTGTCTCGGCAACAAACTCTGTCTCTCGCCCAAGAATAGCATCTCCTTTATATTCTTGGCTTTTAGCCGTTACGCTTATAGTGCCACTACCTGCCAAAACCTCAAATTTGCCATTAACCACTAAAGTATTATCTATCGTTCCTATATTAATAGAACGCTCAATCGTCAAATTTTTATACGGTCCTGCCCATACCTCACCTGCTCCACTTCCATTATAGTGAATGGTTGAAGTATTACTATGTAATATCTTCCCACTTTCTTTTAGCCAACCCTTTTGCGAAAGCGTACCTTCCATCTTTAAAGTGCCCGCATTCTTAACTTTTGCAGTTGCACCGCCTGTTGTGTTAACAACAAAGCTCGCAAGGTCTAGAATAGCACCACTCTCTATTTCGATTTCTTTTGCACTAGCATTCGCCTGCAAAACAGGATAGTTAGAGAGTCCGCTAGGAATTTTGACTATAGAATTAACGCCCGGAGCAGACGCTGGACTAGCCGTCCAATTACCCGGTGTACTCCAGTTTGTATCAGTTGCTCCCGTCCATATATGCGTCGGCGCACTTTGAGCAGCAAGAGAAAATGCAAAAAAACAAAATATTATAAACAGATATTTCTTCATACACTCCTGTATTTGGCAAAATCTAAAAAGTGGTAGTATCTCCCCCAAAGCATAGCCCTTTTGTTTCAAAAAGTGCCCAAAACCACTATTTTTTTTCGTATACAGATAGAATCTCGCACACATAAACATAGTGAAAATCCCTCTCAGGGTAGCAAGAGAGAATGATGTGTGCTGCAAGAAAATTGTCAGCGTTAAACTCTGCTCTATATAGCTTTCGGCACTCCAAAACAAGTCTTGCCTCTTCAAAGCTAATAATCGACGTATCCAGTTGAATAGGAGTAAGGTTTGCCTTCTCTGCCTTGTTGCAATCTCTGCCAGAAACTGTGCCACATATTTTAAGCTTTTCTCTCATTTCTGGTTTTTCGCTATCAAAAAAAGAAAGACTCATCACATCTTCTTCTTCTGTAAAAAGAGACGTGTGCCTCGTAGGCCTTACATACACGTAAGCAACAGGTTTTTCCCAAAGATAGCCAAAACCGCCCCAAGCCGCCGTCATAGTGTTCCATTCCTTCTCGCCCACTCCAGAGCCTGCAGTCACCAAAAACCAATCTTTTTTGCATGCCGAAAATGGTTTGATTAATGAATCCAACTTTTCTACAGTCGCCTCACTTTTTATAAAACTACTCATTTCCCTTCTCCCCTCCAATATTTCTAATACTGTCAAACCTCAAAAAAATAC
>CAUTVN010000069.1:0-7681 GCA_963541705.1 uncultured Treponema sp.
ATCACTATTGCTTGTGGTGCTATTTCGGGCTTCCATGCAACGCAGTCTCCACTAATGGCGAGGTGCTTAAAAACAGAAAAAGATGGACATAAGGTATTTTATGGTGCAATGGTTGGAGAGGGGATTATAGCTCTGATATGGGCAGCAGCTGGTATGGCATATTATTATGGTAATGGTGGAATCGCAGGTTTAGCAGAAGCACTAAAGGAATTTAAAGGTCCTTCAGGGGTGGTTTACGATATTTCTTTTGGTCTTTTGGGAGTTCTAGGCGGGGGCTTGGCAATGCTTGGCGTTATTGCTTGTCCTATAACATCTGGCGATACTGCGTTTAGAAGCGCGAGGTTGACTCTTGCTGACTGGTTCAAATACGACCAAAAGCCTATTTTTAAGCGATTGGTTATTGCAGTTCCCCTTTTGCTTTCGGGTGGTGCGTTGACACTTGTAAATTATGAAGTTATATGGAGATATTTTGCTTGGTCTAATCAAACTTTGGCTATGATTGCTTTGTGGGTTGGCGCTATGTATTTGTTCTTAAACAAAAAGAACTATTTTATAGCTCTCGTGCCTGCAACATTTATGAGCGCCGTCTCTATGACATATATTCTTATGGCACCAGAAGGTTTTCAGTTGCCAACAAAGATTTCTTATCCAATAGGAATTGCCTTTGCACTTGCTTGTTTGACTACATTTATCGTTGTCATAGCCAGAAAAAAAGCGCGTGGTGAAGACGTGCCTGTCAGAATGGAAAAATAGAGCCTTAAAGATTTTTGGTTTTTAAATTATAGTTGGAGTCTGTTAAAAACATATGTTGTTAACAGACTCCTTTTTTTTGCGTTCCCATTGAAAAAAATGGAAAAATATGTTTATATAAACTATATGCGTTTGATTAGGAAACTCATTTATTTATATATTTTAGTCGTGCTTTCTATCACTTTTGCGGGAGCCTATTTTTTGGGCTTTATTCTTGCGGGCACGTATAACCTGCGTCAAAATGAGCACTTTACAAGTTTTACTCCAGCCCTTCCTTCTAAGGTTTTAGATATTAGGGGAGACCTAATTACAGAATTCTCTATGGATGAAAAGCGAGAAATTGTAGCTTTTGAAAACATTTCGAGTAATCTAATTCATGCCCTTCTTGCGAGGGAAGATAGAGCGTTTTTTCAGCACAAAGGCTTTCAATTAAAGTCTATATTTCGTGCTATTGCTGGTGTGGTTTTTAATAAATCTTTGGGAGGGGGCAGTACAATAACGCAACAAATTGCGGGCTCTCTATATTGTGATCGAAGCGAAAAAAGTGTTAGAAGAAAGATTTTAGAACTTTGGTATGCACTACAGATGGAGCGACGTTTCTCAAAAAACGAAATCATGAGTTTGTATCTAAACGAGGTCTACTTTGGTGGTGGAACCTATGGAGTTGGGGCGGCTTCTCGTTTTTATTTTGGGCACTCTGCACAAGAGTTAACTCCGGCAGAGTCTGCACTTCTTGTAATTCAACTTTCCAATCCTGCAGCGTATAACCCTTTTGAACACCCTGATGTTGCAAAGTCCAAACAGCAGTATGTGCTAGATGGAATGATAGAAATGGGCTATATAAGCACGGAAGATGCTCTCTCTTCTTTTGAAGATTATTGGGACGGTTTTGATTACACTAGGGTTTCTCTTTCGGCTTGGTTTACAAGAGAAGACAAGGCGAGATGGTTTTCGGAGTATGTTAGGCGCGAGCTAGAAAGTAGGTTGCTAGGTGATGCAGACATTTATGCAGACGGCTATATAGTACATACTACCTGCGATTTACGACACCAGGCAATAGCCGAAAGTGAAGTCTCGCAATACATAGATATTGCAAACAAAAGAGTTGAAAAATCATCTTCTATTAGAAATGTACCTTCAACAAAATATGCAAATATCTCCTCTCTCATAGCTTTGGTATGCAATTTAGATCAGTTGCACATTGCAGAAAAAAGAGTGCGTCATAAGGCTAGTTCGCTCTACGATAACGATTTAGCTCCTTTGGTAGATGTGGTTTCTACTTTGATAAGTTCTGAATCTTTGAAAAAACTCTCCAAGCAACAAGTTGCAAAAAAACGCATTGCTCTTTCAAAAAATGTTGTAGAAGGCACCCTAATCTGTCTAGAAAATGAAACTGGCTATATCACCTCTATTGTTGGAGGGGGAAATTTTCACGAAGGAAACCAATTGATAAGGGCGACACAGGCTAAGTTACCTGTTGGCAGTACTTTCAAGCCAATCGTCTATTCTGCAGCTATAGATTCTAGAAAAGTTACTGCAGCCACTGTGCTAAAAGACACTCCTCAAGTTTTTGTATCTTCAGATGGAGTACAATACGTCCCCAATAATTTTTCAGGCAAATGGAAAGGTACTGTTTTGGCATACGAAGCCTTGCCTACATCACTAAATATTCCTGCTGTTTCTGTGCTGGAGAAAGTGGGATTTGAACCTGTAATCAGAAGAGCGGCTGCCTTGCTTGGAATATATAACGAAAACGAAATAGAGCAAACATTTGCCAGGGTCTATCCGTTAGCGCTTGGAATATCTAGCATTACTCCGTTGCAACTGGCACGTGCTTTTGCGATTTTTGGAAATCAGGGAAGGGCGGTTGAGCCGTTTGCAATTAGAAGGGTAGAAAACAGAAATGGGCTTTTAGTTTTGGACATTGAAAAAGAAATGCGAGTTGCAGCTCAAAAAAAAGCTTCTGAAATGCAAGTGATAAGTCCGCAAAACGCCTATATTATAACAGAACTTTTAAAAAAATCGCTCACACTTGGCACTATGTATGGTTCCACTAAGGGGGGCAATCGCTTTACGTATAAGGACGAAAAAACAGGAAAAACGTTTAAAATGCCAGTGGCAGGAAAGACTGGAACTACACAGAATTTTACAGATTCTTGGACTGCTTGCTATTCTCCGTATTACACGACTGTGGCATGGTTTGGCTTTGATAGGAGAGGTCAGTCTTTAGGACCACAGAGTACGGGAGCTGGGCTCGCATCCTATGCTGTTGCCAACTATATGGTAGAAATTCATAAGGGCAAAGCGAATAAGGATTTTGTAAGACCAGAGACTGGGCTTAGAAGGGTTAAGGTGTGTAAAGCTTCGGGCAATATACCGAGCGAAAAGTGTAAAGATGGTACGGTAGACTTGTGGTTTTTATCGGGAACAGAGCCTAAGGAGAAGTGTACTTTTCACGAAAATTACGAAAAGATGGAACAATTGGGAATTGATAGACTTAAGATGGTTCAAAACAACACTATTGAGCCTAAAATTGAAGATTCGGATGATGCGTTGCATATAGACCCAAATGTATTTGTTGAATTGGAAGATTCTGAAAGTGATGGTAAGAAGCTGGATGGGGAAGAAGAGAGAAAAGATGAAGAAGAAAAGGATGAAAATACACTGGAGGGAGAAGAGAAGGATGAAGGGGATGATGAGGTGAACCCATGGCTATAGAAGAAATTTTGGAAATTGATATTAATAGTGTTAAAGTGAAAAAGCGTGTTAGAGGAAAAGATGTTTCAATTGATGCACTTACAGAGAGTATAAAAAGGTATGGGCTATTGCAGCCCATTGTTGTAGACGAGAAGATGCGCCTTATAGCAGGTTTTAGAAGGCTAGAAGCGTGCAAAAGCTTGGGATATTCTTCTATTCTAGCAAGGGTTGTAAAAGCCTCAAATGATGAAGATTTATTGCTATTGGAATTAGAAGAAAACGAGTGTCGCGTACAGTTTTCGCAAGAAGAATTGTCAAACGCAAAAAAACGCATCGAAAAATTAAGGCATCCTAATTTTTTTGTTTGGTTGTATAGGAAAATTAAGGCTTTTTTTACTGGTATATAAAAAAAATGTATTTGTTTGAAAAAAAAATGCTAAAAACTTTAAGTTTTGCGCGCAGTCTCCGATAAGTAAGTATCAGTGCTTCGGTCTCCCTCCCACCCACCGAAGTGCTGATACCTGATAGGGTGAGCCGGTTATTTAAGACCGGCTCTTTTTTTATATCCTTTCCCTGTTTTGTTATTTCTTTTTGTTTTATCTCTCAATTATAAAATACTACTAGTTTAAATGCACAAAAATAAATAGAATATTCCAATTTAATAATACATATTCTTTGTCAGATCTAGATATGTTTTGTTGGTGGAGAGGGAGAATATATGAAGAAACTAATAACAGCAGCATTGCCTTACGTAAATAACGAGCCACACCTAGGCAATTTACTTCAAGTACTTTCGGCTGATGTATTTGCGAGATATTCAAGGCTGAAAAAAGACGAAGTTTTGTATATTGGTGGTACAGATGAATATGGGACTGCAACAGAGACAACAGCTATGGAAAAAGGCGTAAGCCCTGAAGAGCTATGCTCATACTATCACGCTTTACATGCAAAAATTTATAATTGGTTTGGAATCGCTTTTGACTATTTTGGCAGAACGTCTATAAAAGAGCATACAGAAACCACTCAATCTATTTTTTTAGGCCTCTACAAAAATGGATATATAAAAGAGCATACAAGTGAGCAATTTTTTTGTCCAAATTGCAACCGTTTTCTTGCAGATCGCTATATCGTAGGAAAATGTCCCCATTGTGAAAAAGAGGCTAGAGGAGACCAGTGCGAATCTTGTGGAAAATTGCTAGAACCCACGGAACTAAAAGATGTTGCGTGTTCTACGTGTCATTCAACGCCATTTTTAAGACAAACAAAACACTTATATATCGATCTTCCATCTATTTTCCCAAAATATAACGAATGGCTAGAGAAAACACTCAAAACTTCGCTTTGGGCTAATAATGCAGTTCAGGTAACACGGGGATGGATTAAAGAGGGTTTACAAGAGAGGGCTATTACACGCGATTTAAAGTGGGGAATTCCCGTTCCTCTAGCTGATTATGAAGATAAGGTTTTTTATGTTTGGTTTGACGCTCCTATTGGCTATATTTCGCTTACTAAACATTGGGCATCTTGCGTGGGGCAAGACTGGAAGGAGTGGTGGCTCTCCTCTCCTGATGTGCGCCTTTTTCAATTTATTGGCAAAGATAATATTCCTTTTCACACCGTTATTTTCCCATCTTCGCTAATTGGAAGCGGAGAGGATTGGACTTTGCTTTACAGAATATCTAGTTCTGAATATCTAAACTACGAAGGGAATAAGTTTTCTAAGTCTAAGGGTGTGGGCGTTTTTGGTACAGATGCTATGGAGAGCGAGATTGCAAGCGATATTTGGCGCTTTTATATTTTTTATAATAGACCGGAGAAAAGCGATTTTCAGTTCACTTGGAAAGACTTTAGAGAGAGAGTGAATAGCGAGCTTGTTGGAAACTTGTGCAATTTGGTTAATAGAACAACCACTTTTGTAAAGAAGTTTTATAATGGCGAAATTCCCCAAATTGATGAGGAAGAATTGGACGCCTCTTCTATAGAAGTAATTTCAAAAATTAGAGAAGAGGTAGAAAAGAGCAAAAATAGAATAGATGAGTTTATGGAAGCGGGCGAGTTGAAAGATGCTTTTCACGAAGTCTTCTACCTTTCCGATATGGGAAACAAAGCTTTTCAGGCAGGGGAACCTTGGAAAAATCTAAAAGAAAATCCACTCTTTGCGAAAACTCTTATTCGAGAGCTTTGCTATTTGATCAAAGATGTTTTAATTTTGGCACATCCATTTATTCCCTCCTATGCCAGCGAAGCAATAGCTTTTTTTGGCAAATCTATATTTTCGGGCAGAGTCTTCGACGGAGAGTGCAAAGTTTGTAAGCCGGGCGAGGGCGCACTCACTCTTTTGGATGTTGGAAAAAGAGTGGGTTTATGCAAGATTGAAGGGGAACATATAATTTTTAGAATGTTGGATGAAAAACTGATTGATTCATACCGAAAGAAATTTTCAGGAGAGACGGACTCGACAAAAGATGGAGAGGAAGAAAAGAATAAAAGTGTGAATAAATCTGCCAAAAAAAAGGAAGAGCTATCTCCTATCGAGACTTTTTTACAAAAAATAGTGTTAAAGACTGCAAAGATTGTAGAAGTTTCTCGCCATCCAGATGCAGATAAGCTATATGTTTTGAAAGTTGACGATGGGGAGGCGAAAGATAGGGTAATTCTTTCAGGGCTTGTTCCATATTTTAGCGAAAAGGAATTGTTAGGCAAAAACATTGTGATTGTAGACAATTTAAAAAGCAGAAAGATGAGGGGAATAGATTCTCGTGGAATGTTATTGGCAGCATCTTTTGAAAAAGATGGAGAGGAGATATTAGAATTGGTCTCTGTTCCAGATGTGCCCCCTGGAGTGCGGGTTGGGCTTAAAGGTTATGAAGTCAGCTCTGAAAATAAGATGATTAGTGCCGACACATTCTTTTCTGTGCCTATTAAAGCTTGCGACTTTATTGTGAATATAGAGGGTGTGCCTTTGTGTGTAAATGGAGATGAGATAAGGCTTAAAGTGGTGAAAGAAGGTGAGGTGGGCTAAGTCGATTTTAGAGTTTTAAGCACTTTAATTTAAGGAGTTTTTTTATAAATTATGAATATTGAAACGAAATGGTTGGGAAATGTAGAGGTTAGCGATGAGCAAATTATCGTCCTCAAAGAAGGTTTTTTTGGGTTTGAAGAGTATCATGAATTCGCCATGATAGATTCTGGCACACCTCCTTTTGTTTGCCTCGAGTCTATAGTTAAGGGCGGTCCGTCTTTTATTGTGATTGATCCTTTTATTTTTAGACCTGATTATGAAATTGATATTGATGATGAGGTAACCAAAGCGATAGATTTAAGCTCCCCTACCGATGCCTTAGTTTTTGCGCTGGTTACCATACCGGGGCAGGATTTGCCAATTACTGCAAACTTGCAAGGACCTTTAGTCATCAATAAAAAAAATCGTCTTGCCATGCAAGTCGTGGCAGGTGGCGAGTGGAAGACAAAGCACGACATTGTAGGCGAATTGGACAGAAAAGGGAGCGAATAATGCTTCTTCTTACTAGAAAGATAAATCAAAAAATTATTATAGGCGATGATATAGAAATTACCATAATAGACATGAGAGAAGGGCGTGTAAAAATTGGCATAAAAGCTCCGCACAACGTTCCCGTAATGCGACAAGAGCTTTATAGCGAAGTCCAAAATGAAAACAAGGAAGCAATTTTGGATGATGCGCAGATGGTTTTGCCAAATATTACACTATGATTAATTTTAAGGAGTGTTTTTCATGGCAATAAATTGTGGAATAGTAGGATTGCCAAATGTTGGCAAGTCCACTATTTTTAGCGCGCTTACCTCATCTTTTGCAGAGGCTGCCAACTATCCTTTTTGTACTATAGAACCAAATGTGGGAATCGTAGAGTTAGAAGATGAGCGACTTCGCTTTTTGGCGAATGCATTCAAGCCTAAAAAAGTGGTTAGAGCAACGGTTGAATTTGTGGACATTGCAGGTTTGGTGAAAGGAGCATCAAAAGGCGAAGGCTTGGGCAATCAGTTTTTGTCGCATATTAGGGAGGTGGGGGTGATAGCCCATGTGGTGCGGTGTTTTGAAGATGAAAACATTGTGCATGTTTCAAACAAAATTGACCCGATAGAAGACATAAATACAATAAATGTGGAGCTGGCTTTAGCAGATATTGCAACGCTAGAGAAAAAAAGAGAAAAAAAAGAAAGGCTTGCAAAGGTGAGCAAAGAAGAGAGAAAGAAT
>CAUTVN010000070.1:0-7440 GCA_963541705.1 uncultured Treponema sp.
GTGAACTGCCTTGCAAAGCCTCTTTATAGAAGCTATTGAATCTATCAATAGAGGAGACATATCCTTTGGATGGCTAGAGACAAAGCGAATCCATTTTATGCTATCTTTCTTTTCTGCAACTTTGTCTATCAAACGCAAAAGACTCTGAAAATCCACTACATTTCCATCTTTTCCCACTCCCCTATAGGAGTTTACATTTTGTCCCAAAAGGGTAATTTCCTTCACTCCCTTCTCGGACAACAAATCAATTTCTTTTAATATCTCGTCTGGAGGGCAAGAGACTTCCCTACATCTAAAATATGGAACTATGCATTATGTGCAAAAATTGTTGCATCCATTTATTATAGGCACAAAAGATTGAAACGCCCCTTCATGATATGAAAATGGAGCGAAATGATAGCCAGATTTAGGCTTTTCGTCTGGGTTTTTAAGAGGGTTCACGTAAGAAAGACATTCTGTCGCACTTACAAAGTTTTCAACTTTTAGTTTTCTTTCTATTTCTTCAAAAACCTCTGGCAATAGGTGGCGTTCAAACATGCCAACAACATAGTCTATAAGTGGGTATGTTTTTTGAATGTCCTCGTAGAGGCGTTCTGCCATGCAACCAATTAGTAGAACAAAAAAATGTTTCTTTTTTTTCAACGCTGAATAAAAGCCGAGTCTCCCCAGAACTCTATTTTCTGCAGTAATTCTAACAGAACAAGTATTTATAATAATTAGGTCGGCACTAATTGCTTCAGTTGCACCATCCCACCCTCTCGCGAGCAACAATTGCTCCATAGAGTGAGACTCTGCTTCGTTCATTTGGCAACCATAGGTTTCAAAAAAATATTTCACTTTTAAAAATGTTTAGAATAATTTTCAATAGCTTTGTTTAGTAGCATTTCTATCAAATCTTTATATGGCAATCCCGCCGCTTCGCAAAGTTTTGGAAACATAGAAATAGAGGTAAACCCAGGTAAAGTGTTCGCTTCGTTTAAATATATTTTTCCCACGTGTTTATCAAGCAAAAAATCTATTCTAGAAAGAGACGAAAGCTCCAACACTTCATATGCTTTTTTTGCAAGCTCTCGCAATTTCTTAAATGTTGACTCATCCAAATCTGCAGGTACTTTTAAAGTGGCACCTTTTGCATCTAGATACTTAGCATTGTAGTCGTAAAATTCATGATGAGGGATAATTTCTCCTGCAGTATAGACAACCACATCTTCATATCCTGTAACAGAACACTCAATTTCTCTAGCTTCTATAAATTTTTCTATCAAAATCTTATTTCCGTGTTTGAATGCCTCATCGCACGCCTTTAATAATTCGTCTCTATTTCTAACCTTGCTAGTACCTACAGAACTGCCAGAAGAAGATGGTTTTACAAACATAGGATAGCCCAAATTTGTCTGTGCATTCAAAATCAAGTCCTCTCTCATCTCCTCATTTTTCCAATCTTTCAGCCTTATAGCAACATATGGAACCACATCAATACCAGCCACACTCCACAATATTTTTGCCTTTTCTTTATCCATTGCCAAAGCAGAGGAGAGCACAGAAGGTCCTACATATGGAATTCTAGCAATTTCCAAAAGTCCTTGCAAAGAGCCATCTTCTCCCCCCTCTCCGTGCAAAACTGGAAAGACTACGTCTGTTTCAAGGATTGCGTCTTTTTCTCTAAACGAAAGCCTTTCAAAACCCGGCACAATAGAAACAATTCGAGAGTCATCTTCGACAATAGGAAGAATATCAAGTTCGTTTTTAAGTATTTTTTCTCTTAAAGAATCATCTTGCTTATACCACTTTCCATCTTTTTTTGAAATACCAATAAGATGTACTGAATGTGAAGCATCAATATGTTTTAAAACAGATGTGGCAGAACGAAGGGAAACTTCGTGCTCCGAAGAATATCCACCATAGAAAATCGTTATGTTCATACACTCCTCTCCCCATCTTCTATAAATTGCTTTTTGTAAAATTCGTAGTAGGCACCTTTTTTGTTTAATAGCTCTGTGTGGTTTCCACTTTCCAATATTTTTCCCTTTTTTATTACAACAATTTTATCTGCATCTCTAATTGTGGACAGTCGGTGCGCAATTACAAAAGAAGTGCGCCCTTTAAGGGTAAATTTAATAGCTTTTTGCACAATTTGCTCTGTTTGTGTGTCTATATAAGAAGTGGCTTCGTCCAAAACAAAAAAGGCAGGATTTCGCACCAAGATTCTTGCAAGAGAAAGAAGCTGTTTCTGCCCCGTAGAAAGAATAGCACCATTTTCGCCCAATTGTGTGTGATACCCGTCTTTTAAGCTCTCTATAAAAGGTGCTGCTCCAACTAACCTTAATGCTTCTATAATCTCTTCATCACTTGCTTTTAAGTTTCCATATCTAATATTTTCTAATATTGAACCTGTAAAAAGATATGGAGCTTGCAATACATAGCCTAAGTTATCATGAATCCATTTTTGTGGCACATCTTTATAGTCCATTCCACCTATTGTAATTTTACCCGAAGTTTGCTCATAAAAATGACAAAACAAATTTACTATAGTCGACTTTCCAGCGCCCGTAGCCCCAACGAGCGCTACACTCTCGCCTGCAGCAACAGTCAAATTGAAATTTTCCAATACTCTCTCGCCTTTTTTATATTCAAAACAGACGTTTTCAAATTTGATATCGCCTTTTATGATTCTATTTTTAAGAGCCTCATTTCCATAATTTTTCTTTGCACTTTCGGAGTCGGCTATTTCCACCTTTTCCTTAAACACTGCAATCACACGCTCTACGCTTGCTTGCGCGGAAACAACCCAAGCAAAAAGCTCAGCAAACCAAGCAATAGGCTCCATAAGTTTTGCCAAAAGAGCGGAGAAAGAAACTAGAGTTCCTATGGTGATTACATTTTGCATAACATAGTTTGCGCCACCAATATTAACAAAAAAAGTTCCAATGCTAGAGATCCCTGCAATAACAAAAGGCATAAACACCATTGTACGCGTGGCTCTAATGGAAGCTCTTCTCATCTCTAGAGAAAGATTAGAAAAATCTTCATCATTAATTGCTTCTCGATTTAGAGTTTTTGCTGTTAGGAGACCTTTGATATTTTCATCGTATGTAGAAATCATTTGTGAGTTTAATTTGCTCACCAGCCTATTGCGACGCAAAATTACCTTATTCATTTTCCAAGCTACAAACATTATTATAGGGGTCACAACGAGGATGATTAGTGTGAGAGCTCCATTTAACATAAACATTGCAATGATGGTAAAAAACAAAACTATCACTTGCCACATAAGCTCAGAAAAACCCCATGCCATTACCTCGCCAATTTTTTCAATATCGCTGGTAATTCTAGCCATTAAGTGCCCTACCGCATGAGTGTCATAAAAAGAAAGAGATAGCATTTGATATTTTTTAAATATTCTCACTCGCAAATTATGCAAGATATTTTCTTCCATTTTGCCACAAAGCCAAATAGCCAGAAATATAAGTGCGAAAAAACACAATGTTAAACCTATAGATAGCAGGGAAAAAAAGCCTATAAGAGATGAGTTTTCCTTAAGAATCAAAGAGTCGATAATATATTTTGTTATAAAAGTAGTGCCTACGTCAAAAAAACCCATCAAAAGATGTATAAACAGCACACCTGCAAAAAGAGTCCTCTCTTTGCCAAATTCTGTTAGTATATCTTTCCATACGTTAAACTTAAACTTTTCGTCTAAGCCGTCTTCAATCATTTCTTCCATAATGTCTATTAATTTCCCTATATAGAATTTTGCAATTCGTAAATTCGCTTATATGTGCCGTCTTGCAACAGAAGCTCGCTATGAGCCCCTTCTTGCGCTATTCGTCCTCCCTCTAGCACAATAATTTTGTCTGCCTCTATGATGGAAGAAAGGCGATGGGAGATGACAATTAGGATTTTATCCTGCCTCATCTGAGATATGCTATGACGAATTTCCGCATCTGTTGCAGTGTCAACACTAGAAAGAGAGTCGTCAAAAATGATGATAGGAGAGTTTTTTAAGAGCGTCCTCGCAATTGCCAGTCTCTGCTTTTGTCCACCAGAGAGGGTAATTCCATTTTCTCCTACAATTGTTTCATACCCATTTTCCATCTCCATGATGTCTTGGTGCAGACACGCCTTTTTTGCGACTTCCACAACCTCTTCATCCCCAGCCTCAGGGCGTGCCAACCTAATATTTTCTTTTATTGTTTTGCTATACAAAAAAGGCTCTTGCAAAACAATGCCCACATAAGAGCGCAAAGTGTTTAGATTTATGTTAGAGATATCGACACCGCCAATCTTTATCACTCCACTTTTGCAAGGATAAAGGTGAGAGAGCAAATACATCAATGTTGTTTTTCCAGAACCCGTCATCCCCATAACACCCAACATCTGCCCTTTCCCAATTTCAAAAGAAATGTCTTCTAAAACATTCTTTTCTGCAGAAGGATAGGCAAAAGACACATGTTCAAAAGACAACTTACCCTCCGGAAAAGCCCTTCTCTCCACCTCTTTTTCTATATTTTCTTTAGGTGAGTTTAGCACTTCTCTAATTCGCTTTATAGAAACAGAGAGACGCCCCACATTGCTTACAATTTTTCCCAAATGTCGCACAGGAAAAACCAGCATTACAACATATTGGCTAAAAGCCACCACTTGCCCCAAAGTCATCTCTTCTATAGAAACTAAATAGCTTCCATAGAGAGTAACAAACATAATTTGAGCAAAAGTGATTGCATCACAGACTCCCCAAAAAAAACCTTCTACCTTGTTGATTTTTATCCAAACATTTCTACTTTCTAGACTAGACTTTTCAAACTTTTCTATTTCATAGTTTTGCATAGAAAAAGCCTTTACCACTCTAATCCCGTGCAAGTTTTCGTTCACTGCTTCCGCCATTTCAGACTCTCGCTCGTATGCAAGGTTATATTGCTTTTTTATATACACAAAAAATATCGAGCAGGAGATGAATATTATGGGCACTGTGCAAGATGAAAAAAGAGCCATTTTCACATTTTGGCTTAACATAATTGAAAAGATATAGCAAATTGAAAATATTATGCTAATTCCCTGAATTATAAAATGAGAAAATGTTTTCTTGATTGTCTCTACGTTAGATGTACACCTCTGCAGTAAGTCTCCGCTCTCTTCTTTTGCATAGTGTGCGTACGTAAAGCGCTGAATACTAGCGTGCAACAAAGAGCGCAAATTATGTATAATCCCCTCTGTTGCTATAGAACTTAAAAGCCCAGATATATAGGAAAACAAAGCTGAAAAAAGATAGAAAACAAGTACTATAAAACTTAAAATTACAATAGATGGAAGACCTTTTTCAATGTTTACAAACATCGAAAGAAACTTTTGCATATGTCCGCCTTCCATAGGCTTGCCCAAAACTGCGCTATCTATCATTATGTTTAGTATTAATGGGGCTTCCCCTACCAGGACTTGTTGCAAGAGTAGCAGGATTGTCGCCACTATATAGATTAAGATGTATTTCTTTAAGTTTTTGTTATTTTTTTCTGTAAAAAGCATTTTTCGAGTCTATCAAACGGTTGGAAAAAAATCAATTCATAAAAAATGACTTAATGGAACAAAACTATCAAAACCACTACAATAAATATACAAAAAACCAAGGCATATAGCCAAATAGGCAGAGCCTCATCATACGAGCCTCTCTTTGACTTCGGCGTTTTCCTTTTTCTTTTGTCATCTTTCGTTTTAGGCAAAGAGCTGTGCAAGGCGTAGCCACAGCGAGGGCAACCATTACTAAATTGAGAAGCAGAGCCTGCGTAGTTGCAAGCAGGGCACTTAACAGAGGCAAAGAGGCGCCCACAGTGTGGGCATATGCTAGCGTTGCGCTTAACTTCCTTGCCACAGTTTTCACAAAAAAACTTTACATCATCAAGTTTTTTCATTTTAATATAACCAATAACTTTTTGTCTGTTGTTTAAGGTCTAAAAATTTTATTTATGGCATGCTGCGCAAGATGCCGAGCTACAAGCAGAGCAAGAAGAGCTGGATTTTGCATCTTTAGGCGAGGCTTTGGAATCGTTTGCATAAAAGCCCGACCCCTTAAAATTAATTGTCAAACCGCCAGAAAAAACACGCCTTAAAGATTTTTCGTTGCAGTGAGAACAGAGCGTCAATGGCTCTTCGCTCATTTTTTGAAAAACCTCAAATCTACTGCCACATTTATCACACACATACTCATAAGTTGGCATATCCGTTCTACTCCTTAATATAACTAACTTCTTAAAAAGGTAAGACTTTTTTTACTATTTGCAATAGCCTATCTCCTGCAATCTTTGCCTTTTCTACTATAATCCGGTTTTCTTCAATTCTTACTTGTGTTTTTAATAATTTACTCAACAAAAGCCTTGTTGCAAAGCCTGCAGTAATATTTTTCATATCTAAAATAATACTATAGTTATAAACATCTTTTGCACTCTCTGTATTTCGCTTTAGGTATAACTTCAAACTTTCGATAGGCAGATCCAGTTGCAAACCAACTAGCTTAGAAAGAAAAAGATGAGGGTTTGAAACAAATACGCAAATCTCTTCATTTTGGCTACCGCTTTTAATTTTCGATCCAAACTCCTCTCCAAACTCTATAAAACCGGGGCTCTCAAGACGCCCTAAAAGAGTTTCCATCTCCCCCCTATCGTCCGAATTATGTGAAAAAATAGCCAGCTCCTTTTTTGGAATAGAAAAAAACGAAAAAGCAGACTCATCTCCTCTTATATAGTAACTATATCCACTCTCGCTTTTTTCCTTTTGCCAGCCATTTTTTTTGTTAAACACCAACCCTGCCATACTTTTAGGATATCGCCCAATAGCACAAATATTCATCTTCATATTTTCAAAAGATGCATCGTCCCCCTCGTCTAAAGCAGGATAGGCTGAAGACTCGGTGGCATCCAATTGTCCCCCCTCTTCTAATCCTTCTGAAGATGCCTCATCTTTTAATTTTAGGGAAAGATATAGATATTCTGTCCTATTTAGAATCTTTTCCGCATAAGGACTACCTGGAAAAAGCCTAGAAAACAGCTTTTTATAATGTTTTGTTGGCACAAAAATAAAAATGTCAGAAGATGGGGCGACTACCCCCTCTCCAGCCAAAACTTTTTTCTTAGACAATGTGGAACAAGAAAAAAAGAGTAATAGGGCAAATATGCAAAACAAAAAGACTCTAAATCTCATATTTTTCTATTCCTATCTTCCACGTATTCTCTCCTGCCACAACCGTAGCACTCCCCAAAACGTCTCCAAAATCCTCTTGCCAGCTCAAAACGGGTGCCAAAGTTTCAGATGAAATATATTCGCTATGAACCAAAAATGCTT
The DNA here is from genome assembly GCA_963541705.1 of uncultured Treponema sp. Classification (GTDB taxonomy): domain Bacteria; phylum Spirochaetota; class Spirochaetia; order Treponematales; family Treponemataceae; genus Treponema_B. Next base: position 7,330 of record CAUTVN010000070.1, read on the forward strand.
TTTCTAGTTCAGTAGGGTTTTTAGAATATTCATCGAAGAAGACGAAAAGTTTAATTCTATCAGTAACTTTTAGATTGCATTCTTTTCGCAAATTTTGAATACCACGAATCA
>CAUTVN010000071.1:0-7424 GCA_963541705.1 uncultured Treponema sp.
CCCCCTGGCCTGGTTTTCCGCCAGATTTAACCAGTATTATGACTGTTATTGCAACTCAAGCAGAAGGCACTGTGTTAATTCATGAAAAGATGTTTGAGTCTAGGATGTTTTTTGTAGACAAATTAATTGCTATGGGAGCAAAAATCACCCTTTGCGATCCACATCGTGCTGTTGTTGTAGGACCAAATAGGTTGCAAGCAGACGACCTTATCTCCCCTGACGTTAGAGCAGGAATGGCTATGGTTTTGGCAGCTTGTTGTGCGTCCGGAATAAGCGTTATTAGAAATGTGTATCAAATCGAACGTGGCTATGAAAATATAGTGCAAAGGCTACAGAGCATTGGAATAAAAATCAGAAGCGAAGAAAATTAAAGACATATTTTTATGTGTAGTATATCTTTTCGTGAGGAGAGAAATGAATGGATGAAATCTTAAAAAAACAAGTAAAAAAGGGGCTATTAATAGCTTCTATTTTTATATTTTTAATCTTGATATACACTTCTTTTCTTTTCTTAGATTTTTTTAAATTTGAAACCCTAAAAACAACCACACAAAAAACGATCACCTCTTCGCGTTTAGTCAGTGAATATAAAAATATTACCAACATCACACAAAAAAAAAGCCCAAACATATTGGTTTTTCCTGTTGTATTCGAAGCTAGCTCTGATGGCAAAAATATCGATATATATCTTGTTCGCCTAACAGGAAAATATGGAACCTATATTGGGCTTTTTCTGTATGACGGGAGCAAGCAAGATGCAATGTTTTCAGGGCTTTTAGTAGACGACGTTTTACAAAAAGCAGAAAACTATGGAATAAACGACGGCATCATTAACTATTGGAAAAGTAAAATAAAACATAATTATTAAATTGCCTCTATATTTGCATACATATGTATGCCTCTATTTTTTAATGATAATTTTCCACGATCCTGTTTCTAGACGTTCAAACAAGATGACCTCGTGCCCGTGTTGGATCGCATAGGCAGGTAGGCTTCTTGTCGCTTCGGGACAAGTGAATTCTATTTCTATCATTTGCTCTTTTTTTGCATCTTGTAGTGCCTTTTTTGCTTTAATAAGTGGAATAGGGCAATCCAGCCCTTTTACGTCAATTTTAATTGTTTCCATAAAAATCTAACCTATCCTTCTTTTAATTACTTCTCATTAATAATACTTTTGTAGCTATCCATATTCCAAACATAATAAAAACTAATGCAATCCAAGATCTAATTGAAAGCTGGGCGGTTCCAACCAAGCCATTGCTAACTATACAACCTTGAGCCCACGTAGCCCCTATTCCCATCAAGAGACCTGCAAGCATATTTTTAAGTATAGAAACTGCAGAACTGCCAACAAGATATAGCTCGCCACTTATAAAAGTCGTGAAAAGAGAGCCGCATATTATGCCCAAAACTAACAACACAGCCCAATCAATGTTTCCTTTACTATTTATCAAAAAATTAAAAAGAGAAAATAGAGGAACGGTAATTGCAAAACCATCATTTCTACCTGTACGATTGCTAAAATAAAAACCTATAGCCATCAAAATGCCAGAAAAGATAACAATAAGTTCCCTCTTCCATATTTTTTCACAAAAGATGTGTCGAATACCAGAATGTTTTTGGGACATGTCAAAATTTGATTTTGAGTTTTTCGTATGTAAAAACATGATAATATATGTGCTAATCAGTATTATGCCAAAAATTAATAGGATAGCGAAAGAGGGCATTTTATAAAGTTCATCTTTTATAAGTGTTTTGCTAAATAAAAACTGACTTATGCTTTTTAAGAATCCAACTCTTGCAATAGAGGTTCCCAACATAAATGCAATAAGAGAAATAAGCCCCATAATCCTACCATCTCCAACTTTTATTAAAGTTGAAGTAATGCAACCACTACTTAAAACAGCACCAATACCAAAGACAAAACCACCCAAAATCGTCGCCAAAATAGAAAAATACTTAAATGTTGGATAAGGTATAATATCTAGTAAAATCATCATATGGTACAAAACAGCTTCTGTACTAATTAATGCAAAAATGAGCACTAAATTATAAAAATGTTTTTCGAGCAAAACATCTTGAATAGTACCGGCTATACAAAACCTACCTCTCTTCAATAAAAATCCAAAAAGAAAACCTAAAATAAAACCAGAAATTTTCATATGAGTTTCCAAAAAATATCAAAGCTAAAAATTACAATAGTTTTTTAAAATTGCTTGACCCGCAAGCTACAACCACCAACAATACCAAAATTATAAACTTAATTTCATACTAATAATGGCATCGCTGGTAGATCTCAAAACTTACACTTTATATAAATTAACTTCTACAAGAAGCGGCTTTTTTTACGCCTGGCGTACCATAAGTATTTTTTGCATCTGGTTTCGACATCCCATTTGGAGCGCCTGTTTGAACTGGAAACTTACTATCCATCTGCCAAGCATTCCAGCCTCCATCATATACATATGTATTGTTCCACTTCGCCATATCTGTCATAAAATAGCTTACCCCTGCGCGCCAGCCCGTTCCACAATAAAAAGCTAGACGATCTCCTTTGTTTATGCCAATGCTTTTCCAAAGTTCAAATATTTCTAATGGATTTCGCAAAGTGCCATCGGGATCATAATAATCTGCCATGTTTGAAGAATCTGTTCCTGCAAAACCATATATAGCTCCCTCTGGCTCCCCTTTGCCTGGTATATAATCATATCCACTTATTTCCCCTATATACTCAGGCCAAGCTCTATTACTAATAAGCTTCAATCCATTTTTCATTTCTCTTTGTGCATCTTCTGCTGTAGAAACATTTATTTCAGGATGAGAAGGAATATTGCAACCAAAATTAGTTTCTGCCACAGGATCATTTATTTGAGTTTCGGTTGTAAAACCTGCATCAATCCATGTATTTAGGTTGCCATCCATAACTCTAATATCTTCAACTCCAGCCCATTTAAGCGCCCAGTAAACACGATAGGAAGCAAGTTGGTTTGTTGCAGAATACAAAATGATTGTCTTGTTTTTTGTAATTCCGACCTTTAAAAGATTTTCTTCTATTTCTTTGGCATCGCGTAAGTTCCATACAGGTCCTACTTCTATCCAATCTGTATCAAAATGATATGCCCCTTTTATCTGTTGAACATATGCATCACTACTTTCACGAGGTCCCCAGGAAACTTCAAAAATCATAAACTCATTATTTTTATAAGATTCGGGAGAACGATTTTCAATAACCTCATTTATCCATCTAGGAGAAACGCTAATATAATAATTACTAAGCGAATCTAGTGGAGCCTCTGATGCAATATATGCCGAAAGTTCTGAAAAGATCAAAACTTTATAACCTCGAGTTGCAAATTCTAGCGCAACTTTATTTATAGAATCAGAAGAAGATCCATACACAATAAGTGTTTTGTTTTTAGAAATTCCTTTTCCACTAACATAATTCTCAAATTTGTCGTCCTCTATATAGTCCAACCATCCTGCACTAAACTGAACAGCACCTTTAATATGTCCCCCCCTTTTTGCACCAGATTCTTTAAAACCATTATAAAATTCATCATCTCGCGTATCTATAACCACATATGTACCACTATCAAGAGCTTTTACCAACTCTTCCATGTTGATACTTTTCACGGAATTAGTTTCACAAGAAAAAAGAACAAACAAGGTAAGAAAAAAAACAATAAAATTTACAAAAATACTTTTTTTCATACAAAAGCCTCCCTAAAAAGCTTAAAAAGACCTACAAACATACAATAAAAGTAAATGTTATGTGCATACAAAAAAACCATCTCTTTTCCTGGAAAAATAAAACACACTAAGAAAGGTAAAGAAAGCTTTAAAAGAATATTAGGAAGGAAGTAAAAATATACTCACTCATCAGTGGATAGGTGCAAACGCTATTATCCACTGTTTCCAATTTCTTTTTTTTGTATCACAGTGTCGATGGAGAGATCCACCTCCATACATAACAGCTCACCTAAACTGCATCATTGCAAGACCTCTAATAAAGATATATAGAGCACCCACGAAAGGTGCTACTACAAGATATATAAAACATAAGGCAATGTCAATAAATGGATAAAATAAGAATTTAATAACTCAAAGCTAAAACAAGGCTATAATAACTTATAAACACATTTTTTCAAGAGAATCTCGTGTGCACAAAAGCATCATCTATCCACTTCTTTTTGCAAAACACGTTCGCCTTCAAGCGTTTTAGGAATATCAGAATAGATTTCAGCCTCAAATTCCGCTCTAGGATTTATTATATTTCTTGTGTTTAAATATGCCAAACTTACAGCTTTAGATGAAATGAGCGTTTCTTGGTTTCGCGTAAGAGCATCCCATGCTCTAGAGGACTCGCCAAAAAGAAAAAGTGCCCGACCATTCTTTTCAGAATTTCCACTTTGCATAGCTAATTTATTTAAAATCACAGCCAAATTATTGCTGGAATGCATATACTCTTCAATAAAAGCTTTATGGTCTTCTCTAGCATGAGGAAACAAAATATCTTTTCTAATTCTCTCTGCCTCCAACATTTCCATTAAACGTTCGTAGTAGCCCTGTGCCACATCATATGAGCCCCGCTTGTATAGAGTGTTTCCAAGACTATATAGCAAGTTTTTATCCTTTTGTTTTTGTCCATGCACCAAAAGCAGTGAATTTAGAGCACCTTCATAGTCCTTTTTTTGGTACTGAATATAACCAATTCTATATCTTATAGAAGGAGTATCTTGCATTTCTTTTGTTGCCATATTATATGCCCTAAATGCCTTATCTAAATCTCCAGAAATAAAATAATTTACATCTCCATAATCTTGATATAACTTACCTATGGCTGAATTTGGAGCAAGTAATTTATTTTCTGCATATTCTTGATATTTGCTTAAAGCATCAGCATAAGTCTCTTGAGCCATTAAATATTCTTTATCTTTAGTCAATATCTCACCATACAATCTCATCGCGTCAATATTGTTCATTAAAGAAGTGGAAGGCAAATTATTAGACTTATTATACATGTCTACAGATTTAGAAAGATAATGTTTAGCTGCGTCAAAATTCCTATTATAGAGGAAAAACTTGCCCATATTATAAGTTGCATTGGCGTTATTTTCATCTCTTTTTAGGGCTGTTTCCAATATCTCTCGCACATCATCTATGCCTTCTCTTACATAATCTTCATCTGACGTATCATCTTCATACCTTTTCTTCACCAGATACGAGCCAAGCTCAGTTAAATCATTTATATCTAACTTTTTTAAGTTGTTTACAAAATGTTCTTTTAGTGGCAAAACTTCATTAAGCTTATCTGTACGAATAAAATATTTCATCATACGAGAAAGAAAAATATCTTTTGTTCCATACATATTTATTAGAGAAGAATACGTTTGCCTTGCATTTTCATATTTATCATCTCTTTCTAATGCCCATTCCAGATAAGTATCTCCTAGAGAAATAAGAGCTTCTTCGTCATTTATATGGTAATCTAGGACTTGCCTTTTTAAAACATTCTCAGCCCTTTCATAATTATGCAAATCATCCCGCAACATCTCCACATATTCTAATCCACCCGTTTTATCGTGGTTAAAATCATACAAAAGGCGTCTATACACATCTTCTGCTTGTCTAAATTGTTTCTTTTCTCTAAACCCGTTGGCATACCTAAAATACCACTTTTTCTTTTTTTTGTATTCTCCAGCTTTTTCAAATTGAAGCATAGCAGCATCATAATTATTCTCACTTAACAAGCTATATCCTCGATTATAAATAGTTTCAGAAACTATTGGCATATATACAAATAACCAAGTAAGGAAAGAAACACAAGAAAGAAGCAATAAAATTATGGAAGAAATGGTAGCAATAGGTAAAATTTTATGACGCAATTTCCATTTAAAACTTTTCTTTTCTGCTTCATACTCTTCAGCACTTCTTCTTTCAAACCCTTTAGGAATTTGAATTGGCTTATCCAATATATCACTAAGTTTGCTAGCAATTTTTTTTAACCTTGCCCCATCTACAATTAGATGCACAAATTCCATCTTAGAAATAGTTGTATCATCATTATTTGCCAAATAGTTTTCAATTTCTAGCCTAACATTTAGAGGAAAAGAAGAAATTCTGTCTATTAAATGCTGATATTCGTCTTCTGTAATTGTAAGTGAAATATGCTCTTCACTATCTTCTGTTTGTTTTTGTTCAGAGTAAGAAGCGCCCCCCCCTTCTTGGCTAAACTGGGCATAGTCGTCGGGTACAGAAAAACCGCCCCCAATAGTATCGCTGATATTTTCTTCTAATGGATTATCCCCTAAATTGAACGAAGAATGTTCATCTATAACAGATTCTTCTCCACCTGGAGAAATATCCAACTTAGAAAAAGAATCAAATTCATCAGGCATAGAGGAAGGAGACTTTGGAACTGTAGCTAAAGATGGCGCATCCTCTTCAACTTCTTCGGTATATAAATCTATCGAATTTGGGATATCTTGACTCGAAGGAACAGAATCGAACGCACCAAGATCTATAGAATCGTCCTCATCTAAAACTTCTAAATCTTCGGCTTCAGACGGAGTATCTATATTTTCGACCTTAAAATCGCCAATATTATCATTTGAAAACTCTTCGTCATTACCTGCATCAGGTAACTCTTCTAAAGTTTCTATTGGTTCAGCTTCTTCTACACTTTCTTCTATAGTTGGAATCTCATCAATACTAGAAATATCTTCTATAGGACTAGCAACATCATCATTTTCTATTAATCCTTTATCACCACTATCCACTTGTTCTGCATCTTTAGAAACATTTTCAGTATCAATAGTCGAATCAAGCTCATCTACACCACCTATTTCATCTACAGGTAGAGAATCATCCGACACACTAGATTCACCGCTTAACTTATCAGTATCAAACTCACTTAGATCGAAAGAAGGAATATCTTCCAAATCCTGTTCCCCGTTAGAATCTCCAACCTTTTCTACATCGGAGCCTTCCATATCCGGCATTGCAACATTCTCATCCACATCTTCTTGTTTAATCTCTATAGGATTTATATCTTCAGCAACATTATCATCATCCATCATCCCAAACGAAGCAGGATCAAAATCTGGAAGAGTAAAATCGTCTTCTTTATTAGACGAAATAGGCAAATCTGAGATATCAAGATCTTCATCAATAACAGAATCAGGAGGCAATTCATTACTTTCCAAATCCGATACATCAGCATTTTCAGATGGTGGATCATCTTCCCCAATAACATCATTCAAGGAAGAGAAATCCATCTCATTGCTATTGTCTTCGATGCTAGTATCGAAAGGTGGTAAAAAATCGTCAAATTGAGTATCGGTCTTCTCGTCTTTGCCACTTTCAGAAGATGTATCTGCATTCCATTTCTCCATATCGATCTTTTTTGAAGATTTTCCCATTTT
>CAUTVN010000072.1:0-7371 GCA_963541705.1 uncultured Treponema sp.
GATTGTTCTATGAAAGAGCCTGCGCAGTGCGAAGTATATATTGTTGAAGGTGATTCTGCAGGTGGTACTGCAAAAAAAGGCAGAGACAGCAAGACTCAAGCTATTTTGCCACTTTGGGGCAAAATGCTAAACGTAGAAAAGACACGGTTAGACAAAGTTATTTCAAACGAAAAGTTGCAACCCATAATTGCAACTCTCGGCACAGGAATAGGCGATGACTTCAATATAGAAAAAATCAGGTATCATAAAATCATCATAATGGCAGATGCCGATGTTGACGGCTCGCATATTAGGACTCTTCTTTTGACATTCTTTTTCCGCTATATGCCAAAATTGATTGAAAGTGGATATATATATTTGGCAATGCCCCCGCTATATAAAGTATCGCAGGGAAAAAAAGAATGGTATGTATATGACGATAGTGAGCGAGATGCAATCCTAAAAAAGCTTGGAGATAGGGGCAACGTCTCTGTACAACGCTATAAAGGTTTGGGCGAAATGGATGGAACTCAGTTGTGGGATACTACTATGGATCCTGCAAAAAGGAAAATGAGAAGAGTAACTATGCCAGACGCTTTAGAAGCAGATAGAATCTTTAGCACATTGATGGGAGAAGAGGTGGAACCACGTCGAAAATTTATAGAAGAAAACGCCGTATACGCAAACTTAGATGTGTGATGATGTTCTGCTTCAACGTCTAACAAATTAGTCGTTGTTTCCTTCGTATATTCTAGGCACTCTTTTGTTGATGTTGCTGGTTACTTCATAGCAAATTGTAGCGGACAGGCGGGCGATGTCTCTTGCTGAATTGTTTTTGACGCCCTCGCTAGAGGGACCAAATATGCAAACCTCGTCCCAACGTTTTACAACAGGCTCTCTCCCAATATCCACCATGCATTGATCCATACAAATACGCCCAACAATTGGATAAAACGCATTCCCAATTCTCACCTTTAGGCTGGACGAGAGCGAGCGAGAGAGTCCGTCAGCATAGCCTATCGGCAAGCTTGCAATATATGTGTCTTCTTTTGCAGTCCAGACTCTTCCATATGAAACAGAGTCCCCTTTTTTTATCTTTTTTATAAAAACGACTTCTGTCAAAAGTTCCATAACAGGTTTTACGTCTATCACTGGCTCATCAACATATTCAAATGGAGAGTAGCCATAGGCTAAAATGCCGAAACGCACAAGAGAAAATAAAGCCTTTTTGTTGATTATAGCACCGGAATTAGCCGCATGGATTAGAGGAATTTCAATGTTTTCATTTCTTATTTGTTCTATTGTTTTTTCAAAAATAGATATCTGCCTATTAGTAAAGTCTAGATCGCCTTTTGCCATCGAGTCCGAAGTGGCAAAATGAGTTGCAACTCCTTCGAGAGAGAGGGAAGAGCTGTGTTTAATTTTTTTTGCAAGTCCGGGGGCATCTTCTGGAGTGCAACCAATGCGTCCCATTCCTGTGTCTACTTTCAAATGAAGCGCAATTCGCTTTTTTGAAGATATGGCAGCTTTTTCTAAAACTTCAATATATTCTGCATCTGCAACAATTGGCTGAATATTGTGCTCTATTATGTCGCCTGCTTCGTTGATATTGGGAATGCTTAAAGATATGATTGGAGCAATTATTCCCGCATTGCGAAGTTCTATTCCCTCTTGAACGGAGGCGACTGCGAGGTGAGTTACGCCAGAGCGCAAGGCAGAAACGCTAGATTGAACCGCTCCGTGCCCATAGGCATCTGCCTTAACTGCGAGGCAAAGCTTTGTTCCATTTTCTAGCTGTTTTTTAACTTCTTTTATGTTGTGTTGCAAGTTGTCAAGATGAATTATAGCTTTAGTAGGTCTCATAACAATTTTTTATTTTATTTCTCCTCTTTCAACACTAAATTTCTTTTCTGCCTTTTTTGTTTTAATTTTTATGTCTCCAATAGGATTCCACTGCACAAAAAAAGAAATTGTAGGGTCAAAATTATATACCTTTTTTCTGTTTTCTGTCTTTAGCACAGGTTTGATTGCATAAGAGATTGTCATAGTCCAATCTTTTAGGTTGTGGGTTAACTGAAAGTCTATAGACTTTACTTTAAAGGAAGAATAGCGTCTTTTTTCAGGATCCCAAAAAAAGAAGGAATAGCCAATATCTTTTACAATATTTTTTTCGCCTGGGAAAGAAATGGGCAGGTTTGAAGTATTGACAAAATATTTTGCTATGGAATCATTTCTGGAAGTAACTGCAAAACTTATATCTACAAATTCATGAATCCTAAAGGTCAGTTTAGGCGCAAATGTGAAATAACTATCGGTTAGTCTAACAAGATTGATATTTAAGTTCGCATTTAAAGAAGTTTTGAAATTCACTCGATTTTTCCAAAAATAAAACTCGAGAGGGTTTGACGAATTAGAAAAGACCAGAGAAAACGATGTTGGAATAAAACGCTTTTCTTTGCCATCGGCAACCCAGCCTCTGTCTTTTTCCAATTTATATGGAATAATACGCGACATAAGGTAGTTTGCAGAGAGATATTTCCACGAAAAACTTAGAGAATATTTGTCGTGTTTCTTCTCTTCTATATTGTATATGTATTCTTGAGAGAGAGAGATGCTAAAGGGCAGGGAAACTGCTGTAGTGAATTTTAGAGGCTCCCAAAACCATTTTTTTTCTTGTTGAGTGAGAATGCTTTTTTCAGGCTTTTCCTTTTCAAAATATTTGGTATATAAGCTCATTTTGACATATGGCATGCTAAAATTTGCAAGCATAGTATATGCCCTAAGCAATGGTTTTAGGTTCATAGAAAAAGAAAGACTTTGAGTATATTCGCTAATTTTCATTCCCAAAAGAGCGTTTGCATAGTGAGTGGTAATTTTCTCTTTTTCCCATTTAACCTTTTCTAGTTCCCACTTTGGCTCTTTAACTGTGCCTACAAATTTATTTTTAAGCAAGATTTCAGAAATATTATAGGAGAAATTAGTAGGCTTAAAAAGCTCAAAGTCAACAAATGGCGATATTTTCAAGACATTATCATTTTTTATACTGTATATATTTGCCTTATAATTGTTCAATTGCAAAGTATCTTTTTTCTTTTCGTCTTTAATAAACGGATGCTTTTGATAGTTTGAAGCAATGATTAGAGAGTTTGTTAGGGTTAAAAAACTTTTATATATAGACAAATTGCTAGAAAAAGTCGTGTCTGTTCTAAATTGATAATATTTTGAAAAAAACTTTTTCCAGTTTATATCTTTAGGCTCTTTCCATTCTTGATGGTCAAAAATGCCTTCATATATATATTGCCCACTAACTTTATAGGTCAGGTCGTATTTTAATATATTTGTAAAAAAATATGATGCTTTTGTTTTAGGAAGAGGAATTGTGTATATTGGCATCACTTCGTCCAATAAATTTTTGTTGTGAATATCTGTGATTTCGTCAATTTTTGCATTTAATTCGTCTTCATTCAATTCACTAATTTTTTTCTTCTTTTCTTCTTTGTTTTTTTCTGTCGAAGAGGTCTCTTCTTGCAAAAAAGGATTTTCAATTTCTTCCATAAAGCTCGGGAGCTCTTTGCCTTGTTTTTCTTTGGGAGTTTTTTCAAAAATAGATGTAGAAAAAAGACTTCCTGCAAGGGTGGCTTTTACAAAAGGTTTGGCACTTTGTGGATAGTAGAACTTTCGCTCTGGAGAATAGAGTGAGTTATAACCTTGTAGCTTAGAATTAGTTTTTGAATAGAAATTGACAGTTGTAGAAATGTCGTCGAACGAGATGGTTGAAATATAGGGTTGCAATATTGGAAAAGAAGGACGAATAGAGCCTTGCATTTTCCAAAAATAGGAACTTTCTTCAGATGTGGTGGTATCTTCTTTTGCAAGTTTGTCTTTGTTCAAAAGATAGTTGAACCAGTTCATATCTTCGCCTCTTGCCATAAAGTCTTTCTTAAAATATGGGTCTGAAATGAAGGGGAAGGCTATAGAGATATTAAACGGCTCTTTTGTAAGGTCTGTATTGAAATGGAAATTATACCTAAATGGCACAACTTTGCCGAAAAAATTACTTTTGTTTAACTCGAGTTTTTGGGTTGAACCAGGCGCAAAAGACGAAAATAAATTGTCCGAAGCTCTCTTGTTTTCACTACTGGTTGCTACGGGATATATTGTGTTGGAAAAGGCAAAAAATGCCGAAAAGTCTATGCTTCTTACATAGCCACGTGCAGGATTGAATTTCCCCTCTGTTCCTACCAAATAGCCAAGACGCGAATACATATCGAAAATAACTTTTAGGTATGAAGGGTCTTGAATGCTGTCGTTTTCATCTAGCTTCTTAAAAAAAAGTCCTTCTAGCTTTTGTTTTTTTAGAGAGTCGCCTTGCAAAAAGTTTGAAAAAGAAGAGGTGCCGTCTTGTTTTGGCAATGGTTTTCGCCCTATTATGTATGTAGTGGTTTGCACAAAATAGCCTTCTCTAGTTCTAAAACCAAAAACAGGGTGAAAAAGCATCTCATCCGAAGGATAGTAGAAAAAAGGCAGATAGAACAAAGGTACTACACCAATAAAAAACACCCCATTTGCAAAAGCCATCTCACTGCCCGGCAAAACCCAAAGGCGAGACGCTCTAATTGACCAAAGACTGTCTTCATCTTTGCTTGTGGTTAAAAAACTCTTTTTAAAGCCTATTACTCCACTTTCATCCTTTCCTGCGATATAAGTATGCATAGAAAAAGGGTCGCGTCCTTTTTTGTTGGATTCTTGTTGCAATATACCTTTATAAAAAGCACCTTGCAACTTTTGGATATCAAACAAAAGATATTCTCCATTAAATTTTTCTGCTACTTGCGAGCCAATCTTTCTCTCAAACTTAACGTTGCCTCGAGCTTCCATAGTGGAACGTGTTTTGTTGTATGCCACTTCGTCTGCAATGATTTCAGATGAAGAAGATGAATCCGAGATTGAAATAGAGACATTTCCTGTAAAAATCACCAATTCTTCTTCATATTCTTCAAATAAATCTTCTTCGCTTGTTTCTTTTTTTTCGTCTTTTGAGTTTTCTATGGATGTTGCCTCTTCCGTATTGTCAGAAGACTCAGCTTTTTCTGTTTCAGGCTCTTTAATATTTTCGCTTTCTGCATCATCTTTCAAAGGAGAAGATGGCTCTTCGTTTTCTTTAATGTCTTTTTTTCGCTTAGTTTTTAGTTTTTTATATTCTGTTGTGCGCGCAGAATTTATAACTACTGTGCGAGTGGTTTTCTCGCTAGTTTCGCCTAGGGCGTTTTCATCATCGCTTTCATTTGCTTTTTTTTTAGTTTTTTCAGGCTCAGACTTTTCTTTTACTTGCGGGGAGGGCGCATCATCTACTTCGGCTTTGTTTGCTATTTGCGAAAAGAGACACACCTGCGATGCAAGTATAAAAATGAAAAAGAGTGGGAGTGTCAGTTTCATTGATGTTTTTTTAGAACTTCGTCCAAATAATATCCCGTATAGGATTGTTTACACTTAGCTACTTCTTCTGGCGTGCCAGTTGCAACTAAATTGCCACCCGCATCTCCCCCTTCAGGCCCTAGATCTATAATATGGTCTGCTTGCAAAATAACGTCCAGGTTGTGTTCAATCATAAGAACTGTGTTGCCCCCATCCACAAGGCGGTGAATTAGGCTCATCAAAACCTTTACATCGTAAAAATGCAAGCCTGTTGTAGGCTCGTCCATAATATATAAAGTCTTGCCTGTGCTCCGTTTAGAAAGCTCTGCTGCAAGTTTCACTCTCTGTGCTTCTCCGCCGGACAGGGTTAGCGCCGATTGCCCCAATTTTATATAGCCCAAGCCTACGCTCATAAGTGTGTTTAGTTTATTATAAATCTGAGGCACGCTAGAGAAAAAGTCAGTTGCTTCTTCCACGCTCATCTCCAGCACTTCTGCAATATTTTTGCCTTTATAGCGGATGTTTAGCGTCTGTTCGTTAAAGCGGTTTCCTTTGCAAACATCGCATTTAATATAGACGTCGGGCAAAAAGCTCATTTCAATTTTTAGTAGACCGTCGCCTTTGCAGTTTTCACACCTTCCCCCTTTCACATTAAAAGAAAAACGTCCTTTCTTAAAGCCTTGCGCCTTTGCATCTGGCAAGCTTGCAAAAAGGTCTCTAATATGGTCAAAAAGACCCACGTAGGTGGCAGGATTAGACCTTGGAGTGCGGCCTATGGGACTTTGGTCTATATTGATAATCTTGTCTATATTTTCACATCCTAATATTTCGCTATATGAGCCTTCTTCTACCATCAAAAGCGGGAAGTCTGAAAGCATGAGGCTAGATCTCAATTTGTTTGAAAGAGCGGGCACTATAACATCGCTTAAAAGAGTGCTTTTGCCCGAGCCCGAAACCCCCGTAATGCAAGTAAAAGTGCCCAAAGGAATGCATATGTCTATGTTTTTCAAGTTGTGTTCTTTTGCACCTATAACTTTCAAAAAGTTTCCATTTCCTTCTCGTCTTTTTTGAGGGATTTCCATAGAAAGAGTGCCCGAAAGATATTGCCCTGTTAGGCTCTCTTTTATCTTCATCACTTCGGAAGGCTCTCCTTCTGCCGTAACAGCCCCTCCGTGAATGCCCGCCATAGGTCCTAAGTCTACAATATAGTCTGCAACTTTTAGGGTTTGCTCATCGTGTTCTACCACAATTACTGTGTTGCCAATGTCGCGCAAGTATAAGAGGTTGTCTATCAACTTTTGGTTGTCTCTTTGGTGTAGCCCTATAGAAGGCTCGTCTAGTATATAAAGAACGCCAATTAGGGAAGAGCCAATTTGAGTTGCAAGGCGAATTCGCTGAGCCTCTCCGCCAGAGAGTGTGGCAGCCTTTCGGTCAAGGGTTAGATATTGAAGCCCCACATTTTTTAGAAAATTGAGGCGTTTGTTAATTTCTTTTAATATCTCTTTGGCAATTTCTGCCTCTGTGAGAGAGATTTCTAAGTGTTCAAAAAAATCTAGTGTTTCTACAACAGAAAGACGGGTTAGCTCGTCAATATTTTTGCCCGAAACCGTTACGGCAAGACTTTCTGCTTTTAGTTTTTTCCCTTTGCATTTTGGGCAAGGCCTAACGCTCATATATTTTTCGTAAGACTCCTTTTGAGCTTCTGACCAAGACTCTCTATATTTTCGCCACATCTCTTTTTCAATGCCACCCCAGACGAAACTGTCGTTATAGACTCTATTTCCATCTTCAGAGGTATAAGTGAAATGCAATTCGTCTCGCCCGCCGAGGGTCAAAAAGTTGTATTGTTCGCTAGTCAATTTTGACAGTGGAGTGTCCAAAGTAAAGCCTGCGTGTTTTGCCACAGCTTCGAAATGAGCCCTATGCCAAAGAGATTCGGGGTTGAATGGCAATATTGCTCGCTCATCAAAAGATTTT
>CAUTVN010000073.1:0-7305 GCA_963541705.1 uncultured Treponema sp.
CTCTTTCATACTATTGCCAAATTGAAGATGCGGAAGATAGAGGCTGGATGGAAGGGATAAAAGAAGGTGAGAAAAGAGGTAGAATGGAAGGAATAAAAGAAGGCGAGAAAAGAGGTAAATATGAATTCGCACGTAAGATGAAAAGGGAGGCTTTCCCATTTGAGCTAATAGCGAGAATGACTGGGTTGAGTCTTGAAGAGGTAAAAGAGCTATAAAACAAAAATCTGAGTTTAAGGCAAAGATGAAGGCGCTTTTATAATATTCTATGACTTAAATTGATATTTATGCTAGAATGTTCCACATCAGGGATGTGAATACAGTGTGCCTTAAACAAGCACTAGATGCAAGAATAATCATTGTTGATAGATAGAATGTAAGGGTGAATAAAAAGCGATGAGCGATAAAAGATTTGTTCCATTTTTTAAGCCAGACTTTTCGGAAGCTGAAAAAAAAGCTGTAATGCGTGTGCTCGATTCTGGCTGGCTCACTACAGGAGTGGAGACTGCACAATTTGAAAAAGAATTTGCTTCTTTTATTGGCGCAAAGTATGCATTCGCTTGCAACTCGGCGTCTTCTGGACTCATTTTGGCAATGCAAGCAGTGGGAGTGAAGAAAGATAAAAAAATATTAACATCGCCATACACCTTCATTTCTACAGCAACAAGCGCATTGCACCTTGGGGCAGAAGTGGAATATGTGGATATAGAAAAAAACTCTTACAATATCGATGCGAATCTAATAGAAGAAAAATTAAAAAAAGATAGTAGCATTGTTGCCATTGTTCCAATTCATATTGCAGGAAATGTGTGCAATATGAAAGATTTGCTCTTTTTAGCAAAAAAATATGGTGTCTCCTTAATTGAAGATTCAGCACATGCCTTTCCGTCTTTAACAAGTCTGGGCTATGCAGGCACAATAGGCGATTGTGGAGTGTTTTCCTTTTATGCAACAAAAACAATAACAACAGGCGAGGGTGGCATGGTGTGCGTAAAAAGCGAAGAGGCTGCCCGGCGGATTGCTACTATGCGAAGCCACGGAATGGATAGATGTGCATGGGATAGATACACATCGAAAAAAGCATCGTATGTGTATGACATTATAGACACGGGCTGGAAGTTTAATATGCCGGATATACTCTCTTGCATCGGCAGAGAACAACTAAAAAAAGCTCAAGGCTTTTATGAAAAGCGGGCACTCATCGCAAAAAAGTACAATGACGCATTTTCTGCTTGCGACTCTCTTAAAATCCCACCCGATGGAGAGGGCAATGCGTGGCACTTATATCTTTTGCGATTCAATCTTGAGATGTTGAAAACAGGACGCGACGAAATCTTTAAAACACTGCAAGAGAGGGGGCTCGGTCTTTCAGTTCATTTTATTCCTCATTTTGAATTTTCATTGATTTCTTCTCGCTATAACATAAGTAGGCAGGACTTTCCCGAAAGCTATAAGAAATTTAGCGAGACAATTAGCCTGCCACTGTTTCCTGGAATGAAGGATGAAGATGTAGATTTTGTGATAGAAAATGTATTGGACATAATAGAACAAAACAAGAAAAAAGAGTAGAGATGTTATGGAAAGCATGTTTGCGTCAGATGTTGAATTGTTAGGTCAATATTATGCTGCTATCATAAGAGCAGAACATATAGGCAAAATTATAAGAATTGAATTGCCAACTTTGAGCTATGACGAATCTTTTATCACAAAAAGTGATATAAAAGGCGAGAACGCGATAAGCCTTTTTGGGCAAGAGATGCCGATTTTTGCCAAAGGACAAATTGAATATATAGGGCAGGCTTTGGGCGTTTTGGTTGCCAATAGCGAAGAGAGAGTTCTAAACCTCGCAAAAGAAATAGTTGTAGTGGTAGAACAAAATGAGGAAGTAGAAAACTTTGCGCTAAAAAAAGAAGATGTAGAGAAAGCTGAAGAGATATTTAAAGAGCAAATTATTTCAAAAAGAGAAAAAGTTTGTGGCGATATAGATGAATGTTTTAAGGATGAGAACTCAATAGTCTCGTCTTTTTTACATTTTTCGCCACGTTCACACTATATGGCAGAACCCCTTTCGGTCAAAATAAAAGCAAAGCAAAATTCACTAGATGTATATGTGCCAACGCAATGGGCAGACCATGTGCAACAGAGCGTGGCGCGCGCAATAGATGTGGAACCGTCCAAAGTGAAAGTAATACCTACAAACGAGGCGTGCTCCCTTGAAGGACGCATATGGTTTCCCTCTCTTATTGCAACACAACTATCTATCGCAGCATATGTTTTAAAGAAAAACATTGCACTTACCTCTTCTTTTAAGGAAAGTTTTTTGTACTCTCCACACTCTCCTCGCGTTGCAATTAGGCACAAAAGCGTTCTTAATGCTGAAAAAACCAAAATTGAAGCTATGAGCGTGCTATGTGTGGTCGATTCTGGCGCATTTAACCTTCTTTTCGAAGAGATACTAACGCATATTTTTCTCACCTCAATCAGCATTTATTCGGTTCCTATCTATGAAGTTAGGGTGATTGCGATCAAAAGAGAGCCACATCTTACAGACGTCTTTATCAACTTTGGAGAATATTATACCAACACAGCCATAGAAAAGCATATTAGCGACATTGTGGATGCTTTCGGTCTAGACTCTAAACAATTTAGGCTTGACAATATTATAAAAATGAATGAAGAGTCGGTAAGAGGAAAATGCAAAAAAAATGATTATAAAATAGAAGCGTTGCTAGACAAAGCCATATCGAACACAACTTTTAGTAGAAAATATGCTGCATATAAAGCATTTAACCGACTTTCCTCACCGCCTTACGAAGACTATTTGAGAGGAGCGGGGATTGCAATAGGTGTGCAATATAATGGTCTAAAGTCTCTAATAAACGCTGGAGCTATTTATACAGTTCAGCTTGAACTTACAAAAGATATGCACATAATAGTTAAAGCGGAGCCTTCTAGCGAAGAGCTTAAAAGTATATTTAGGCGCAAAATTGAAAAAGAGCTTGATATACCACCATCTAATATAGTCTTTGAAAATATTAAGAATATAGAAGGGCAATATATAGGACCTTCCATTGCTTCTTGCGCAAATTGCCTTTTGCCACTCCTTTTGGACAAATGCATTGCAGAACTTCAAAAACAACGTTTTAGAGAGCCTTTGCCTATAGTGGTAACCAAAGACTATAAAATTACAGGGCGAAGCGGTTGGGATGGAGAGAAAATGGAGGGGCAACCTTTTGCCTCCGAAACAGCTGGCGCTTGCGTAGTAGAATTAAAATTTGAAAAAAGCACATATAACGTAAAAGTGCAAAATATTTATATAATTGTTGATGGAGGCGAAGTTTTTTCTCGTGAATATATTGCTTCTAATGTAAGTAGGGCAGTATCATGCGCTCTTTCCGGCGTGCTAAAAGAAAAAATGCCAACAACATATAATAGAGCTTCGGACTATACGATCATATCTGCAAATGAAATGCCAGATATTCAAATAAAAGTTCTAGAGTCCAGAAGTAGTCAGATAAAAGATGTTTCAACTCTGGCTTTTAATTTGGTAGTGCCAGCTTTTATTTCTGCACTAAACCAGATTTTGAAAAGTGAGCGTTTAAGTAGCATTCCAATATTGCAACAAGACATATTCGATATTATGGAAAATAGCACTATTTCCTTTGACAATGCTACGAGTGAAGACAAGGAGTTGCAAGATGAGCCTTCCCTCAATATAGAAAAGGAAAAAGAAGATGTTGAAAAGGCAGGTCAAATAGAGAGAAGCGAGAGTGAGGGGGCAGAAGAAGATGGTGGTAAGCTTTAAGTTAAATGGGAAAGATGTAAAGGTAGAATCCCCTTGCGATTCAAGGCTTTCTAATATTTTGAGAGATAATTTTTCGCTAAAAAGCATAAAGATAGCCTCGTTTGATGGTTTGCGTGGTGGAGATGCAATTTTGTTAGATGATAATGTTGTTCCCTCTTCTCTCTTGCCAATTTTTAATGTGGAAGGAAGAGAGGTGGTTACTCTAGAATATTTTTCTACTGACAAAAGTTTTTCAGATATTTATAGACTGATTATCAAATGTTTTAAGATGTTAGACATAAACTTATGTGGTTTTTGCAATGCGGGAATAATTTTTGCAACATATAAAATTATTAGAAGCAATTTTGATGAAGAAGATGCTCTATTTGAATCTAAGATTAGAGAATGCTATTCTATTTCTCTTTGCAGATGTACTGATATGGAAAATTTGATATTGGCGGCTAAAAAAGCTATTAGTCTATCGCTTAAGACTAAAAAGGTTTTTAACTATGTTAGAAAGTAAAGTTTATAAACCTCATTCAATTCAAGAAATTCAAGGTATTCTAAAAGGAATAAAAAATGTGGTGCCAATTGCAGGGGCTACGACATTTTCTATTGGCAATGACGAAAAGATGCTCAAGATGGGAAATGAACTTTTGATGTTAAATAGCGTTCCCGGGCTAAAACAAATGAAAAGAAGCGATAGGTATATAGATTTTGGCTCTTGCGTAACTCTTGACGAAATATTAAGTCGTCGAAATAAGCATGTGCCCCCCGTTTTGTATGATGCACTCTCTATGGCTGCAAACATGGCAATTAGGGGGCTTGCAACCATAGGTGGCAACCTAGCGATGAAAAATCCTTTTGCAGCGTCTTTTTTACCCATGTTAGCATTAGATGCGCAGTGCGAAGTGTGTGATGGTAAAGAAATTGTTTGGCAGACAGTTTCAAAATATATCAACGAGGTGCAAAAAAGCGAAGAGATAGGCACAAGAGTGTTGTTGAGAATTAGAGTGAGAGACGATGAATGGACACACCACGTTTATAAAAAAATAAAAAATGGTCAATATGTTGATAAGATTCCGATCTTTTTGTTTCTAGCAAAAGTGCAAAAAAATGTAATAAGCGAAGTGCGACTTTTATTTGCAGACGAACATCTAATTCGGGCGAAAGAAGCAGATAATTTATTGCTAGGTCGATCTTTGCCTATTTCTAAAGATGAGCGGGAGTCCATCATTTTTAAAATGCACGATATTTTCCCAAATGATGAGTTTTCTAGTAACTTTACTGAAAAATGTTTTTTCAATATATTAGAAAAAAGCCTTTATAAAATGTAGGGTGAATTGCGTCTATATTTCAAAATTGTTTTAAATATGAACTAATTATCTTGACAATAAACTAAAAAAAATAATAATATAGCCATTATATTTTCTTTTTGTTCTATGTGTGTGCTATGCGTACAAAAGGAGTTTTGTGGCAGATGTAAAAAATTTGCGGATTAACGAACAAATCCGTATTAAGGAAGTTAGACTTAGTGATGAAGATGGGAACCAGTTGGGAATTATGCCAACTAGCGAAGCTTTGCAGATGGCAAGAGATGAGGGGTTGGATCTTGTAGAGATTGTTCCCCATGCAAAGCCTCCGGTGTGTAAGATTGTTGACTATGGAAAGTATCGCTTCCAGATGGAGAAAAAGCTTCGCGATACTAAAAAAAATCAAAAACAGCAGTTACTAAAAGAAATTAAGATGTTTCTTAAGGTAGCCACTCACGATTTAGAGGTGAAGGCAAAAGCTGCACGCGGTTTTTTGGAAGATGGCAACAAAGTAAAGGTAACCATTAAATTTAAGGGACGAGAATTGGCACATACAGAGATCGGTTTTGAGGTGATGAACTCTGTTTTAGAACATATTGGAAGTGAAGAGCTATATACAATAGAAAAAAAAGCAACTATGGAAGGGCGCAATATGTCTATGACGCTCACACCAAAAAATAAAAAATAATTTTTGGAGGAATATATGCCTAAAATGAAGAGTAAGAGAGCTGCGGGGAAGAGATTTTCATTTACCGGTGGTGGAAAGGTTAAATACAAGAAGATGAACGCAGGTCATATTCTGACAAAGAAATCTCCTAAGCGAAAGAGAAATTTAAGACACGTGGGGCTTTTGTCTCAAGCAGACAGTGCGGTTGTGAAAAAGAAGCTTTTGCCATATAACTAGTTTTAAGGAGATAGATAAATGTCAAGATCAAGATCTACAGATAGAAGAATTACAAGACGCAAGAAGATTTTAAAACTTGCGAAGGGTTTTAGAGGAAGAAGAAGTAAAAATTTTAAAGCTGCAAAGGATGCGGTTAGAAAGGCTCTTCGCCATAGCTATGAAGGCAGAAAAGACAAAAAAGGCAATATGCGGAGCATATGGATCGCCCGTATCAATGCTGCAGCTCGCCTTGAAGGCATGTCTTATTCAAGATTTATCGAAGGTTTAACAAAGGCAGGCATTGTCATCAACAGAAAGGCGCTTTCTAATATGGCAATAGAAGATCCTAGGGCTTTTAGGGCAGTGTTAGAAGCTTCAAAGAAAGCATTGGGATAGAAGGAATTTATGCTAACATTAGAACAAGTTAAGCTTTTGGATTCTAAAGTAGAATCTCTTATTGAGATGGTACGCTCTTTAACTGCAGAGAGAGAGGCGTTGTGCGAAAATATTCAAAAAAAAGAAGCGTATATCAGAGAGTTAGAAAACAAAGTGGAAAGTTGCGAAGCAGAACAAGCAAAGATTGAAGAGTGCGTTGGGAATACTTTGGATCAATTAAACGTGCTCCATAATTTTGCGAGCCATACAAAAGTTGCTTCGTCTTCCACAGTCCAAGATGAGGGCAATGCTACATATCAAGCTGACAGTGTGGAAAGACATGAAGCATTGAGTGAAGACTCTCCCGCTTCTAGCTCCCAACCTGCTTTGCAGACGTTTTCTGAAACTTTGCAAAATGGGGCTGAAGTAGATGATTCAAAAGCAGAAAAAGATATGAAACCAGAAAGTTCAGATGAACAGATGGATATATTTTAGAGTTAAAATGCAAGTAGGGCACTTAAACATCAACTTACTTGGTACTTCTTTTGAACTAGAATCGGACCAAAAGGACGAATATCTACAGGCTTTGTATGGATATTATATATCTGTAGTTGAAAAAGCCAGGGCTACTGCGAATGTTGAAGACCCTCTAAAGTTGTCTATAGTCGCAGGGCTTCTTCTTAGCGACGAAGTTTTTAAGGCGAGGTCATCTGGCTCGGATGGAAATATTGAGCCAGATGCTTTTGTTGCAATGGAGCATACCGCGTTGAAAATGATTGCAAAAATAGACGACATTATACACGATGATGTATGACAATATGGGTGGACGCAGATTCTTGTCCTGTTCGTGTTAGGGAAATAATTGCTAAGAGAGCGTTTAAGCTTTCCGTTGTTACTGTCTTCGTAGCCAACAGGGAAATACCTCTAAACAAAAATCAATATATAACATCGGT
>CAUTVN010000074.1:0-7271 GCA_963541705.1 uncultured Treponema sp.
GATAAACGGAAAAATGAGTAGTGCCAAATACTACTGGCACTACAAAGTAATAAATTTTTGGAGATGTTATTCCCATTTTAGTTCATATGTTACTCTAACCTCTCCAATTGTCTCTGTCTCTGGGTTATTTACCTTATATGTCACACTAAATTCTTTTGTCTCTCCTCTTTCTAGAGTATAAGTATGGTCATACTCTGCTGTAACACCATTGAATTCTTTAACATTCATAAGTTTCCAAGAATCGGAGTCTTTGTCATATTTAAATTCGATAGTGCTATTCTCAGCTTTGCAAATATAAAAGCTGTATTGTGCGTTATCCGCGTCATAATTGCCATGTAGTTTTAAGATGTCGCAATCAAGCTTGAAAGTTGTCTCGCTCTCTTGAGGCGATAGTTCAAACTTTTTCAACACTCCGCCGTTACTCCCAAACATAGAAAAGAAATATGGTGTTTTTCCAGACTCTTTTGTATACCACCACTCTTTCTTAGTAAATATTGATCCAAGATCCGACTCTTCTTCACCATATCTTATAGTGCCTTTAGTCTTAAAGTCAAAATAGACACCATTTTGGTACGACCCATGTCTTCGCCTTATGGAAAGATTTTCAAGCTTTACATCAACTACGCACAGTTTTCTTGGCTCCTTTTCAAAAACGACAGTTACATCTTTTACATCATCCAGGCTGTTAAGTCTTAAGGTATTAATAGCTTCATTTTCAATGCTTGCATTTTCAAAACCAAGCCACTGTTTAATCCTGTATCTAGGCTTTGCTTTTGCAATAAAAAGCAACTTACAAGGAATCCTCACTGTTACTTTTTTTGGCAAATAGTTACTGACAGATACATTATTTCCAGCTCCTACCTCAACCATTGTCAGCGTCTCCCCTCCTATGCCTGTATACGCTATAGAAAACTCCCCTAAAACCTCTGTTTTAATTTCTGCAATGTTACTATCTACGCTAACACTTCTCTCCCCTGTAGCAGAGCCGGACGTATTGGTAACTTTACAAAAATAATATTTTGTGCCACCTGATGAATCTGGAATTTTATAAGTTTTTTCAGTAGCTCCGTCTATCTGATGCTTACCACTTGACGAAGCTGAAGTTTTTTCAAACCATTGGTACGAAAGAGTCCCACCATCGGACGGCTTCAGAACTTCTACAGACAAGGAGACATCTGAAACACCATCTTTTTTGATAGTACGAATAGCAGACTTTGGATGTTCTATAATTTCTGGAATCTCTGCATCAACTTTTGGCTCTTCTGTACTTTCTGTGATTCTCACCTTTACTATTTTAGAGTAGGTAATAGCGTTTTTGTTATTTTCTGAGTTTTTGTTTGTAACCTCACAATAGAAGTATAAATCCATCACGTCTTTTGCCAAAGTATAGTCCGCCGAATCAGCCCCATTTACAGGAGTAGCCCCTTCCAGCGAACACTCCGTATTTTTCCACCACTGATAGCTTAAGCTTTCCCCTTCTGGCACATCTTTAGCTCTAACACTCAAAACCACCTCTTCAGCACTGTCCTTATGCAAGTACCAAGACTTAGGCTGACTTAAGATCACAGGCTTTACTGCTGTATACTCAGGATTTGGTCTCTTGTCGATAGTGGTTGTAGTTTTTTTAACTTTGCCTTTATATGGAGAATGGCCCTTTCCTCCAGGCGTCCTAGAAGCTGGTTTCCTAAAAGAAGAGTCTTCAGACGCTTTGTAATTAGTATTTTTAATATTATTCTTGCACCACTGGTAGATTACACAATTACCATTCTCTTCTACGTAGCCTACAGGGTCGCTAAGATAAAAAGGTTTGTCAAAATGTACGTGTTTTCCCGTGCTTGCCTCTTCATAGTCTTTCCAATCAGAAGGCACTTTGAAAGTGCTTATACTAGCGGGGCTACTATAAAAGAACAAAAACTTTGAGTATGTATCTACACAAAACATAGAGTTATCAAGATGTGTGCCGGCAGAAGCATCTCCTGTAAACCTAAAAAACAAAAAACGCTCTCTTTTCGTCCTCTCCACATCATCTATAGAAGGCGAGAAGCGTCCAGCCCATCGCTCTTCCTGGCTTGCATACTTATAGTAATGGAGGTTCCATGTGTTGTTCAGTTGTCCTGCGCCTATGTCAGGTCCAGTGCACGATAAAGGAGAACCAGACCAAGCGCCAGGCTTAAAAGCATAGGAGGCGACATTTGACGTATCAATGCCTGTCATATTCAAAATCCAGCCGTCAAAACTAGAAGCGCTAAAACCACCTTCCTTTTCTTTGTTATCTTCGTAATACTTGAATGGATCTATTTCCTCTTCATGGACTTCAACCTTGACTATAAACTTTTCATTTCCCCACTCATCTTTTGGATTGTCCACTTTTGGAAGCTCTCCATCTTCAGAAGGTGGAAGCTCGTCGCCACTGCCTGCTTCGTCTCTAAAAACAGAAATAAAGCGCTCTTCCACTCTATACTTACCAGAGTTATCTTTAACCCTTAAAGTTATAGAGACAGTCTCTGAAGCAACAAGTGGCACACTATCTCCTTCAATTTCTAAACTTACGTCTAGCAATCGCTCTTTTTTTTCACTTTCGTATGCTTCTATCTCTATGTTACCTATATCTATGCTACTAATAGAAAAAGGAACAACAGCCGAAAATCTCTTCGCTTTTGCAAAACCGCCTACTACCGCCCTATATTCAACATCTCCTATTTCAACCTCTCGCCCCGCAACTTTTATGCTCGCTATATACATAGCGATGCCGGAGCCTTTTTTGCTAGACTTTGCATACCAAGAAGCCCCCAAAGATGGAGAGCAAGAAAATGAAAAAAGCAAATATATAAAAATGAAAAACACAAAAACTTTTTCTAACTTATATCTCATCTTTAGAACCTCCATAAACCTTTTCTAAACTTCAAAAACTAAACCTATCGAAAGCCCAAAATTAAACGAATTCATATAAAATGACTTTATAGGTTTTGAAAGATCTATCTCTTCGCCACGAGCTATAGCCCCTATCTTTGCCGCCTCTGCAAGTTTTTGTGGCAAAGAGACATATCCCGGCTTATATATATTATAGGACACAAACGCGCCTAACGTAAGTTGCATATGTGAAGTTACAGGCTGGTAGTAGTCGAGACCAAAGCTGAAGACATAGCCTACAGGATTCATTTTCTTCATCATTTCATTGCTAATTAACAGAGTGCCCACCTCGTTTCCAAAATCCAACTTCGCAGGCGAATCTCTAAGCTGTTCCACTGCTTCTGTCGAAAGATTTGTTGTCAGCTCATAAGTTGGGTGTGGGTCTAAAAGCATATTAAGCCCAAGCCCAAAATTGACAGACATTCGTTTATTAAAAAGGAACGTCTTTAGTGTCGTTCCCATATTCAGGGTTACCTTCATATAAACACGACAATATACGCTGATATCTCCCACAACTTCATTATATTGCCCAGAAATTTGCCCAGAAAAGCCCTGCCCCACACCAAAATAGCCTGAAAGACCGAGACCGGAAAATATAGACATATCGCTATAGCCAAAATAGCGAACAGAATCAAAAAGATAGGTTAGCTCTGCAGAGCCTGTCGTTACGTAGCCTAACATACCCTTCATTCCATTTCCACCCAAATATGCCATATCTTTTTTGTTTATATGTGGCAGAGTAAGCGTGGCTGTGGGATATGCCTTAAGTCCAAGCGTAAAACCCGTATCGAAAGCAGAAAGAGCGAAATTGACCAAAAAGAAAAAACAAACTAAAAATAAACTTTTTTTGATATATTTCATACGCAATACTATAATCTTCCTATATAATCAATCTAAAAGCAATTGCTAAAACTTAAATCACAACATAAATGATTGCGAAGTCCGCAACAACCGTATACCTAATATAGACAAGAGTGTATGTATTTGGTTGCATTTTAATATCTTTTTTAATAAAACTACACACATCTTTATTAACACATAATAGCTTTCTTAAAAACTATTGCCATAAATAGATAGAACGAATGTTTTTTATTATATTCACCACCCCATATAAAAAAAGCAAAATAGAGGCAAAGACTAAAACATAGTCGTAAGAAATTAACAAAAAAATATATCCCAAAATTAGAGAAATGGCGCCCCCTATTATACGAAAACGCTCTGGGACGCTGTTATACATATACGAAATTCCCAAAGTAGAAATTATAAAAAAAGCAAAAACTATAAACAAAGTCAAATATGTCTTTGTAAGAACGGACGAGCCAGATGCAAAAAGAGGTCCTATTTGGGTAGAGTCAAAGACTTGCGACATCGCCAACAAAAGAGAGGTAAAAAGCAAAAAAAACACTACAAAAAACTTTTCTTTTGTAATAGTTTTTACAGAAAAAAGCGCCATCCCTAAAAGAGAAAGAATAGATAAAAATCTAAAAAAATATAAAAGACGAGAGATATATATAAGCTCGGATAATATGGCAGTTGAAAACAAAAAAAGAGGGGGCAAAAGACGCAAAGCCTCCCAGTTTATACAAAACAAAAACAATTCAAAAAAAAAGATTTCGTCAGACTGTATCTTCTTAAAAGCAATATATATGTATAGGCTAAAAGAAAAAGAAACTACAGAAAAGAAAAGAGAGGCTGAGGAAACCGCAATTGGAGCATATGGAAAATGCAAAAAGGGGCTACCCTCCCTTGCCAATAAATACGGAGGCAAGAGAATATATGCCTCTTTTAAAAGAGAATAGGCATAGGCAAAAATTGCAAATATTAAAAGCAAAAAGGAAAAAAATAAAAATAATGCCCTAACTCTGTTTCTAGCACCAATCGTCATAAAAATAATATCGCCTAATACTTTCCAAACAAACCCCTCTGTCCCGCCTTAATCCACTTTCCTTGCATCTTAGCAAAAGACGAAAGTTCAAGCTGGTTCGAAAGCCAAAAAGCACAAGCGTCCTCGTCTTTTTCTTCTAGTTTGATTAGCAGGGTTTGTACTCTACCCTTCTCTTCTTTTAAGAGGCAAGAAACCGTCTCTTCTGCCAATTTTATAAAAGCGCCAGAGGCTGCCATAATAGAAGGATTTTCGCTCGGAAGAGGCGCGGCTCTATAGACAAACACCATCTTTCCAACCCCAAGATTTAAAAAATAATCTTTTAAGATTGTAGTAAGTGCAATATTTGCCGTAATCAACTCTGTACACACCTCGTCTATCCCCATTAAATTAGAAAAAGGGTATAAATTTAAATATGCCATAGAGTCAAAGGTCAAAACGGCCACATCCAACACAACTTTCAGATTTTTTAGTTGCAACGGGAGAGATTGTAAAGAAACAAGAGAGGCTCTATCCCACTCAATTTCATACTTGCACTTTAGTCTCTCATCTTCGTCATTCTTATTCCCTGTCAAAAGCACCCTAACGCCCTTATCTCGCAATACCGCTGCAAGCTCTTGAGAGAAAAACAACCTACTGTCTGCAATAAATACTCCGCCTTCCATAACGCTCATAAGTTTAACACAAAATATATATTTTGAATAGAGACTTTTATAAATAGGGATAGTTCCTTAAAAACCTCGCAAGAGTATTTCGATCGCATCTACACAATTTAGCTATTCTTCTTTGAGACATCCCTTTGTCAAAACAATCTTTTATCAATTTTCTTTTTTTATACAAAGGATGTTTTTCAACTGATGTTTGCCTGCCTTTCGGTCTTCCTAAAACTTTACCTTCTGCCTTAACTCTCTTTAACGCCTCTTTTGTTCGTTGGCTGATTAGGTTTCGCTCAATCTCTGCACTAAGGGCAAAAGCAAAGGCTAATACCTTGCTTTGGATATCGTCGCCCAGTCTATAGTTGTCTTTAATTGTCCAGACTTTGCACTCTTTTCTCATACAAATATTCAAGATATCCATAATCATAAAAAGGTTTCTGCCCAACCTTGAAAGTTCTGCACAAATAATCATATCACCTTTTTTTATCTTTTTTAGAAGAGTTCCAAGTTTTCTTTTGCTATAACTTTTAGAGCCGCTTATAGTCTCTTCAATCCAACCGTCAATGGCTATATGATGTCTTTTACAAAATTGTTCTATTTCAAAACGTTGATTATCCACCACTTGTTTGTCTGTGCTCACCCTAACATAACCGTACGTCATTTTTTCCCTGCTACTTTCCTAAATATATATCACTACTCAAATTGTATATTGTTTCAAAAAATTTATT
The DNA here is from genome assembly GCA_963541705.1 of uncultured Treponema sp. Lineage (GTDB taxonomy): Bacteria > Spirochaetota > Spirochaetia > Treponematales > Treponemataceae > Treponema_B. The sequence goes on from CAUTVN010000074.1 coordinate 6,177, forward strand.
GCACCCCCTTTATCTTTAGGTGCTAGCCAAGAACTAAATCTTGGTTTATTCTACCCTTTTTTTATTAAAAATATAATAAAGATTTAATCTTCGCATCTTATGGACTATCAGTAGTATGAATTATATTGGCTCAAAATTAAAACTTTGCCACGCCTTTATTCCAAACACAATTAAAGCAGTATGTGGCAAAGATTTATCTAACAAAACGTTTTGCGATCTCTTTGCAGGCACAGGAATTGTAGGAAGGACTTTTAAGAGCACTGTAAAAAAAATCATCTCTAACGATATTGAATATTATAGCTATGTTTTAAATAGAAATTATATTGGCAACCGCCGTCCAATTCCAAATAAAAACCTCTTTATCAAAGAATTAAACAACCTTCCCCTAATTGATGTGGGATTCATTTACAATAATTATTGCCCTGGCGGTGGAGGGAAAAGGCAATATTTTTCCGATACCAATGGAAAGAAAATTGATAGCATAAGATGCGCAATTAAAAGTTGGAAAGATATGGGATATATTTGCGACGACTTATACTATTTTCTTCTTTGTAGCATTCTCGAAAGTGCTGATAAAATAGCGAATACAGCCTCTGTATATGGCTCATATCTAAAAAGCTTAAAAAAGTCTGCCCAAAAAGAATTGGTTGTAGTGCCTGCAGAATATGAGTGTGGCAACAATAAACATGATGTTTTTAATAAAGACTCCTCTTGCCTAATAAAAGAAATAGAAGGAGATATTTTATACCTTGACCCACCGTACAATACGAGACAATATGGCGCAAATTATCATATATTAAACACCATTGCGGAATATACACCTTTTATTCCCAAAGGGAAAACAGGACTCAGAGATTATTTTCGCTCAAAATATTGTGCGTCTAACTATGTAAAAGATGAATTTGATTCTCTCATCAAAAATGCAAACTTCAAATATATTTTTCTCTCTTATAATAATGAAGGTTTAATGAGCATAGAAGATATAAAATCGATAATGTCAAAATATGGGCGATACGAGCTCGCACAAACAACTTACCAGCGTTTTAAGGCAGATTCAAATAGATTTAATTCGTCTAACTCAACTATAGAATATCT
>CAUTVN010000075.1:0-7226 GCA_963541705.1 uncultured Treponema sp.
ATTTTTTTAGATGTGTTTGAGTTACGTGAGTATATGTGTTGTGATGTGCGTCTTCCATGGCTCTATTTTAGAGAGGCTTTTTTTCAAGATGCGCTCTCTATAGAAGAGCAATGGCTAGAGTCTAGCTTGATAAGAGCGCTAATAGAAAGATTACGAGGTATGAATCTTGCAGGGGATGCGCTTTTGGCGTGGCTACCTGTCCATGCTGTTTTAGACGGTCTTTTTACTGTAAAGAGACAATTGAAGGCTGCCGAGGTGGGGCGTTTGAAGCAAGATATTTTTTTGCTTGAAACGATATGCAAAGATAAAAAAAACGCTGCGTCACGTATTGAGGTGCCACGTCTTCTCAATTCTTATTTTTGGTTAATAGATAGTTATACGCAAGATAGTTATAATAAAGTGAAGGTGGACGAAATTTTATTAAAGATAAGATTGGTAGATGAGAATGTATACAAAAGGTATATTCGATAGGCTTGGTTTTAGTAGATTTTAAGGGAGAAGAAAATAATATGTCTATGCTCGAAAAAGAAATAAAAGATATGTTGACCGAAGAGAAATGGACTAGAGTTGCTATCACAAATTATACAATAAACGACTTTGACACTTTGGATGGAATTATAAAAAAGGCTGAGGAGGAAGGAGAGATAGATGAGCTTTATAATATCTGCTCCGAGCATTTAACTCATGCAAAAATGAGCATCATCGCTCTCTACATTATGAGTATCATTGCTCTTTCTAAAAAAATGCTTGACGATTCTAACCAAATCACCCTAATAAATATTTTTATCGACAACCATAAGTGGCTTATTGTGGAGCATTTGTGTCTTAGGATGTTGGAATATGGCGATGCAGCGTCTAAATTCTCTCTTCGAACTCTTGCTAATTACTATAGAGAATCGAACGACGAGAGAATGTATGATATTTGGGAGCGCATTATAAAGGTTGACTATGAAGAAGCTGATATTGCAAAGTTTTTAGCAGAAAAATATGATCTAGAAGATGATAAGGAGTCGGCTGTTCAGTATTACAAAAAAGCTATGCACCGCTATGTAGGTCTAAAACAACAGTCAGGAATTAAAGAAGTGTGGGCAAACCTCGTGCGTTTATCTCCACAAGATATAAACTTTTTCACATCTATTGAAGCAAAGGTTTCCTCTTCATCTGAAAACAAGTTGGTTATGATTCCATTGATGCTAGATCTATATGAGTATTATAAGGATCAGGAGAATTGGAAGGTTGCGATAGATATATTAAAGATTGTGTTGCAGAGAAATAGCAAGGATGAACAGGCAAGGAAAGAGTTGGTTTTTTGCTTGAGGGGGCAATATAAGGAGCACAGTCAGCTAGAGCACTATATCAACATATCTATGCTAACCCAAAGCTATCGACCTGTCTTTGATGCATTGGCGGATTTTGAAAAAAACATCTCTTTTGAAGTTGGAAACTTTGTTTTCCATAGGACTTGGGGGGTGGGTCGCATTTCTGCCATATCAAACGATGAGATTTCTATAGACTTTGCGAAGAAAAGAGGACATAAAATGAGCTTAAAGATGGGAATCTCGGCTCTAAAAGTGTTGTCTAAAGAGCATATTTGGGTGTTAAAGGCTACAGAGAAAAATCCTGGCGAACTTTCGGAAAAAATAAAAGGAGACGTTAAGTGGGCAGTTAAGATGCTCATACTAAGCTTTGATAATAACTGCGATATGAAAAAGATGAAGGCGGAGCTTGTTCCCCATCTTTTGAAAAGTAGCGAGTGGACTGCCTGGAGCGCAAAGGCAAAAAAGATTCTTAGCGAAGATTCTATGTTCGGTATTAACCCAAATAGTCTCGATTCTTATGTTGTTAGAGAAGGGGCAATAGAAGCTGACGAAAAGCTTCTTAATGAGTTTAAGGCTAAGAAAAACTTTTTTGCACGTGTTGATATAGTGAGCAAATATAAAGACCAAACTTCAGACATTTTTATGGAAATGCTAAGCTATTTTTTAAGCTTTCTAAAGTCTACAAACCAAGTGAGTGAGTATGTAATTTCTTCTTATATTTTGCTTTGCAAAATTAAAGAAGAGCTTCCTGGTGCCCCTTTCAATATCGCTGGTAATTTCGCTACTCTTTACGAAAAAATAGAAGACGTTTCGGCTATGTATATAGCGATTAAAGACAGAACTTTAAGAGAACTTTTTTTAAAGAAAATACAGAGTGTAGTGCCGAATTGGCAAGAAGAATTTATTAAATTGTTTCCTACAGTGCTCTCTGAAGATATTGTGCAACCTCTTTTGAAAGATGGGAAAAAGGCAGAGTTGCAAAAAAAAGTATTAGAATGCTTTGAGAACTACAGAGTCTATAAGGAAGCTTGTATTTGGTGTTTTAAGAATGCTAGGAACTCTGAGTGGTTTTCTGAAATGGGTATGGAAGAGGAATCGTTGATAATTGTGCTTATCTATATCTTAGACATCACTTATAGAGAGATAGCCAGTCGCAAAAACACGATAGAAAACAGAAAGATAAACAAGTCGGTTCATAATATTTTGTTTGGCAAAGATCGCATGCTAATTGAATTTATTCTTTCTGGAGATGAGGAGAGGGTTTCTAGGATTTATACTCTTGTAAGCGATATTAAAGACTTGGAGCCTACGATAAAAGCTTCGCTACGCTCTAGCATTCTTGGAAAGTATAAAGACTTTAAGTTTATGGACGTGGAAGAGAGAGCGGTGCAAGTTTTGGGTCTAATTGTAACAGAGAAGATGCTCTTAGAAAAGAAAAAAGAGTTAAACGAGATAATTACTGTGCATATTCCACAAAACGAAAAAGATTTGTCTTATGCAATTAGTCTTGGAGACTTGCGAGAAAATGCAGAATATAAGGCGGCAAGAGAGGAACAGTCAAGACTGCAAAACATGCTTAAGAAGTTGCAAGATGAGCTTGAGAGGGCAGAAGTATTCGATCCTACGAAATATTCGGGAGATAAGGTCGCTTTTGGCACAAAGGTCGGCATAAAAAATGAAGAGACTGGAGAGACAGAGGAATATACAATATTGGGTCCTTGGGAGTCTGATCCTAAAAATGGAATTATTTCTTATATGTCTCCTTTAGGTAGTGGGCTGCTTAATTCAAAGGTAGGAGATGTTATAGACTATGTGGTTAGTGATCAAAAGAGAGTGTATAAGGTCTTGAATGTAGAAAAGGTGGAAGTCTAGTATGAAACTTATTCTTGTTTTCTTTGTGACTCTTAGTATGTTCTTTTCTTGCTCTAAAGAAAAAGAAGAGAATGAAGTGGTGGTATATGCTTACGATTCTTTTACTGGAGAGTGGGGGGCAGGAGCCAAAATTGCTGAAATGTATGAGTATAAATATGGCACAAAGGTTAGGTTCGTCCCGTGTAAAGACGCAGGGGCTATGCTTTTTAGTGCAATAAAAGAAAAAGAGAGCCCTATAGCAGATGTAATTTTAGGAATAGACAACAATATTGCAAAAAAAGCCTTGAGTGCAGAAATCCTCTCGCCATACAAACCTAAAGGTTCCGAAAAAATTGGGAGAGAGTTTGTTATGGATGATGAGGGGCATCTGACTGCCTTTGACTATGGATATTTTGCTTTTATGTATAATACTGAAAGTGGATTGGAGGCGCCTCGTTCTCTAGAAGACTTGATGGGAGAGGGGTATAAAAACAAAATTGTGCTTATGAATCCTTCAACTAGCACTCCAGGTCTTGGCGCTCTTATGTGGGTTCACAAGGTATATGGAGATTCATACCTTGAAGCTTGGGGGCGTTTGGCGGCAAATGCTATATCTATGCCAACTAGTTGGTCGCAAGGTTATGCAATGTTTACTGCAGGAGAGGTTCCTATAGCAATTTCCTACACAACAAGTCTTGCAGCTCATGTTTTATACGACAATACATCGAAATTTCAACCACTTATATTTGAAGAGGGTCATCTTTTGCAATTGGAAGGTATGGCGCTTTTAAAAGGTGCTCGGCACGAAGAGGCAGCAAAGAATTTTATGGATTTTATGCTTTCTAAAGATGTTCAAGCTCTTTTGTGCGAAACCCAGTTTATGTTTCCTATAATTGAAGATGTGGAATTGCCAAAGTCTTTTCAAGATATTCCACAGCCAAATAAAATTTTGAGAGAAGATGTTGTGGATGTGAGTGGAATAATTGAGGATGCTATGAATATTCTAAATTAGATGGAAAAGATTACAAAAAAAGATAGGGCGTATTTTTTAATAAAGAAAACTTTTTTATGCTTTTTGTTAATTTTAGGTTTTTTTTGTTTTTGTTCATGCCTAGTTTTTTTCTTGTTGCCACTTTTTGCATCTTTTTTGCCGCTAATTTCTCCTAAGTATGCACTGTTGCAAGTGGGGGGGAGAGGTAGTAGAGGGGTAGCTTTTTTTAGAGTAGGCAAAATCTTTATTTTCACTGTTTTTCTTTCTTTTTTTTCATCTTTGCTCGCCCTGCTTTTTGGGGGACTGTCTGCTTTTTTTTGTGCAAATCGGGACTTTAGAGGGAAAAAACTGTTTTTATCTTTTTCTAGCATTCCACTTGCTGTGCCCTCTATTATTATGGCTTTGGCTTATATGCTTTTTTTTGGAAATAGTGGAATGGTGTTTAGTTTGATAAAAAAGATGTTTGGTATTACTTGCAACTCTTTTTTGTATTCTTCTTTTGGAATAATATTGATTCAGGGTTTTTATAATTTTCCACTTGCAATGAGGTTTATCACCGAAAGTTGGAAGCGGGTGCCCAGAAATGAAATTGAAAGCGCTATTTTGCTTGGTGCAAAACCATTTAGGCTGTTTAGAACGATTTCTCTGCCGTATTTGATGCCATCTATTATTTCGTCTTTTTTATTAATCTTTTTATTCTGTTTTTTTAGTTTTGTGATTATTTTATTGTTTTCTAAAGTTGGTACTTCTACCATAGAAGTGGAATTATATAAATGCGTGGCCTATTCTTTTGATGTATCTTTTGCGGCGCGCCTTTCGTTGGTGGAATTGTGTTTTACCAGTATTTTGTTGATATTACATTCTTATTTTAAAGAAAAAGAGACGTGTAGAACATCTGAGATGGATATTTATTTTGAAAGAATAAAAATAAAAAAAGGAATGGAAAGAATCTTATTTATCGTTTTAATTTGCATTATAGGATTGTTTTTGTTTTTTCCACTACTTTCTATTTTTTTATATTCTTTTCATAGCGCACAATATAGTTCTGTAATGTTGCCTTCTTTTTCTTTTAAGGCATGGAAGAATGTCTTTGGCTCTATTACTTTTTGGAGGGCATTTTTCAATTCGATATATGTTGCCTTTTCTGCAGTATGCATTTCTATCTTTGCCTCTTTATTTTTTTGTTATATAAAACTCTTTTTCTTAAAAACAAAAATTATGGACATCATTCCATTTTTGCCATTAGTTGCCTCTTCAATTATGTTAGGTTTTGGCTATTCTGTAATATTAAAAAAAGGAACTGTATTTATTTTGATTTTAACTCAAAGCTCACTTTTCTATTTGTATGTCTATGCTCAAATGCAACTTATGATTATGAATATTCCTGAAAATATAATACATGTTTCTATGTTGCTTTCTAAAAGTAAGGTTTTAACATTTTTTAATGTTGTATTGCCTCTATCTTATAAAGGACTTTTGTCTGGAGCGATTTTTGTTTTTGCAATGTCTATTGCAGATGCGTCTTTGCCATATGTTTTGAATATAGAGGGATATTTAAATCTATCTCTTTTTTTATTTAATTTAATTTCGTCCTATCGACTCTCTGAAGGAGCTGTGCTTTCTATTGTTTTGCTATTTATTTCTTCTAGTGCTTTTTACTTAAAGGAGCTTAAAATATTTAAGGCATATTAGTTTGATTATGGGTGGGGTGATGATAATGGCTGAGTATAAAGTGGCAGGTGGGAAGTGGTAAGTTTTCATAAAAATAGTGTTTTCTATTGACATAAAAGCTATATTGTTGATAGACTTTGAGAGGAAGAGGTGTGGTTTTTAAGGCTTCGGGGGTGTAGCTCAATTGGTAGAGCGCTTGCATGGCATGCAAGAGGTCAGGGGTTCGATTCCCCTCATCTCCATTTCAACTATTCTTACATATTTGTGACGTTTTGGGAGTTTTTTAGTGAGTGATTCAAATATAGAAATAGATCTTGACGAACTTTTAAAAGATGTGACTGTGCCTACAGGACAGCCTGTGCCACCCCCTGTGAATCCTTCTACTGATATTCCTGTTAATACATCACCTTTTAATTCTCCTCTTCCTAATATTCCGATAGGAGGTTCTTCTCCTTTTGATGATATTTTGATGTTATCTCAGCATAAAGAAAGTGTTGGAGAAAAGGAGAGGGAGGCTTTTGAAGTAGATCTTACTCTAAAGGAATTTCCTGATGTAAAGCTTTTTTTTGCAGAAAAGCCTCATCGTCTTTTTGATAGTCCTGAGTTTTATAAAAAAGTCTTGCAGAATGAAGGGGATGAGAGGGTTCGTCGTCTTCATTTGACGCTTACCAGATATCTTACTTGTAAAGACCCAAAAGATAGGACGATATTTCGTCAAGAGGTTACTCAGGCGTATTGGAATTTTATATCAACACTTCCTACTCGTATTGCGACGGGCATGGCGTCAAAAGAGGAGTGCTATGCTTGTCGCTACGGACTACTTATTCCAACTCTTTTGACAGAAGAGCAAAAGGAAATTTTTGCAAAGATTATAGACGAAAACGAATATAGAGAGGCTGTGTATTATTTGGATGAGTGGTTTAGCGCTATAGGACGGGGCTCTTTCCCTCCTTCGTCTACAGACGAAGTTAGAGTGAACAAAAGCAATGAGTCTGCTAGAGTGGCGCAACTTTTAGAAAAAGCCTCGGGTAAGATGCAGAGTAGCCAAAATTTGCTTCGTGCGAAGTCTGATGAGCGCACAAGACTCGAGGATAATTTTAAACAAAAAATTGCAGGTCTATTTACTCACTCAAAAGTTGTTGGGATGAGCGATGTTTTAGATCCATATAATGAATTGCAAAAACAAACCATATCTTCGCTTCCAGAACTTATAAAAAGTCTTTTAAAAGTGGATAAGGAGCTTTCTAATCTTTTAGGTACATATATGCACGCTGAAGGAGATACGCAGACGTTAAAGGCAAAGGTTCAAACAGCTGAAGCTAGCGTTAATGCGGGAGCAACAGAAGGAGAGTTTGAGACTATAAGGCAGATGGTAAAAATGTCTTGTGGCAGAA
>CAUTVN010000076.1:0-7225 GCA_963541705.1 uncultured Treponema sp.
GCCTATGCAACCAATCAAAGTTAAAGGGAAGGTTGCTCCTTTGCAGATTTATGCAGTGGTTAACTATAAAAATGCGGAAGGTCCTAAGACACTAAGTGAGGTAAGAGAAATGGTAGGCATTCCTGTGCCAAAAGGAGAGGTTAGCACAGAAGAAGAAGTTAAATATGAAATACTTGAAAAAAAATGATGTTTTAATAACTATTATTATTCTCTTGCTAGACGCTCTTCTCCTCTATTTGTTTTTTGCTAATATATATGCATCTTCGTCCTATAGCAAAACTGAGAGGTTGGGCTCGTTAATCTTCAAAAAAAGAACTGCTACAAGAAAACACATAGATTCGTTTGCATGGAATATGCTTAAAAACGAAGAGAGTGTGTATGAATTGGACGCGATAAGAACTGCGTCTAATTCCGAAGCTTCTATCGTTTTTGACGATGGCTCTTCTATAGATTTATTAGAAAACACATTGATAAAACTAAAACAAAAAAATGCGCAAGAGCTTGGAGATTTCGTCCATGGCTCTTTAGTCTTTTCTTCTACCAATTCAAAAAGAAGTGTGAGTGTAGGCGGGCGCACGCTGACAATGAATAACAACTCCGAAATTGTAATACACAAAAGAGGCGATGGAGAGAGTGAAATTGAGGTAACGCGCGGAACTGTTGAGGTAGAAGATGAGGGTGGCGAGATATTAGTTGTTGAAGATGCTAAAAGAATTGTTATAAATGAAAATGATTCTTCAAAGACTATAATAGAGGATGTGGCCTGTAGCCTTCTATACCCTAAAGAAAACGAAAAACTTCTTGCAATTGATGATTCTTTCAATATTACGTTTTCCTGGAAATTTGCTAGCAGAGAAAATGCCAATAGGAAGACATCTAAACTTAAGATTTTTAGCGATAAAGATTGCCAAAATCTCATAGGCGAGGTTTTAGGCTCCCCCTCCCAAAGTAATTCTTCTATCTGTTCCGCTATTCATCCTATAAACTCTGGAGTTGTGTATTGGCAAGTGGAATATGAAGGTGGGCTCTCTTCTGTTAGGAGACTGAGTTTAGAAAAGGCTAGAAATGTAGAACAGATGAGACCGATAGAAGGAAATGTATATTACTACTATGAAGATTTTCCCTCGATTAATTTTTCTTGGATGTCGTCTTCTTTTGCGTCTTCTAGCATTTTAGAGATTTCCAAATTTGAAGACTTTAGTACGATAGAGCTTAAGATGCAAGTTTTTTCGTCATCTATAGAACTTGCGAATCTTTTGGAGGGGAAGTATTACTGGAGAGTATACCCAAACACAAATAAAAATATATTGGGAGGGATGCCATCTCCTACTGTTCGCTCTTTTTCTATTGTGAAAAGAGATATTTTGACTGATGTTAAGTTGAAATTTCCTATTGATGGCTATTTATGCAACGTAAACTCTTTTGCTTCTAAGGGGCTTTTCTTTAATTGGGAAGCTAAAAAAGAGGCGGTAGAGTATGAACTTTTACTGTATAACGATCGGGAAGGTGGCGCTCCTATAGAGCGGTTTTCCTCTTCTCTTCCTTTTGTAAAGCTAGAAAAAGGTGGCACAAAAACGTTTGATGAGGTTGGAGATGTATATTTTTCTGTTAGGTATAAAACTCTAAAGGGGCAATATTCTGACGCCAAGGAGAGATGGCGCATACAAAAAGTTAACTACGACGTCAACTTAACAAGCATCTATCCACCCGATAACTATACAATTAGTGAGTCTCTTATAATGAATCAGCGTTTCTCTTGGAAACATACCTTGCCACTAAAAACTTTTTTTGTGGTTGCACGGGATAAAGAGTTTAAAGAAATTGTCGTCGAGCAGGAGAATTCGCTTTTCTTTACCACTGGTATTAACTTAAAACCAGATAATTATTATTGGCAAGTGAGAGTTTATAACATAGATAAGTCTTTGTTTGCACAAACAGAGACAAGGGCTTTTTCTGTTGTAAATCCTTTGGATGCGCCTCCTCTTCTTTTTCCACACGACAAAGATTTGGTCCCTGTGGCAGAGGATAAAGTATTGGAGCTTAGATGGCAAGAAGTTAGAGGAGCTGACTACTACGACGTTTATGTATATAAAGAAGGAAGTAAAAAGCCTCTTTTGCACGATACGGTTGTGCGCTCCACAAGGCTTAATTTGCCTGTCAACTCATATGGAGAGGGGACTTATAATATTGAATTGCAAGCTTTTAGGCTTGATAGTGAGTTTTCTACAAAAAATGTGGGCTACAAAAGCTATTCTAGCTTTAGATGTAGAACTATGTCCTATGTCAAACTCTCATACCCCCTTCCGGGGCAAAAAATAGATGGGATGAACTCTTATACAAATGGTATTCAGTTTTCCTATAATTCTAGGGAAAAATATGATAGGTTAAGTCTTATCCTAAAAAAGGAAGGCAAACTTTTTCCTTCGCAATTTAAGCACATAGAAGATAGGAAGGTATTGGATGTTTCCTATTTGCCTTCTGGCGAATATGAGTGGTCTGTTGTAGCTTTTATTGAAGACTACGACCTATCTTCCAAAGAAAAAAGACGCTTTACTGTATTGCCAATTCCGCCACTACCCGCTCCAAAGCTTCTTTATAAGAAAATGGTTGAAACAATCGATATCGAATATTTGCGTCATAATAGGAGTTTGCACTTTGAATGGCAACCAGTCGAAGATGCTTCCTACTATGTTGTGCAACTGCAAAACGAAAACACAGGAGAAATTGTAAGAACAGTTTCAAACTTAAAAGACACGTCTTTTGATTTTTCTGAACTTGAAAAGCTAGATATAGGAAAATTTACTTTTAAGGTTAGGGCAGCCTCTATTTTGGAGAGAGGGAGGGGAGTGCGTTCAGGTTATGAAGCATCTTATCCTTTTGAAATTGCATTGCCTTTATTAGAGGATATAAACGTGGATGATGAGGAATATTATGGGTATTAAAAGCGCTTTTTTTGCTAGAAAATGCTCGTTAATATTTGTTATTTTTTTTCTCTCGTTTAGTTTTTTGTTTTCGCAAAGTGAGGGGCAAAAAGGAGATGAGACGGAAGCTTTGAGCGGGCAAGAGACGGAAAGCTCTGAAGGGGATCTTAACGCAAAAGATGGTGCCATTTCCGACAAGAAAAATCAGAACAAAAATAAATCTAATTATACTTTTAGCATTTTGGAGAATGGAGATTTATACTTTACGCAAATATTGGAATGGCAAAATATTTTTGGCGTTTTATATTATGAGGTTTCTTTAAGAGAGAAGGAAAGTGGCAAGCTTATATTAGATAGACGGCGCACAAGTGAGAATAGAACTGAACTAAACCTATCTCCGGGTTTTTATGAGTATAAGATTGATGCATACAATATGCTCTCTCGCCTGGAATCTTCTTCAGAATGGGCAAATATAGAGGTTAAAAAAGCGCACAAGCCGGCTATAGATTCTTTAAAGCCGTCTACTATTTGGATAGAAGATGAGAAATGGGTTTTGCAAGTCTATGGCAAAGACATTGTAGAAGATGCGGAAATAGCTTTTATAAGTGACGGTTTAATTAAGAGAACCATCAAAATTAGACCTGACAAAATGAGTGATAAATATATGGAGTTTCATTTTAAAACTCCAGAAATGTTTTTAGGTGTGCCTTATAGATTGTCTGTTAAAGACCCGTCGGGAGTAGAAAGTGTCTCGGGGCAATTTTTTGTTAAGTATAAGCGTCCCGTATCTTTTTACTTTGGGGCGGGCTATTCTCCCGTTATGCCCGTATCTGACTCGTTTTATAAAAAATATTGGAGCAAGCCTGTATACCCAGCGTCTTTTAATGGAACTATTGGACTAATTTTTAGTAGGCAAAGTTATGGATATTTCGGCTTTTCTTCCAAAAACACATTTAGAATTATTAACTTGAAAGTCGACGATATACTCCTTAAAAATAGAGTGTTTACAAGTACTTTCAACTTGGTTTATGAGTGGTGGTTTATAAAAAAACGACTTAGTCTATGCCTATCGCCAGGGTTTGGCGTGGCGCTAAATAAGTTGCAGTTTGTGTATACGGACGGGGTGAATGATGTGGCGTCTTTTGTTGATCCCATGTATAGCTTAAATATTGGTTTACGTTCCAAAGTGCAGAGGTTTTTATATTTGGATGTGTCTTTGAGAATTGAACAAATATTAAACAAAGACACTAAACCGCTTTTTGTGGTTCCAGAAATTTCTTTTGGTTTTAGATATTAGTGGGGGCTCTTTTATGAGTATGCTAGACATCATAATGAAAAAACGAGGCTTTAGGTCTTCTTTGAATATGGCTACGGATACTGCCAATACAAGAGAAGAAATAGAGTATTTAATTTCTGCTTATTTGCGTGGCGATGTGCCCGACTACCAAATGTCTAGCTACCTTATGGCAGTGTATTTTAACGGGATGACGGAAGAAGAAATTTTTTCTTTGACCCATGCTATGCTACATTCAGGCGATATAATAGACCTTTCGGATATTAAACAATCGAAGGATGAAATTTTTGTGGATAAACATTCTACCGGTGGCGTGGGAGATAAAATCTCTTTGCCTTTAGCTGCCATTGTTGCTTCTTGTGGGCTTAAAGTTCCGATGATGGCAGGGCGCGCTTTGGGTTATACCGGCGGTACACTCGATAAGCTCGATTCAATTGCAGGCTATAAAACTTGCTTAGAGGTTGAAGAATTTAAAAATGTTATAAAAAAGGCAGGTTTTGCCATTATGGGGCAAACAAACAAAATAGCACCTGCGGATCGTCTTTTATATGCCCTGAGAGATGTTAGTGGAACGGTGGAGTCTATTCCATTAATTACGTCTAGCATATTGTCCAAAAAACTTGCAGAAGGAGCTGATGCGTTTTGCTTTGATGTAAAGGTGGGCTCTGGTGCTTTTATGAAAGATATGAATGATGCTATTGCTCTCTCGCGTGGTTTGGTGACTACTTGCAAAAAGTTGGGCTATAAAGCTTGTGCACTGATAACAGATATGAATGTTCCATTGGGGCGAAAGGTGGGCAATTGGCTTGAAGTAGAAGAGAGCCTTGATGCTTTGGAGGGAAGAGCTCCAGAGGATGTGATGGATCTAACTTTGAACCTTGCCTCCCATATGCTCTATATGGGAAGAGTGGTAAAAACAAGAGAGGAAGGGCTGACAAAGGCTAGAAGTGTTATTGCCTCTGGAGAGGCTTTTAATGCGTTTATTAAAAATGTTGAATTGCAAGGTGGAAATGCAAAAAAAATGTTAAAAATGAGAGGAGACGAGCCTTCGCCCTATAAAATGGAAATTGTTGCAGAAAGAGATGGCTTTCTTTCTCCACTTAATGCTCTCTCTTGTGGAAAGGCTTGTATAAAGCTTGGGGTTGGTAGAGAAAAAAAGGAAGATAGTGTTTTTGCAGGGGCTGGAATATCTATTTTAAAAGGATATGACGAGAAAATTGTAAAAGGCGAGCCTATAATGCATTTATATGGAAAAGATGAAAAATCTCTAAATGAAGCTTATTTAATACTCAAAGATGGCATAAAGGTGCAAGATGTAAAAATTGAGAGAGCTCCTCTTATATACGAGTCCATTGTTTGATAGATATTGTGTAGCTTTATGTATGATTCAAAAAAGAGGTTTGACTCTAAAAGGCGTGTAGAGAGGTTTTATAAACTGTTAGCAAAAGTCTAAATATTTAAAAAATAATGTCGACTAAGATACTATGAATCTCGTATGTTTTGAAAAGGATGCTGGGCTTGCAGAAAAGATTCAATCTAAATTAAAGAAAAAATATCAAAGTGTGCTTGTATTTAGCGACGTAATTAGATTTCTATCTTATCTTAGAAAGAAGATGACTGCAACTTCGCAAGTGTTTGTTCTCTCTTCTGAAATAGACTTAACGCTTGCTGGTATAGACGTTAATTATTTTCTGGTTGTTTATGATTTATCTATGCCTATTTTCACATATTCTAAAGATGGGCATTCGCTAAAGATAAAGATCAATTATGTGTCAAACTATTATTCTTCTTATAGCAAAGACTATGTTGACTCTCTTTTTCTTGCAAGGAAGATTGTTCAAGATTTTTTAATGACAGAAGTGTATAAATCTGTTAACAGTTGCATATTTTTAGAAAATGATGTGTTGCAAAAGCATACAAATAATCTGAAAAAAGATATTTTTACTGAAAATATTGAGATGGAAAACAACGATTTTTCTACTGTATGTGCGTCTCTAACAAAGTTGCAAAGAAAATTGTTTAAGTATCTACATGTTCATAGAGATGGTGCAAATATAGGCGATATAGAACATGAAATTTGGCAAAATGCTTCCAATGATAAAACTCAAAATGTATACACTCTAGTTTGTGGCTTACGTAACGCTTTAAGGGCGGTCTCTGGTGATAGGTATAAAATAATTCATACACAAAACGGTTATCAACTCCTCGTTGTCAGTTAAATTTAATAAATTAAATATAGTTGACAGAATATAAAACTGGGGCTTATGATGATAGTTAGCTTAGGATTTTAAGCTGGATAAAAGTTTATAAAACAGGAGGTTTTATACTTTTTTAAAATTTGTTTTTGAATTATTTTCAAGGGATATAAGGTAATGTGTGTTTAGGCTTTAAGGTGCCAAAATGCGTGTTACCTTATAGATTATTAAGAGGAGTAGAGAGTATGCTTACGTTTTTTATTTGTTTGGCAATTTTGATTGTCGGATATTTTCTCTATGGAAAATATGTGGAGAAGGTGTTTGGGATTTCTGATGAGCCAACACCTGCAATTGCAAAACAAGATGGAGTGGACTTTGTGCCATTGAGCACGCCTAAGGTGTTTTTAATTCAGCTGTTAAATATTGCCGGGTTAGGACCTATATTTGGAGCGATTTCTGGGGCTCTATGGGGTGCGTCGGCTTTTTTGTGGATCGCATTAGGCACTATTTTTGCAGGTGGTGTTCACGATTTTTTGTCGGGAATGATTTCGGAGCGCCACGACGGAGAGAGTATTTCTGAACTTTCAGGCATATATCTAGGTCCTGTAATGAAGTTTGTTATGCGTATTTTTGCTGTCGTATTGCTTTTGTTTGTAGGCACTGTGTTTATGAAAGGTCCTGCAGACTTGTTAGCAAAACTTACTCCTAGCTATCTTAATTCAAACTTTTGGCTTATTGTTATTTTTATTTATTATTTTCTTGCAACTATTCTTCCTGTAGATAAGGTTATTGGAAAAATATACCCATTATTTGGT
>CAUTVN010000077.1:0-6916 GCA_963541705.1 uncultured Treponema sp.
GGTGGGGGGGGGGGGCGGGGTAAACGCATTTATATCTAACTCACTCATACAAGAAACTCCTTGCGAATGATTATATATTTGAAATAGAGATTTTTCAAGATTTTTTTTAATTTTGATTATGCACATATAAAGAACTTATATGTATGGTTGTTGAGACTAAAGATCTCTTTCTGCATCGCTTTTTCTGACATATAGAGGACCATCTGCATCTTTCACTTCCTTGCATGCCTCTCTTTTTTGCAATACATAATCTAAGATATATTGAGAAAAAGCACTTTGTGAAATTTCAACAAAATAAAAACCTTTTAGTTGTTTGTTTTCTGATATTATATCTTTGAAATACTGCAAACCCAAGCCTACAACCAATTTAGGTGTACTCTTATCTATTGTTTCCAAAAAACTCAACACATCCGTGTCAAAAACATCTGTAATTGCTTGGTGCGTATTAAAAGCCTGCAAATAAAAACTATTACGTTTTGCATAAAGAGATACTATCACATCTCCTTCATAATATTTTTGGGAAAAATCCAAAATAGTATGTGTTGGGACTGTCAACACCTTAGCGCCAGTTGCAAAACTAATTGCCTTGGCAGTTGCGAAGCCAAGCCTCAAGCCTGTAAAACCACCAGGTCCTTCCGGCACTGCTACAATATCTGTTTCTTCAATAGAAAACCCTGCCACCTCTGTTGCAATTTCAATAAATTTTTGCAATTGTCTTCCCCTCTCTCTTTTGTTTGGAGAAAAGTAAGAAGAATATACCCCATATGGACCACTAGCCAACACAGAAACAGAATCAAAAATAGCATCAATCACAATAATATTCATATATGTATCAAAGAAGTTCTATCTTAGAAAGATAGGTTTTAGGGCAGTTTTCAATAAGTATTTTTCTAAAATCATTTTTCATCAATTCAATGTCTATTTTTATAGTTTTTTTAGGAAGGTTGTCTAAAATTTTTTCGCTCCATTCAATAACACAAACACCATCACCGTATAAATACTCATCCCCTGCTATGTCCAAAAAATCCTCAAAAGAATCTAGCCTATAAAGATCAAAATGATACAGAGGAAGGCGCCCATAATATTCCGACAAAATCGTAAAGGTAGGACTCGTAATTTCCTCTTTTATATCCAGCCCTTTTGCAATTCCCTTTGTAAAGCAAGTTTTGCCCGCCGCAAGCTTACCTGTAAAAGCTATCACATCTCCACTATGCAAACTCTCTCCTAAGCCCCTACCTATCTTCACTGTCTCATCTTGCGATTTAGAAATAAATTGCATATCTATATCAATCTAAAAGCAAAACGTTTGTTTCAACCAAAGTTTTAATTGTTTTTTTTAAATCTATAATTACTGGTAGCAACGGATAGTCAACATCATCAATCAATCTTATAGTAATCTCCATAGCTCCCGTAGGTTTATGCTCAATAGAAAATGCCAGTCGACCACTCTTTTCTTTACCGACAATTGAATAAATTGCTGTCGCTGTAAACTCTTGCATATAATAAATATGCGATTCTTTACGCTCTATTTCTGTCAATTTTGAAACCACCATAACAATCAAACCTCAAACCAAACATCTTAAAAAACAACGCCAACTAAAGCACCAATCTCAAACTAAACAATATCCTTAATCCCATTCCCCAAAGATAAAAGCAGTGGAGATAACTCATATTCTGCCAAGTCAGAAACTTCTACCATATCTTTTTTTTCAAAGGCATCTACAATCCCCTTAAGCAATGAAGTAACCTCATTCTTATATTCAACCAGTGTCTTACCTCCAACAGGATATTCCAAAGGAATGCCGAGAGGTAGGAACAAACTATGGGACAAAAACAGCGTTTGCATCATAGACAACACTTCTCTTAAAATATCAAGAACTTTTTCATCTTTCCCTTCATTCAATAAAATTGAAAGCTCTTCTAATCTATTGGCAATGGAGAAAAAACCACCTGCCATATCGCGAATCTTCTCAAAAAGCTCTTCCTTATTTACGGTAAAAAACTCTAAGGAATCAAATTCATCAAGTCTAATTTCAAAGAATTTTTTCAATTCATTAAATTGAACTCGTTTGCTGTTTATAAGTACATCAGAAATTACACGCCCTTCCTTCTTATACACTTCGAAAAGATGAGAAAACAGCAACCGAAAAGTTGGCTCAGCTTCTAGATTTACAAAATGCATCTCCTCTAACGTAGTCGAAACTTCGTCCAATAATATGCGCATATATATACTCCAATAATTTTAAAAAATTATTTTTCCTGACTTTTATTGAAATTTGAAATAACGTCAGATTGCTTTTTCAAATCTTTCAACGTTCCTTCCATAGCACCATATTTTCTCTTTAGTTCTGCTTCCTTTTGGGCAAGTTTTTTGTCATAAGCCACAATTCTTTTTTCAGATGCCTTTATTTTATCTTCCACTCCAGTCATACGAGTAAAGAAAATACCACCACGCTGTGTATAAGGATTTAGATATTCATAAATTGAATATGCCAAACCTGAATCAACTATGATATCTCCATCAGAATCAAAACCAAAAAATGATTTAACTCCCTCGATATTATCCGACAATACCTGCTCTAGCACCTTCTCATCAATCTCAAGATACCCTCTAAGCCTCGACGCATCCACTGAAGAAGACGCACTTGCGTTAGTAGAAATGCCAAGTTGAGCCAGAAGTTTGATAGATCGCTCTTCATCTGTTCCATAAGAATCCATCATACGATATTGCAAGTTAGTTTTAAGCGAAGAAAGCGTTGCATCTCCATAAAAAGAGCCCAAACGTTTAAGGGCAGCCTCTTTTTCTTCATCTGTAAAATAACCCAATTCTTCAATTATTTCATTTTTGTTATTTGTAAGTATATTAAGCTCAGCTATCAGCCTGTTATATTTCCCAATAAATTCAATAATAGAGTTTTTTAGTAGCTCAGTATTTGGCTTTACAGTTAAAGTTTCTTCCTGATCAGTAGGTTTATGTATATTTAATGTTATAGATGGAATGATGTCGGATATAGAATTACTATCTCGCCTCATTTCAATTCCTTGATAAGAAATAATAGCATCTTTCGCAATAGAAACAGGATGAGCAGGAATGTAGTCAGATTCAAAAGATTTGGTTAAAATCTTTATGCTATCTATACTTATTGCAAAAGAGTTTTTGTTGTTTAAGAGAAGCGAATGAAAATCTTCTTTTCCATCTAATTTAAATCGCAAAACTTGCTCACCCTTAATATCCTGAATGTCTTGCAGTTTTTCCATTTTCCCATTCGCACTTTTTATATAAAAAACTCCCAGTTCTCTTTTTTTCTCTTTCCCTGTGCCCTCAACACTATTTTTGGATGCATCCTCAATATCAACATCATCTTTTTTCTCTACATCAGCCCCTTCATCCACTTTTTCAGCATTGTCTGCCTTTACATCTTCTACACTATCTTCAGTTTTTACCTTTTCATCATCCTCAGCTACATTTTCATCTTTCTCCTCTAACGGCAACGCCTCCCCACTTCCCAATAACTTAGCATCAGATGGATTATTTTTTAGCACAATACCTTCATACGAAACCGAGCCTACTATTTCCTTATCAGTCCTCGTATGCTCCAAGCCACTCTCTTTATCCCTAACTTGCGAAAGAATCTCCATCTTTTCTTTCTCGGCTTTAGCCCCCTCAACTTTTTCTGTACTTACTGCAGATTCTGCTTTAGAACTTTCAGAGTCCACTATAGAAAAGGTAATCTCTAAAAAATCAGCATTTTCTGTCTTTTCCAATAAAGAAAGAGAGAGCTCACTACTCGAAAAAGGTGGAATTTCTATATATGCCTTTTCTACAAGAGATTTTGCCGCCTCGCCTTTTTTTAGCACGCCAATCTTTTCTGCCAGTAGCAAAGCATCATCTTCAAAACGCAATTTATTTTTCTCACCAACAAGAGAAGACGTAAAAAGCATAGCAGTTGTTTTTGGAGTAACTTTAATTTCTGTTGCAAGAAGAAAATCCTTGCCCCGCCTATTAATAGCTTGCAAAAAACTCTTATAGTTTCCACCTTTCCAATCAAACTCTAACTTTCTCTCTCCAACATAAAAAACATAATGTCCCGCGTCAACCTTAAACTCTTTTGGCACTTCGTCGGAGAGAAAGGAATCGGCAGATGCAATTTGTTTTATAGAGATTTTAGCACTTTCTTCTTTTGCATCCCTCGCAGCTACCGCTGTAAAAGCTGCTTCATTAGAAGAAGTGGCTATATGTTCACTAAAAGGATTATTAAAAGAATAGAAAGAACGTGCAACATCACGCACCTGCGAGCCAAACCTATTTAGACCTTGCCAATTAGAAAGCTGACCTTTTAGTTTTTCGAGAGAAGTTGCCTCTTTTTCACGTGGCAAACGTTCGGCTTTCATTATAGCCTCTATTAATTTATCGTATTGCCCATTTACGCCCGGCACACTCAAATCTGCCATGTCGCCCCCTACATGCTCCTCTCATACCAAATAATAACAAAAAGGACATTAGCAAAATCAAATATAATAAAACTTTTTTACTCTACTTGTGACTGTCTAAAAGTATTTTCGAGTTTTTGACACAAAATCCCAAGTTCTGCTTCGTTCTTAATCTTAAATTTCTTAAGCAAATCTTCTGGAATCTGATAATATTCAACCAGCTGTTCTGAAAAGCATTTCATAAAGTCTGCAAAACAAACGGTCATAACAAGTTCTCTATTATCCTCTGGAGCCTCATTATAATTGTTTTTATATTTAATAGTATCAATAATCGGTTTCGGCAAATTCCATTTAGTAGCCAAACTCGCGCCAATAGTAGAATAGCCCATACCTTGCATAACATAATCCATTACCTGGATAGGAATATTCCTTTCAGCCTGCAATTCAGACAATTTTACCATAGTTTCTGGATATACTGAGCTAAAAACAATCTTCCCTAAATAGTGCAAAAGCCCACAAACATAAGAATCTTCTATAATACGCTTATCGCCACTCATCTTTGCAACATTAAGAGAATAAAACGCAAGCTTATAAGCATCATCCCAGAGTTTCTTTTGATCTTCCTCTGTACTCCCCAAAATCTGCATGCTAGTCAGAGAATAGACCATATTTTGCACACCGCGCAAGCCCATCAACTTGACAGCCTCTGCTATATTCATACACTTTTTTGAAAGTCCAAAAGCCGCAGAGTTGACACATTTTAACAAATCTGTTGCAAAACCTATGTCTTCGCTTATCAAACTAGCAATTTTTGAAATCTTCACATCTGGGTCACGCATCGCTTCTTGAATTTCCGTAACCCTTTGTGGAAACTGCGGAACCTTATCTATAAAGGTGGTGATAGCATCAGCAAGTTCTTCTATATCTTTCTTAAATTCTAAGTTACGTGGAATAGTAATTGTGCTTTCCGTTACCCCGCCTTCACTGGTAAACTCAAAAGCATCGGGACCTAAGCCTATCTTTTTTAACATGAGAATCATAATTACAATCCCCAAGCCAGCCCCTTCAGAACTATCCAAAATCTGAGCCATAGCATCATTTAGGCTAACAAATTGCTTTGCCCTTGCCACTTTATCAAACATTCGCTTAAACTCTGTTTTTGTCATCTGCGAATTATTCTGTACTTTTATTCTTATAAGATCTTCAGATGCATAAAGAGTAACCTTTACATAAAGTCTCGCTTCTTTCTGTAATTGAAGATAGTAGGCTTGATTCCCTAATGTATCTTCCTTAAAGTTTTTCATTCCTTCTTCATAATCCGCAGGCTTTAACAGGTCAAGCTTTTTTTCTATAAAATAAATTCGCTTAGTATTTGCTTTTTTAGCGTTTGTTGTAAGCTCTTTTAGACAATATGTAATGCAATCAACTATATCTTCCCTATGCAACAACTGCAAAAACGTTGAGGTAACGTCCATCATAAAATTTTCAGTAGCACGTGGCAACGTATACGACGTAACTGAAACGGGCACATTCATCCTAATCGCATTCAATATTTTTTGCTTATCTACTACAAGTTTTTGCATCTCACTCATAATAGATGGCATTATAAAGCAAAAATTGATGTATTGCAATACAGGTACAAAATTTGAAAAGAAATTTTATATCCATAGATAATATTTATTGCATACTTTTTAATTGCCAAAGTTTGGCAAATTGCATATATTTATAGCACTACCAATCAAAGATGAGAAGGAGAAATTTATGCCTTTTTACCCCTTTTTTGACTACTACTATATAGTTTTAGTTCTTCCAACCCTAATTCTATCTCTCTTAGCACAGATGAAAGTAAAGACTGCTTTTAGAAAATACTCAAGAATATCAACAAAAGTAAATATTACAGGAAGAGAAATGGCAGAACGCTTATTAGCTTTAAGCAATATTAGAGATGTAAAAGTGGAAAAAGTACAAGGTATGCTAACAGATCACTATGACCCATCCAATAAAGTATTGCGCCTTTCTAGCGAAGTATTTTCCCGCACATCAATAGCATCTGTAGGGGTGGCAGCACATGAAATGGGGCACGCAATTCAAGACAAAATAGGTTATGCTCCACTAATACTACGTAGCACCCTAGTGCCCATCGCCAATATAGGCTCATCTTTCGGTCCTGCCCTAGCTTTTGCAGGACTGTTTTTTAGAATAACTTTTTTAATCAATATAGGCATCATCCTTTTCTCTTGTGCAGTCCTATTCTATCTTATAACATTGCCTGTAGAAATCGATGCCTCAAGACGTGCCCTAAAAATATTAGACGAAACACACCTTCTATCTACTGAAGAGCTAAATGGAGTGCGCTCCGTTCTAACAGCTGCAGCCTTTACCTATGTAGCCTCAGCCCTTACAGCTATAGCCTCTCTATTGCGCCTAATTTTAATTTCAAAAGACAGAAGACGATAAATTATGAAAATTCATTTTATTTTAGCTC
>CAUTVN010000078.1:0-6870 GCA_963541705.1 uncultured Treponema sp.
TTATCAGTAACGAATCTCTTTCATACTATTGCCAAATTGAAGATGCGGAAGATAGGGGCTGGATGGAAGGGATAAAAGAGGGGATAAAAAGAGGTAGGATGGAGGGCGAGAAAAAAGGTGAGAAAAGAGGTGAGAAAAAAGGTAGAATGGAAGGAATAAAAGAAAGTAGATATGAATTCGCACGTAATATGAAGAGAGAGGGTTTTCCATTCGACCTAATAGCGAGAATGACTGGGCTGAGTCTTGAAGAAGTAGGAGCGCTATAAAACAAAAAGTTAAATTTCAGAATATAATTTTGAAAAGATATGTGCGTAGATTGAGGCAACTTCAATAAGATTTATAATGCAGAAACCCTGAAGGAAAAATAAATTGCCTTGATTTATTTTAAATAATATACTAGAATACAGGGCAGGAGGTTCAGGTATATTGCAAAGAGGGCTTACACAAAGAACCATAAGACTGATTAGACTTCCGAATATCTTTAGATATGGACAACTTGTAAAAGATGTGCTAGAAATAGAAAATATGGAAAGTGGTATAAAACTAGAGAGAGCGAAGCCTGTTGTGAGAAAATATGGAAAGAGGCATTCGATGGAATGCGCTTGGCGGGTGATGATGTCCTATATGATGTGCCTGATTCTGAGAAGTTTGAGTGGGAATGGAGATAGAGCAATATCGTACTTGACCAAATACGTACGGTTGACAAAGAACGTCTCGTAAAGTATATGGGTCGGATAGACTGGGATAGTATAGGAAAAGTAAAAGGAATAATAAAAGAGATGTTGGTTTTATAACATCTTAGTAGGTGCGTTCTTAGTCAAGGTAGGTTTTTACTTATAGTAGGATGCATTTTTTTAAGCCCCGATGGTGGAACTGGTAGACACGCTAGTTTCAGGTACTAGTGCAAGCAAAGGCATGGGAGTTCGAGTCTCCCTCGGGGCATAATGTTAGTTTTGCTTTTGGCGTGGTATTGTTAGTTACTGAGCGTCCTTTTGGGTCTTACTCTAGAGTTCCCCGCCTTATGCAATATACCTCCATTCCGTCGCCTAGGTTTTTCTTTTTGCTTATCGCATCTATCACCTTCCAAGCAATGCCATCTTTTTTCACCTTGAAAGGCATTTTAAAACGCTCTGGGTGGTGCCCTACAGAGACAATTTTGCACACCTTAAAGTGATATTTTTCCAGCAATTTTTCAATCTCTTCAGCGTTAAACAAAGAATAGTGATCTTGTGGGCTTTTTTCGGCAAATTCATATATAGACTGCTTTCCTGTAATGCCCGAAATTGTTGGAGTGGAAAAAGCAAAAATGCCACCCGGTACCAAAAGAGACGAAACTCGCTCTAGCACAGCGTCTAAATATTGAAAATGTTCTATAACATACCACATAGTAATAGCCAAAAAAGACTCGTTTTCTATATTTACAGTGGTTTTTTCATACCCAGAGCCCGTAACCTGTTTTTTATATATATATTCAAACGACTGCGGAAGGGATGGAAAAGCGGCTGTGAAGGCTGGAATGTGAAGTGTGTTGTTGACATATTCTACAGCATCTTTAGAAATATCTGTACCAACCGGTTGCCACAAACTCCATTTTGCAGCTTCCAAAAAAGGTCCATACGCACATCCTATGTCTAGTAGTCTTTTTTCTGTCGTAAAGATGTTTAGCTCTGTTTTTTTTTGGAAGACGGAGGCAAAAATAGCGTTGATGTGTTTCATCCGCTCAAGTCCCAACTTTTTGATATATTCAAAATCTTCCAAGTATGTTTTGCCATATTGTGCCTTATATTCGTCGAAAAAGTAAGATTTTCCATAGTCGCTTTGTTTTTTTACAATGAATGAGAGATGATGCAGGTGGCATTCTTCGCAGTAGGAAACTGTTTTGTCTGGAACTCGCACCACCACATTCTCCGAAGCGTCCTTTCCACAAGACGGGCAGAGGCATTTCTTTGCATTAAACAAAACTTTTATAAAATCTGCCATGTCTTTTTCTTGAGTTTCTGTAGAAACCATTTTTGGCACTTTTAGACCTTTTGCAAAAGCCGCTTTTAACTCTTCTAGAGTGGGAAAAGGCTCTTCGATTGTGCTAAATCCTGCCATAGTGCCCAGTTTATAGTGATAGGGAGTTGGGGATATTAATAGAGGCAGAGAGCCCGCAACCAGGGCTTCAAAGGCGGTAAAGCCATAGTGGGTTACTACGACGTCGTATTCGTAGAGATGTTCTCTTAAATTTTCTATTCTCGCATATGTTTTTATATTTTTAGAACAGTTTGCGATGTCTTCAAAAGAAAGGTTGGGAGCGAGGACTGTTACGTCAAAACCCATCTCACTCAGATGTTCTGCAATGGGCATAGCCTGCTTTGCTGCATTCTCCCCACCAAAGCTTACCAATACTTTCGTCTCTTTTGGAATGATTTTGTCCTTTCTTTTGGCTATGTCTGCCCGTCTATTCAAAGGCAAGTAAATAAATGCTACATCTTCTATATTTGCCATATATTTTGCGCTATCTTTTGTGCGTTTCATTTTAAGAGAGGGCAAAACATCTAGCAAAAAATCTGCATACGCTCTTCCATCTCCCCCTTCGTCTATAGCCACAACTGCAGCACTTTTTTTTAGGCGCAACATTTCTTCTTTGCTTGTTCTAAAATTGTCGAGAACAATAAGGTGCACATCTTTTGGCAACTCTCGCACTATCGCATCTTTTGGTAGAGTTTGCAAAATGCCATCTGCCACATCTTTTATCTCTTCTTCTCCTTTTATATATATTGCACATCTTATGTCTTTTGAGAGTTTTGACATTATGTCTATAGCTCGCAATAGGTGTCCCGTTCCCTCTCCTTTTCTTATAGACGGATAGAACAAAATAAGTTTTGTTGCGTATTCGTAGGCAGAGGTTACATCGTTTGCAGAAAAAGAAAGATCGCAACCTTTTAAGTGCAAATATTTTGCCATATGCACAGCTCTTGTATAGTCAGAGGCCTCGTCTACAGTTGTTCGCATTTGTGGGTTGTACCAAGCTATTGGAGAGGTTTCTCTGATGCAGTTAAAAACGTCTTGGTGACGATATAGGGCAGGGCCTACATGTTCTCTATCGTATGAGGAGTCTGTAATCTCTTCGCTACGAAGAAGGCTACGTGCATTTAGAAGCTCAACCCCACTACCCAAAGGCAAGCCTGTAAAAGTGAAATAGTCTGGCTCTCCAAGTTCAAAATAGCGAGAGATGGAAGCATTGGCTGCCTCGACGAATATAAACGGGTTGTCTGCAGTAACTCGCACAACAACACTTATCTGCGTCTCTTTGTTTTTTTCGTTTGTCTCTCTAATTGCTTTGCAAAAGCGAGAGAGCACATTCTCTTCATCGCCTTTTATGCACTCGTAGCCCAAAGAATTGGCGAGTGGCAAAAGAGAGTCGTAAGAGGCTATGTCGCACGCCAAAATATAGTGTTCTGCTTCTATGTTTTTTGCAACACTCATTACGTGGCTTGCAATCGGCGTTCCATTTAGATGGAGAAGCGCTTTTCCCGGCAGTCTCTTAGAGCCCAGCCTGCACTGAATTATTACCGCAACACCTTTATTATTTTTTGCCATTATATTGTGCTCCAATTAGCAATTAATTCGTATGGTGAAATCTTAAATCTAGTTTCGTTTGAGCGTACCCAAGCCCTGCCTATTTTGAAATATTTATATGCCATAAATGGATTTACTCCCATGCCTTTTACATAGGAAAAGAAAACGTCAAAACTCATATACGCTTTTCCACCTTTTAGCGAAGGTTTTAGGTTTTTTAAGTAGAAACGTGTATAGGAATCGTCGTGAGAGGTATCTTCTATAGGCAAGGTGCTCAAATATTTTAGCTTGAATTTAGTATTTAGTTTTAGCTCTTCTCCCCAAAGAAAAGAGCGAAAACCAAAGTCTAAGTTTTGCCAATAGGGATTGGTAATTGTGTAGTCGAAACCACCTACGTCTATAAATTTGCTTCTGTTGTATATTCCTGAAAAATCGAAAGAATATATGCTCTGTCCACCGTTTTGAATTAGAGAGGCGCTTTCTGTAAAAAAATGCCCGTCTTTTAATATTGGAACCATTTGTGTGTTAAGTACTGAGTTGTTTTTGGTTATAAGAACAGGGACTGTGCATATTCTTTTTGAAGATTGTACCTCTTTTATGGACTTTAACATTAATCTAGGGTCTACTATAGATTGCTCATTTCTTAAAGTTAAGACAAACTCACCTTTTAATTCTGAAATTGCAATATTAATTCCTTCTCCCACCGTTATCTGCTCGCTGGGCAATAAAAACTTAACACTGGGATATTCTACAATCATCTTTTCTATGTCTAGCGACTTATTAGGCGCTTCTACGGAAATTATAGAGGAGATGCCCAGCGTTTTGAGACTTTCTACTATAGAAGAAAAATTATACCAGCCACCTCTGCTGATAACTATAGCATCTATTCCACCTTTTTTGCTTTCAAAAGCCTCGCCTCCTGCAAGAGCATAAGAGACGGCGTGTTCGTTAAAAGTTGTAGGTATAGTATTCATCGCATAGCTCACATAAACCTCCAAATTTCAGCTTTAAGTGTTCTTTCAAAACATCATCAAAGCGCGCCCATATATCCCCTAAATCTTCGCATAGAACGTTGCCCATTATGTGGTTTTTCATCACATCTTCTTTGCATAGCAAAACGTCTCCATTGCAAGATATGCAAACATCGCGCGAAAGGTGTCTACAAGGCATTCGCTTTAGTGGAGAGAGGTCTGCAACACGGCGGTCGGGAAGATGGGAGCAGTAGTGGTCGTATTTTTGAATTATCACTTGTGTGCCTCTCTCTTTCCAGTTTCTATAAAAGCCTTCGAGTTCGTCTTCGTTTTCGTTCATTCTCACAATTTGAACAAAAGCATTTTCTCCAAAAAGAGCTGTTGCAAACTCTGCAGTTTCGTATGCTTTTTTTAGCAGTGTTGTGGCCTCATCTTCGCCTATGTTGTATACTTTTGCATAAGTTTTTGCCGTTGTTGCATCGATAAACGTAATCCAATAAAGCGGAGGCGTAGACATCGCTCTCACGCTCTCTTCTTTGACTATTTTTTGTATTGCCTCTATTTTCTCTTTTGCTCCTTCTGCCACCCCGTGAGTTTCTATCAACAAAGAAAGATTTTTTTCTTTCAAAACTATTTTTGCCATATCTACAAAATACTCGCTTTCTAGTGGGTCGCCATAGATAGAAAGAGAGATTATGGCGTCGGAAGAAAATTGAGAGATTTTTTGGATTATTTGCGAAAAGTCTTTAAGAGACATAGGCTCTTTTGCTACCGCTTCGCAAGGCTTGTATATTGGAGAAAAAGGAAGGTTGGGATTTATTTCTATCATATAATAGCGAGGTAGCGTCTTTAGTTTTAAGGCGTCTTTTTTTAGCTTTTCCACATAGTTTTTTGCGTTTATTCCTTCTAATGCTTTGCAAAGCATTAGATCTCGCTTTGTATCAACAATAAATTTTAACTTTAATATCCTAACATCTTCTGGAGCAATGAATGTTTCTATGTCGTATGAATTTATATCTTTTTTAACTATGTCAAAGACGAAATCTCTTTTGACTATCGCTTTTTCATTTTTAACAAAAGAAGAGAGGATGTTGCAGAGCCCCATGTTTAACACTTGTGGAAAAAGGAATTCGGGATAGCCTTCGGCAAAGGTATATTCCGCCTTATATTTTGCATGTCGCTCATATAGCGAAAATGTTGCCTCAACGTCGACAAAAGGGGCTTCTAGCGGGAGGAGAAAAACATCAGAGAAGGCTTCTCTTTCTTTGCTACAGCATTCTAAAATATTGAAGGCAGTCATTTCGATGAGTTGCACTTCGAGTGGATGTGTTAGAGAGATGTTTTGTATCTCGTTTTGGATTTGCTCTTCGTCTTTTTTTGTTGCTAATATCAATACCTTTTCGCAAGACGGCAACAAAACCGCCCTCTCTATAGCAAGACGCACAGCCGACTTATTTTCTATGAGGGGCATGAGGGCGTAGGGAGATAGTGCAACAGAATATAAAGCCACTAATGTAGACATAGCCCCTATCATCGACATTTTTTTCTATTTTCATTAATTTATAAACATATCTAGTTTTTCTATAGAAATTAATATAAAATAAAATGTTGAGTGAAAATGATGAGGTTTATTAGATTTTAAGGAGTTTAGAAGTGTCTATAGAGCAAAAATTTTCCATGTATATAATAGGGGCGGGGTTTGTAGGTTCGATTATTGCCCGCGAAGTAGAAGAAAACAAAGCAGTGGGCAAGGTTGTTGCCTTTTTAGACGATGATGATGCAAAAATTGGAACTAAAATTAATGGCATTCATGTATTGGGTCCAATAGAAGAGGCGGCAAATATAATAAAAGTAGAAAAGGAAGATGAGGCGCTTATAGCAATTCCTGGTATTAGTTCGGAAAGACTTAAAGAAATCTATTTTGCCTTAAAAAAAGCAGGCTTTTTAAGAATAAAGCTAATTCCTGCTCTCTCTCAAATAATTGACGATTCTGCCCACTTAGTGCAAGCGAGAGAGATAGACCCGCAAGATTTACTGACCAGAACGCCCATAACCATTCCGCTAAAAAGTAGCCTTGCCTATCTTGCGAAAAAACGTGTTCTCATTACGGGGGCTGGGGGCTCCATAGGTAGCGAAATTGCGCGACAGCTTCTCTCAGGAGGAGCTAGTCGTCTATATCTATT
The DNA here is from genome assembly GCA_963541705.1 of uncultured Treponema sp. Lineage (GTDB taxonomy): Bacteria > Spirochaetota > Spirochaetia > Treponematales > Treponemataceae > Treponema_B. The sequence goes on from CAUTVN010000078.1 coordinate 6,719, forward strand.
TGGACACGGCGAGAATTCCATATATCAAATTCACCAAGAACTAAAGCATTTGCAAGAGGGAGGGGTGGGAAAAGACGCCATTATTGTGCCCGTCATTGGAGAGCTAAAAGATAGGCATTATATGCAATATATAATAGAAAAATTGAAGTGCG
>CAUTVN010000079.1:0-6838 GCA_963541705.1 uncultured Treponema sp.
TAGCGAGAAAAAAACAATTCTACTTTCTCCATATCTGAGTAGTGCAGAAAATAAAAAAACACTGCATACAACAATTGCTATGCCCATTGTGAGATCTGGAGAATGCATTGGAGTATTGAATGCAGATATAGATGCAGGCTTTATTCAAGAGATTCTTGAAAAGGTTCCTTCCACATCGAGCGATAATTTTAAGGTGGTATATGCAGACAATGGTGTGGTTGTGGCAAATGGGCTAGATGAGTCTACCATTCTGAAAAATGTGTTGGAATATATTCCTTCTATAAAGCCACATTTTGAACTTGCTGCAAAAGGAGAGGGCTCTAGCCAAGTGATAACTGCCCAGACTACAGGCCAGTCCTCTAAGTTTATTTTTGAGCCCATAATTTTAGAAGAGTGAGGAGTGAACTGGCTCTGGGTTTCTATAAGTTCGGTATCGTTTTTTGTTAAGGAGCCAAGGCGAGAGCTAATTAGCACCGCCATTCAATATTTCCTAATAGTGCTTTCTCTTATTGTTATCTTATATTTTTCTGTAAGAAAGATGGTCTCTATTCCTTTGCAAAAAACGGCGGATGCCCTAAAAGACATAGCTATGGGCGCGGGAGATTTAACTGTGCGTCTTGCCGTAAATGGCAATGATGAAATTACAGATGTCGCAAGATATTTCAACCGAACAATAGAAAAAATAGAAAACTCAGTAAAAAGCATAGATAACAATGCTACGCTAATGAAAGACATAGGCGCTGAACTTGCTAGCAATATGAGCGAGTCGGCTGCTAGTTTGGCTCAAATTAGCTCTAATGTACAAAACGTGAAAGAGCAGAGTCTAACGCAAGCTCAAAGTGTGAGCGAGACGGCTTCAACCATGGAAGAAATTATTCGCACAATCAGCCAACTCAACACTAGCATAGAAGGGTAAAGCTATGATATAGACCAATCTTCTTCTAGCATAGAAGAAATGGTGACAAATATTGCCAGTGTGGGCTCTATTTTGGCAAAATCCGATAGACTTATTAAAGAGCTTACTTTGGCAACAAAAGACGGAAAGGAGACTATTACGCAGTCTGCTACTGTTACAGAAAAAATTGTGGAAGAGTCTAGCTTTTTAATGGAAGCCTCCAGTGTAATTCAACATATCGCAAGCCAAACTAATCTTTTGGCGATGAATGCGGCAATAGAGGCAGCACACGCAGGAGAGGCGGGCAAAGGCTTTGCAGTTGTTGCAGATGAAATTAGAAAATTGGCTGAAGATTCCGCAACGCAAGGAAAGAGTATTACAGCAACGTTAAAAAATCTGTCGGAAGAGCTTGAAGGTCTGTCTTCCTCTTCTAAAGTGGTAGAAACTAAGTTTAACGCAATTTTTACTCTTTCTGAAGAAGTGAATAGAATAAGCCAAAGTCTAAATGAATCTATGAGTGAGCAAGAGAATGCCTCTCGCCAAGTTTTGCAGGCAATTAAAAATATACAATCGGTTACTTTCGAGGTGAAAAATGGCTCGCTTGAAATGTTAAAAGGTAGCGAAGGAGTTGCCTGCGAAATGCAAAAACTAGATGAGCTAACCAGCGCAATAAGCGACAGTATGGAAGAGGTTTCTTCTGGTGCTATGCAAATTAGCCAGGCTGTAAAAGATGTGGCAAAGATTGGAGAGCAGAACAAAGATGCAATAAATGCGTTGGTAGAAGAGGTGAGGCTTTTTAAGGTTTGATATTTATGGAAGCGAATGCAGGAGATACAAGGCTATACCCAACGCAAAAGCCACTAAAGCTGATGAAATTGCTTATAGAATTAGCAACAGGCGCAAATCAAATAGAGTGCTTGACCCTTTTTGTGGAAGTGGAACAACGCTTGATGTAGCATTAATTTTGAACCGCAGCTATATATGGGCATAAAAAAAAAGAAGGAACGCATTTATAATACTGCAGTAAAGCGTTTGAGTGAAGTTTTGAAAGAAAAGCAGGCAATATTACTTTGATATTTTTTTGCATTAAAGCAGTTCTAGTTGAAATATTTTGTGTGTTTTGTGGTGATAATATTTATATTCTTTCGCCAGACCTATTTCGGTTGCTATTTTTTGCAAATCTATTGCATTAAGAATTTCGCACGTTATGGGGCGTTTGGACTGCCAAAATATTAGTGCATTTAGAAAATCTAAAGCTTTTTTGCTTGTGAGGATTTTATAGACCATCGTGGCTTCTTCTATATCGTCGAACGAAATAAAATTGCAAGTGTCATCTAGCATTATAGGCGCCTCTTTTGCTTGACTTATAAGTCTAAAATTTAGCCTTTTATATAAGGCAGAAATAGCAATTTTATAAGGCTTAAAGCTATATTCTCCTATAGAAAAGATTGAAAAAGAGGGTTTATTTTTGTAGACAATGCTTTTTCGCTTTTCAAGCTTGTCTTTATATTTTGTTAAATACTGCCACGTTTTAGGATATAATGTTTGTATATACGACGTGTCCTCTCCAATTTTTTTTTGTGGTACTATAATATATTTCCGAATCTCTAGCTCATCTTTTGCCAAATCTGAGCTTTTTAGAAGAGGGTATACAAGATTGGGTTCTATATCTACTGCTTCTTCAAAACCATTATAAATTTTTTCATCTCTTTTGACTAATTCAAAAACTTTAGCACAATCGTGTTTTACTCCACATCTCCAAATATAATTGCTTTTGCCAAAATAATTTTGACTTTGCAAATATGCAATATTGCCACTTACACAGTTTTTGATGTATCCATATGTGTTTATTTCTTTTTGTTCTTCTATGTTATTGTAGACTTTGCATGTTTTTTGCTTTAATTTTTTGCTAAAATCAAGAATAAAAAAAGAGGAATCACAACATACACCAAAGTATTTTTTTGAATCGATAGAATACAACATCGCCGTTTTGTATCCTATGTTGGACTCCCATATCCATTTTAGAATGTTTCTTGCAACTATGGTTTTGCATAAAAAGGCAAATGTCGACTGCATATGATGAAAAGAGTCGATTAAACGACGCAAAATATTTTCTGAAATATCAAAATTACTTTTTCCTGTAATGGCGCTAATTCCTAATAAGTTATTGAGGTTTGCTTTTTGAGGTAAGTTGCTCATTCCTAATTGTCCACTTTTTGACGATGTGACCCAAGGTGGGTTGCCTATAAATAGGACTGAAGAGTGAGTTTCAATCTTTGTTTTTATCACATCTATATAGTCAAAAATATCTGCATTTATAATTTCTATATTTGTGTTTTTTAGCTCTTTTTTTAGTGCATCTGTATAGTCTTTGTTTATTTCTATTCCTAATGCTTTTTTTGGTGAAAAAAGAGAGGTGCTCAATTTTAATATTCCGCCCATGCCACAGGTGGGCTCTATTATAATATGTGGCGAGATGTTAAGCTGTTTTAGGATGATGAGCATTCGCGAGGTCAGGCTTTCTGGGGTTTGGAAATCACCAAATTCAAGTTGTTCTTTCTTTCTTTGCATAACTACAAAAGCCTATCAATACCGGTAATCTTGTTTGATTCAACTATCACACGTCCGTATTGCAACCTCCATTGAAGTGCATTAGAAATGGTTAAATATCCAATTTTAGGCGGTGTTTTTAATACTTCTTCTGCTAACATATTCGCAGAAATATCGTCTAGTGGTAGGTGTTTTTCCATAAACAATGCTAATAAATCATCTTTGTTTCCATTATTTTGTAGAATAGAATGTATGGAAGTAGTTAATTGAAAGTCTGCAGTTCTGCCTTTGTCTATAAAAACAACATGTTTGATATTGAGACAAGCTGAATTAGTTTTAGAATCATCTTCTTTTTCATAGACAAAAATCAGGAGATTATAACCTAATCCATATATTTTTTGTCGTGCAGATTGAAAAGGGCATGATGATTGAGGTTGAACTATACTAGTAACCTTCATATCAACGTTTAGAGAAGGAAAATCTATTCCAGAAGATGAATTACCATCTTGAAAATGATATTGTTGTTTTAAATAATTTTTGAATTTATGTTCAAAATAAGTGCCTACAGCTTTTCCATCTGTGATACCATAGATGGACGTTTCTTTATGTTTTTTTTCTTGTAGAGAAAATTTCACTGCTTCTATCTTTAATTTTTGAATATTCAATTCTTCCATAAGTGTATAATAATCTAAATATAAGACATTGGTATTATAATAATTATTATCATTTTTTGAAAGAGAGTGTATTTTGGATATGCAAATAGCAAAAATTATAAAGAATAAATTAACGGAAATTTAGATGCTTCTTTTGGATATTTTAATCTCTAGTTGACACATCTAATGTATACACATAGAATGGAGATATAGAGATTGTATACTGTAAAATATTATTTATATTTTTAAGGAAGGCATTCTATGATTCTATTTATAAGCGATTGTATATTCACATCTGCAGACTCTGAAACTGAGGCTTTTTCTGGCTATATAGTAGTCAACGATGGAATAATAGAAGAGGTAGGCAGAGGGGAGGCTCCCCAAAAACTCAAAGATGTTGCAAAAAGAATTGTAGATGCTCGTGGGCAGACAATTTTGTCGGGCTTTGTCGACGCTCATACACATTTAGTGCATGGTGGAAGTAGAGAAAATGAGCTTGCTATGAAGCTTGCAGGTGCTTCTTATATGGAAATTCACAAAGTGGGAGGCATTGGGGCAACTGTTAGGGCGACAAGAGAGGCAGACAAAGAAGAGCTTTATGACAGAGCTTTTGTAACACTAGACCATATGCTTTTGAATGGGGCAACGACGGTAGAAGCTAAAAGTGGCTATGGGCTAGACTTAGAGAGCGAAATTAAGTGCTTAGAAGTGAATAAAAGACTAAACGAAAACCATCCAATAGATATTGTCTCTACATATATGGGGGCTCACTCTACGCCTGAGGAATATAAAGGGAGGACGGACGAATATATTGACTTTATGATAAAAGAGGTAATGCCAAAAGTGAAGAGTGCAGATTTGGCAGAGTTTTGCGATGCTTTTTGTGAAGAAGGAATTTTTTCTTTGGAACAGACTGAAAGGGTTTTGCGTTCTGCAAAAGAGATGGGCTTTAAGCTAAAGCTTCATGCAGACGAGATTGTCCCGTTTCATGGAGCAGAGCTTGCGGCAAAGATGGGGGCGGTTTCTGCAGAACACTTAATGGCGGTTTCGGACGAGGGAATTTGTGCAATGGCAAAAAGTGGAACTGTGGCAACTCTTTTGCCTGCAACGTCTTTCTTTTTAATGTCTAAGATATATGCGCCTGCAAAGAAAATGTTGCAAGAAGGAGTGAGGGTGGCAATTGCTACAGACTACAATCCGGGCTCTTCCCCAACGGAAAATATTCAGATGGCAATGTGGGTGGCGTGTTTTAAAATGGGACTTTCTCCTTGCGATATCATTAAGGGTGCTACCATAAATGGCGCCTATGCAATCAATAGAGAGAAAATTGTTGGTAGCATAGAAGTTGGCAAAAAGGCAGACTTGCTCCTCTTTGCCTCTCCTAGCATCGACTATATATTCTATCGCTTTGGTAGCAACTTAATTGCGCAAGTTTGGAAAGAGGGGAGATTAGTTGTAGAAGATGGAAAGCTAATCTATTAAAGGAAATTTATGGAAGAAATAATTACAACATTTTTGAATAATAGCCACGTGATAGTTCCTGTTTTGGCTCTTTTGCTTTCTTTGTATACTGTGGGCAAAGGAGCTGACATATTGGTGGACAATGCAGTTTCACTTTCTATGCAATGGGGCGTCCCAAAGATGATTCTCGGTGCTACTTTAGTTTCGCTTGGTACTACAGTGCCAGAGGCATCTGTTTCTGTGGTAGCGGCAATTCAAGGCAACCCAGATTTGAGCTTGGGCAATGCTATTGGCTCAATAATAGTTGACACAGGTTTGATTATTGGTATTGCCTCTCTTATTGGCACTCTGCCGATAGATAGGATGATAGTGAGGAGACAAGGAAGACTGCAATTTGTTTTTGCCTTGATGCTTGCAGTTGTGTGTTTGCCTATTTTTTCTAGCGGTGGAACTGGAAGGATATATCAATGGGTGGGCTTTGTCTTTGTGATTCTTTTATGTATTTATATGTACCTTTCTTTTGTTTGGGCAAAAGATGCCGCAAAAGGTCGAGATATGGCAGAAGACGAAGAGGAAAAGGCGGGTAGCTGGGTCTTAAAATTGGTGTTTATGTTTTTAGGTATTGCAATCGTTGTGGTTTCTTCTAAAATTCTTATTCCCTCTGTTGCAATAGTGGCGACTAGAATTGGAATTCCGCAAAGCATAATAGCAGCAACTCTTGTCGCTTTCGGAACTAGTGTGCCAGAGCTGGTAACGGCGATTACTTCTGTGCGAAAGGGGGCTGGAGAGCTTGCTGTGGGTAATATTGTTGGGGCTGATATTTTGAACGTGCTTTTTGTATTGGGACTCTCAGCTGCAGTAACACCTAGTGGAATAAAAGTTCCATTTTATTTTTATTATTTGCAAATTCCCGCAATGCTTGTAATTTTGGTTGTGTTTCGCTTTTGTTCAACAAGAAAAAGTGGCACAATTGGAAAGGCAGGAGGAGCATTGCTTTTTGGGACTTATATTATTTATTTAGTTTTGAATTTTGCGTTGCGCTCATTTCAAGGTTAAATATAAAAAACTAATTGTTAGTTCTATGTGGGCGTTTAATGCCCACATTTTTTTTATTATCTACTTTATTAAAATCATTTTTTTTGATAGAATTATATCTATATGGTTTCTAAAAAATTTTCAATAGTAGAAGGAGTGTGTAGATATGATAGAAATTGATGCGATGGGTCTTGAATGCCCCAAGCCTGTTATTTTGGCAAAAACTGCAATTGGCAAAAACGAA
>CAUTVN010000080.1:0-6816 GCA_963541705.1 uncultured Treponema sp.
TTCAATCTTTGGAAAAATACCAAAGAATGAAAACTGTTGGCTTATAAACCAACCTTTAGATGGATCGTAAATAAAGTCTCGATTATCAACTGAAAAACGAGTCCATAAAATATTGCTAAATCTCCATTTTTCTCGTTCTTCTCTAATAGATATATCAAAAGGACGATATAAAGCGGAATCATAAAAGTTTTTTACTAAATTAAAAGTAATTCCATTTCTCCAAGTTAATGTTGCAAAAATTGGATACCACCTATAGCTTGTGTTAACGCCAAATCCAAATTCTGCTCTGTCATATTTCATCTTATATGCTTCAGCCAAAGATGGATCTGCCTTATATCCTTCTATTGATTGATGTGGATCTGGCACTTCAAAGGGAGGTAGCACATCTTGAAAAGAATGTTCTGTTTTGTGTGTTGTGGAAAGTTCAAAACCCACACCAAGTGGAATACCCAAAAACCAGTTTTCGGTATAGCCCAATGTGGCACTTTGCTTGTCTGGACCTGCGGTTATATTGGTAGAAAGCTCGCTTCCTCTTCCCATAAGGTTCCGTTCTTCCAATTGAACAAAAACCGACAGAGGAAAGGTGCTCACGTCTGCAACGCCAGAAAACGTAACGCCGAATTGAAGATTTAATGTCGAAGTTTCCTCGAGGTTTAAAATAATATCAAGCAAGCCGTCTTCTGAGCCAGGTTTTACATCTGGAATTACAGAAGAAAAATATCTAAGATTATATACATTTCGTAAGCTATTAAAAAATCGCTTTTTAGAAAAAACATCACCACTAGTGAATAGCAATTCTCGTAGGATTACGTAGTCTTTTGTTTTTTTATTGCCTTTTAGAATTATATTTTCTATATGACTTCTTTTGCTCTCTTTTATCTTGATTTCGTATTTTACTGTTTTATTAGTTTCGTCTACAATATCTTTTTTGGTAATTTGAGTGCTTGAGTATCCATTTTCGAAATATAAATCTGCAATTGTATTATAACCCAATTCAAGTTTTTTTAAGTTAAATACATCACCTTCTTTTATCTTTATTTTTGAAGCTAACTCTTCTGTAGAAAAGATTCTATTTCCCTCGAAGCTAACCCCTGCATAATTATACTGCTCGCCTTCGTATATGATGTATGTTAAAATTAATTTATGTTTTCTATCATCAGATTCCGCATCTACTTCACGTTTTATGTTTTCAATATGGGCATTAACATAACCTTTTTCTCCATAGAAAAACTTTAGAAGTTCCTTATCATTTTCTATAGATGCTTCTTGGAATTCGCCCTTTCGTATTAAACCGGCTTCTTTTGTCGCTAGTACCTTCTTTAAGACCTTATCTGAAATTTTAGTATTTCCTTCAAAAAAGATTTTTGAAACAACAGTTTGCATACCCTCATTAATAACATATTCAATAGAAACAGAATTATCAGTTTCATTCCTTTCAAGATTTGAGCTTACAGTTGCTACACTAAAACCTTTTTCAATATAGTGTGCTTTTATTGCGAGGATATCAGACTGCATTTTATCTTCATTGAAAATGCCATTTTTTTTCAACTTACATTTTTCTAACAAGGTTCCAGCTCTTATGTGGTCGTTGCCAACAAATTTAATGCTTTTAATCGATGGTTTTTCCACAAAAATAAATTCAAGTCTTACATAAGAATACGAGGGATCTGCAGGCAAGGCTTGTGGCTGAATATCAGTAAAATAGTCCAGTTCATAAAGCATTTGTAGCATTTCAAAATACAATTCATCGCTAAATTTCCTACCTTTGTATTTTGCGAAAAGTCCAATCAAATCTGAAGAAGATACTGCTTTTAAGCCATTAAACTTAAAGCCTACGATTTCTTTTCCTTTATACCAATTTGCCTCTTGTGCTATAGCAAAAGAGAGGATAAAGCTCATAAAAAGTATAATAAGACAAGTCTTTTTTTTCATTCAAGTCATCCTTAAAATTATGCAACATAACGGAGCACCACTTAAAGCTAGCACTGCCAGTATAGCAATTTGTTTATAATAACTAATTAATCTTTCATAATTTTACTTAAAATGCAAACTTCCAAGAAAATGTCAGTTTTGTATCAGATACAAATAAAGTATCTGCTCTTGTTGGAGCTATTGAACTACGCAATAGAAAGAAGGGTGTAGACATCTCAAGACCCAACTCAGGCATAAATAGCAGATTTCCATACACAGGCTTCCTCGTAACTCCGCCTTTTGCAAGGAGAGGGTCGTAGTAGTTTAAGTGCAATAGAGCATCTGCATATATCTGCGAACCAAAATACTTCCCAATATAAACACTAGTATTATCAAAATAGTTACCCACCGTAAGCGGGGTGTCTGTGTTAGACTTGAACAAATTGCCAAATACAGCATTTTGCAATAATAATGTGCGCACAGAAAAAGTATCGAGATGTAAAAAGTCCCTAATTTTACTTTCTGTTTTTTTCAACACGCCAATTTGTGCCACTAAATCTGTGGCAGTGGTTAGAGCCGTTTGCAAAAAATTATTTTTTGAAACATTTCCAATAGCAACTTGACCTAATATTTGCAACACAGCAGCTTCAGAGCGTGGAGGAAAAGTCTCTATTTTAGGATTAAAGTTTTCCAAACTCTGCTCCTTTGCTGTTAGAATTATTTTTATAGGCTCGCCATTTTCATCTTTATCTCTAATTTCTGCTCGCAAAGACACGAAAGGTTCAAAGCTTTGCAGAGTTGAAACAAAGGATACACTTCCTTCTCTTATGTAGAAATTGCGTTTAACATAGAAAACTTCCCCTCCTCGTATTTTAGAAGCACCTTTTATGTCAAAATAATTTAATGAAGTATCCAAACTTAGCTGAATTGGCTCCTCTGAAGGGATCAGTGCTCTAAGAATTGGTATTTCGTTATTTGGCCATCTATATTCAGCTTTTTTTCCTAAATGGACATTTAAGTTCATCCTAAAATTCATGCCCCCGTTTTTCTTAGGCTTATTCCCTAATTTATGTAAATCATTAAATGGAATTGAAAAAAAACCATTATTGAATGTGGCGTCTCCAGTTAGATAAAAATCGCCTGGTGTGATGGTCATTGTTATGTCTCCCGAAGCATAACCAGTACTGTGAAAAGCTAAATTTTTGGTTTTCATAAGTCCAAAGCCACCTTTTACAGTTCCACATTTAATGATAGTTTCTGCAGGAATCCACCCTGAAAATTCAGAGTGAACACTAGCATAAAGTTTTGTGCTAGGACCGTTTACTATTGTGTATGGGACGGTTAGAGTGCTCCCTTCTAGGCTGACACTAATATCCGTAGGTCCATATAGTTCAGGAGCATAGTATTTAGATGTAGCTTGCACGTCAACACATTTTAGATTTGAATGGAATTCTGGCTCTTTTGCATTTCCTAATATTTTTAGGTCTCCTACAACAGTACCAGATTTAAATTCTACTATATGTAGAAACGGCAATATGTTCCAAACTAATGGAATATCAATATTAATGCCCAAACAATTTAAGTCTATCTCTTCGCTATTAATTTTTCCATCGACGCTACACCTAATAGGCAATTTCTCGTCGACGTGAAGAGAGACAGTGCCATCATCAAGATATACTCCATATACTTCGTCATTGTTTCCTGCAGAAATTGCCAGGACGCCTGGCTCTCGTACAAATAATGAATGCAATTTTTCGATCTTTACATCATCTCCATATTCTATATTGGAAAATATCGCTTCTATGCTAAAGTTTGAAATAAGGCGGGGGAAAGTTGCAAAAATTTTCTCTTGCCCTAAAACACTCTTATTTCCACCCGAATACACCAAATTAAGTTCAGTCTTTAGATTTTTCAAGCCTATTTTTCCATTGTAGTAAAGGGAAAGATTGCCTAAAGCATCGAATGGCGATAGTATACCTTCTATGTCTGTAAGTGTGTGAGAATTCCAAGATGCATTGCAACTGTCAATTCTGATTGTTCTATCATCTGCAGAAAAGGAGCCACTCAACAAAACATCTTCGCCTTTTTGGCTATAATTGAGAGACATTATATCTAGTCTTATAAAAAAATCGTCAAGCGAGCCCAAAACATTTATTTCGGCAGTTGCTACATTTCTAATTGTTTGTCCTTGGAAAAAACGCATAAGGGCGATATTAAGCAAATTTATTTTCCCATCAACATAAATTTTGTCGGAAATAATTAATTCATTTTTTGCAGTTAATAACTCATTTGTGGTCTCATTTTGCAAAGTTAAAACGGTATTTATATTATAGTTTTTGGAATGTTCAGTAAGTTTATCAAAAGAAATATTTAAGTTTCCAATCAGTGGCAAATCGTTAGTAATGACTCTTATTTCATTAAACTCTATGCCTTTTTGACTACCAGCTCCTTTCATTTCAACATCATATATACCATAAACAGTGCTAACATCATTGCCACGACTGAGTTTTAGCATATCGCACTCAAAACTCCAGTTTTGAAAAGAGGCAATTTCAAAACGTGTATCCAAACTCAGTTTTGAATCTATTATAGGCAATGGCAATTCAGTCACGACAAATGCTCCTTTTAGCGCCTCATCTTTTAGAAATAAGTTAATTGTGATTCCATAGTCGCCATATATCGAAAGGCTTTTGTCTACATAGATAGCAGAAATGTTATAGGCTATTGAGTTAATTGAGAAAAAAGCTTCAATTGCAGCACTATCCTTTTCAAAAAAAGCCTGTGCTTTTCCTGTTAAGTCTATGTTATTTGCAATGAAATTTATCTTTTCTAGAGAAACAGAAGAATTGTTTCCATTTAGTTGAAATGTTGCATAGAGGGCATCTTGAGTTGTAGAGGCAAGAACGACTTGTATAAAATTGTATGAATAATTCTTAAAATCTGTAGAGATATAGAATTCTGTTGTTACTTGAGTTTCTCTTATTATCTTTTCGATATTTTCAGGGATTTTTTCTGTATTGTGTGTTATATTTTTTGCAATGTTCAAAATGCTAGAGAGCCTAACAGAGTCTAGAGTAGCATGCAGATCTAGAAAATTATTTTTTGCTAGCACTATTGAGCCATCAAAACCGTATTTACCACCTTCGTCTTCTAGCGACAAAAGAAAATCGTATTTATTATTTTTAGCTAAGATGGTGAGTAAAACATTTTCAATCGTTTCTGTAGCAATGTTTATGTATGGAGCTTCAATTTTGTAAGCGTATTTATTACCAGAAAAAAACACCCGACTAGAAAGGTTTTGTGCAGTTGGAAGACGCAGGCGGGAAATATTCAAAGCCCCGTTAGTTTTTGTTGTGTTTAGGTTATAGTTTCCCTTAAGAGCAAAATCAATTCTGTTTTCAGAGAAGTTTAAGAATTCGACATTCAATTCTCCATTTTTACCGCTAGAAACTGTATTTATTTTAGTTTTTCCAATAGCAAACTTCCCAATCTTAAAACTTGGCAAAATCAAATCAAGTTTAGTATTGAAATTCCATATATCTTTGTCCTTAAAATGAAACGAAGTTTCTGTAGTTATGGCTGTATTTTCAAATTGGGAATATTGCTTTGGTATATTATTTAGTTTAAATAGTGAAAATGGTTTAAATGCTATGCATTTAATGGAGCCATCTACTTCTTTTGTTGCAAGGTTAAACGAAAATAAAAAGCTATTTTGAGAGTTCTGATTTAGGTTACTTATACTAATTTTGTTTTCTGAGTAAAGCAGGGCAAGAGAGAGAGGGGCAGTACTGCCATATTTGGAATGACTTCCGAGTATGGTGCCTTGAAAACTTGCTTCTTCTAAGTCTTTTGAAAATTCCCCCTTACCATCAAAAGAACAACTTATGTTTTGTATAGCTTTTTCAGGTGTGGATAGGTTATATGTTTGATACGAGCTCTCAAGTGAAATAGATGCAAAACACTTTTTTTGATTAATTTGCAAACTGGCATTTTTAATTTTTGCATTTAATGCTATTGCCTCTTTTTCTTTGCTTTCATCTTTTAATAAAAAGGCGCAATTTTCCAATACAACTTCTAGTGGATTTAGATTTGCGAACAAGGTTTTTAATTTATTGCTTTTTTGCTGTTTAGATTCTTCATTTTGAAGTTCTGCCTCGTCCTTTTTTGTCAGTGTTTTTATCTTTTCGATAATCGTTTTGTTTTTTTCTTTTTCCAATTCTAGATAAGCGTCAGATATCTTTATGTATTTAATTACATCTTCAAAGTTTCCAAAAATCAAGCTTAAAATGTTATATTCAATTTGGACATTCTCAATTTCCCCTATCTTTTGCCCACTTTGATAGTCAAAAAGGCTCACCTTTTTTATCAATATATGCTTTAGGATTGAAGGGGAGATTGAAACGTAGTCAAAGCCCACTCCAGTCTTTTCTCCTACAAAAGCGATGAGATTTTCCTTTTGTTCACTTATGAACTTTTCTACATAAGAAGAAATAGGATTAAATATGATTAAAGAGATTGAAAGTGCTAATATTGCAAAACAGATCTCTACTGTCAATTCTATTTTTTTTGACGGCATCTTCAGATGCATAATATAACATAATTGACAAGATTATAATAGAAGGGGAGACAAATATGGAAATAAAATTCTTAAGTGAAAAATAGCACTAAAGGTATAGTTTCTTCTACTCCCGCTTTAGAAAGAACATTTGTGCAAACCCTTATTGTAGAGCCTGTTGTGATAACATCGTCAAGAAGAATAACCCTTTTTGGGAGGGCAATTTTGGTTTTGATATATATTTTGTCAACTAAGTTTTTTTCGCGCATTTCTTTTGAAAGACCTTTTTGCGAATGTCCATCCAGTCTTCTCAAAATGCGAACAATTTTAAGTGAATAGAAAGTTTCTAG
>CAUTVN010000081.1:0-6800 GCA_963541705.1 uncultured Treponema sp.
AGAACTTAAAAGTTTGAGGTGTTTTTATGAGTAATGAACAAAAATATGTAAACGTTTCGATATGCCAGTCTAACATAAAGAGCAAAAAAGATGTATATTTTGCAAGGGTTTGCAAAGAAGGTAGAGTAGGAGAAAATGAGCTGTTGTCTATTTTGCAGAAAAAAGTGCCTTGCATAGACATAAACACGATGAGAGTAGGCTTGGAAAAGCTGGTAGACGTGATTTTAGAGCTTGCAGCGAGTGGAATGGATGTGGACTTTTTTGGTCTTGGAACATTTTCGCTTTCAAGTGTTGGCAAGATAGAAGTTGAGAGTGGATTGCAAAGTGTTTTAGGGGAAAAAGATGGCGCAGACGACAGAAAAGAAGAGGCTTTTTTAGAGGGTGAGTCTTTTGTTGCAAGCGAAAGTGGTACAAAAACATATATAGAGAAAGACAATGCCAATTTTGACGTATCCGATTTTGTTAAAAGCAAGCCTAAATTTGCTCTGAAGTTTGCACCTTCCATTGCTTGCAAAAAAGCGCTTAGAAATGTGCAAATGAATCTCGCAATTAAAAAGAAACACTGCCCATCAATTGAAAAAATTGAAAATGTAGGCCCTTGTGTCAATGGTAATGATGTGGGGATTATTAGAGTTATAGGAGAGAACTTAAAAATTGCAGGAGATGAGGAGGTGGCTGGAATATATATAAGCGCAGAAAATGGTTGCGAAATTAAAATTAATCGAGAGCACATACTTCAAAACACTCCAAAGATGCTCTTAATTTTGTTGGATCATAAGCTAAAAAGTCAAGAGAAATATACGCTTTCGATAATTACTCAATATTCTCCAGTTGGTGGGAAATCGACTACTTCTATATTGCGAAGTGGCTCTTTTCAATTTGTGTGGAAAGAGAAAGTAAAGACGGTAGCATGCAATATTCTTGAAAGGTGCGCCATAGTAGCCTAAAAAAACTTAATAATTAAAGTAGCACCGGTTTTGAGCGAAAATGCCAATAAATCTCTAATTTCGAGATTTGTGATAAAAGATGATTAACGTCTTGAAAAAAAATGGAAAATATTGGATAATATGCTATAAGAAGCGAATGGAGAATTAATTATGAAGTTGATTGGATACCACGGAACGTTGAGAGGAAATGCCCAGAGTATAGAGGAGAATGGTTTTAGGGTTTCTAGGGGAGATGCACAGTGGCTTGGGGATGGCGTCTATTTTTTTGAAACGTTAGAGAATGTTAGCAATGGTTTTGAAGAGGCAAGGAATTGGGTGCTGAAGGTCAAAAAAAGCTCTGATGTTGCAGTTTTTAGGGCTTGCATTGAGAGTGAGAACTTCATAGATTTGATAGGCTGTGAGGAGCATAAAAAATACTTTAAAAAGTTGAGAGATGTAGTATACAAGTTGCATAAAAAAGCTTGCAAAAATGGGGAGCCTTTTAATGAGCTTGCTATCTATAGAGTGCTTAGCGAAAGGACAAAAGCTAAGATTGACGTGATAAGGGCGTTGGTCAATGCCGATAAGTATACTAAGTATGATTATGAGTGTCATACTGTTATTCACGCTCAAGTGCAGGTGTGTGTAACTGATGCTTCATGTATCAAAGTGAGCGAATGGATTTATTAAAGGAGGTGAGTATATGAATAGAGGAACTGAGTGCTTAAAGCAAGCTATGGAAATCTTTGGTGAGATGACAGTCCAGGAGTATAGAGAGCTATATGACGCAGAATGTGAAAAGTATGATGGACCTATGCTTACCACTGTGTTGGAGACTCCAGAAAAACACGAGGCACCTTCGTTTTTAGAAGGGGTTTGTGTAAAGATGTGCAATTAAGTCAATATTAGTTTTATACTGCGGGTAGAGGGCGGTTCTCTCTAGTTTGGCTTTTGCACAAGGCGCCTCGTCTGTTTGGCTCTCGCTGATTTAAATTTCAAAAATTACTTTATGTCCTATTAGACTAAAATGCTGTAGAAGGACATAGTTTCACTCAAAACAGTATCTCTCCAATTATATCTTTTTGTGATCTTTTAAAAATTATTAGTTTTCTTACTCGGTTTTATCTCGTCTCCTATTATAGAATTCGCTCCAGATACTTGCATAAAATGTTTGTAAGGAATATACTCAACATTACCAGTTTCATTATAAATTAATATTAATAAAAATTGAGTGATTTATTTTAGGAGAGGTTTAAGGAGAAAATATGAAAAAACATCTCATGGTTATTGTGAGTGGAGTGGTGATAGGTATTTCTGCCATTCTTTTGGTGAAAACGGGGAATCCTGGTAATATGGGTTTTTGTATTGCGTGTTTTTTGCGAGACATAGCGGGAACGTTAAAGCTACATAGTGCGCCTGTGGTGCAATATATGCGCCCTGAAATTATTGGGCTTATTATTGGAGCTTTTGCCATTTCGGTCTTTAAAAAAGAGTTTAAGCCGAGAGGTGGTTCTGCGCCTTTCACTCGTTTTGTTTTGGGTTTTTTTGTTATGATAGGGGCGCTTGTGTTTTTAGGCTGTCCTTTGCGAATGTTTTTGAGACTTGGGGCGGGAGATTTGAATGCAGTCTTTGGGCTTTTGGGTTTTGTGGTAGGCATTATAATTGGTGTGATTTTCCTAAACAAGAATTTCTCTCTTTCTCGCTCCTATAAGCAGTCAGCTCAAGAGGGAGCCCTTCCCATCATAGTGATGCTAGGCTTTTTTGTGTTGCTAATTGCCTTTCCTGCCACCATGGTCTTTAGCGAAAAGGGGCCCGGCTCTATGCACGCTCCTATTTTTATCTCGCTTGGCATAGGTCTTTTGGTGGGAGCTTTTTCGCAAAGAAGTCGTCTTTGTACGGCGGGTGGAATTCGCGATGCGATTATGTTGAAAGATTTTCACCTTTTATGGGGAAGCATTGCAATTGTGGTAACGGTACTTGTAGGCTCTCTGATTTTGAACAGCTTTAAATTCGGTCTGGAAGGTCAACCCGTAGCTCATACTGATGGGCTTTGGAATGCGCTTGGTATGGTGCTGGTCGGCTGGGCTAGTGTTTTGCTTGGTGGCTGCCCATTAAGGCAACTGATCTTGGCGGGAGAAGGAAATACAGACTCTGCAGTTACTGTGGCAGGGCTTGTTGCGGGCGCTGCTTTTGCGCACAATTTTTCTCTTGCATCTTCTGGAGCGGGACCTACCAAACAAGGGATGATTGCGGTAGTTTTAGGTTTGGTGGTAGTTGCGGGTGTGAGTTTTTACTATTCGCTAAAGAATAAATAAGGTTTTTTATTTATTTGTGGCGATGTGCGTTGCAAATAAAAGAGTTGTAGCGAGTCTTTCGCTACAACTACAATTTATAATTTTATTAGGAGAGGCATATATGGCAGAGTTGGTGGTTGACGCTCGTGGTCTTTCGTGTCCTGAGCCCGTTGTTCGCACAAAAAAAGTATTTGATGCAAACAACGCTTTTAGTGTTTTAGTCGATAATGAAACGGCAAAAGAAAATGTTATTCGCTTTTGTGAAGGCAAAAAAGCTAAAGCAGAAGTTGCCACAACAGAAGATGGTTGGAAGATTAGTGTTTCAAAATGAGCTGTGGCTGTGAATATATAATCACTTTTCATACTCACTACGAAGCATTAGTTTGTAAGCGAACTTTTGAAAAAATAGTAGACGGTGGCTCTGTGCTTTCTGCAATAAAGCTAATCCCCGTTCCTAGAGAGCTCAGCTCTAGTTGCGGTACTGCACTAAAAGTTGAGGCAGAAAATATGCTAGAGCCTGACTTTTTCTCTAATATAGAAAAAGATGATGTCTTTGTGCTATCTAGCGATGGAAAATATTCTCTTTTTGTATAATTTTAATGCTCTTTTATAGCATAGCCATGCAGTGTGGCTATGCTATAACGTTATGAAGACTTCATAATATCAAAATCAAAAAAAATAATTTATTCTCAAACTTTAATAAGTTAGCTAGATGTGCTTGTGGGTATAAGTGTTCATGTTATTATAGTGCTAGGTGTGTTTTAAGGAGAGTGTGAGGAATATTTAAAATTTTAGAAGGTTTAACGGTCTGTTACAAAAACATAAAAAAAAGGCTTGTGTTGTATATAAATGCAAATTAATTTGTTTAACCGCCAGGAGAAATTGAAAAAAAGCAATTTTTTGTTGTATTATAAGAAATTGAAGATGAGGTTTATAAAAACTTTATGTTTTAGACCTTAGCGTTTTAGACTGATTTGATTCAAAGTAGGTGAAAATGAAGAAATTTAGTTTTTTTGTTCTGTTTTTATTTTTGATATTTGCATGTGAAAAAAATGCTATAGTACCTAAGAGGGTGGATGATAAGGAACGAGCTAAACTTGACAATAGCGATGCTGGTCCAAATAGTAAAACATCAAAGAATAGCGACAGCAATGCAGGCGATGCAACGCGCCCTCAAGTTAAAAAGATTGAAGTAGATATTTTGCAAGTAGGTCTTGTAAAGCTGCAGAATAGGAAAATACATGCAAGGGCATTGCCAGATGATGCAGTAAATGCAACATTAACCTATACTTCTTTAGATACTAATATTGCCACTGTAAGCAAAGAGGGTATGATAGAAGCAAAAGAGGTTGGTAATACTTCCATAATAATTAAGAGTGCAAATGGTGTGGAAGCAACTGTTTTAGTTGAGGTTACAGCAATTCCTATTCCAGTTGAGGATATTGAAATACCATCAAATTTGGATGGTAGTATATTGAGAATAGGGGATGAAAGAAGTCTTGGTGTGACGGTTAGACCTCCTAATGCAACAAACCCTGTAATTCGCTATGAGACGAATAATTGTGCTAAAATATCTGTTTCAGAAACTGGATGGATATCTGCTTTAGAAGCGGGAGAGGTTAGTGTAACAGTTACGGTGCAAAGCAATCCAACTATTTCAAAAACAGTGCATTTCACAATAAAGCACAAACCAGAAATAAAATTAGAAAGCAAGAAAATAGAAATAAATGCGGAAGATGAACACCCTGCTTTCAACGTAAAAACACTTTATGAAAAAAGTGAGTATGAAGTGAAGGTGGTAGGTGCGAATGCGCAATGGCTAAGCGTAGAACGTATAGATCGTGATTCATACCCTGAAAAAGACATAGTAACGTTAAAGGCTGGAAAGAATAAAACGGTGTGGGATAGACAGGCTTATGTGGAAATTACAAAAAATGGAGAAAAACTTGAGCCAATCGAGATAATTCAAAAGAAAAATGAGCATCCTGTTATAGAACTTGTCTGGGTTTATGGAATTGGGGAGCCTAACCCAGTCGAAAAAAGTAAGATTGATGTGGTTAATGGAGAGAAGAAGTTTTATTGGGAAGATGATAAGATTTTTCATTGGAATGAGACTTTGACTACCAAATGGTTCAATAATAGAAAATTGCATCCATTGAATGTTCTTGCTAATGGGTATAGCGATAGTGCGCAATGTTGGGCTAAGACAGCTTCGAATATGCTGCATTGGTGGTTTGAACAAAATAAAGGCAATATTGATAGATATATCGAAAAGAATGCTATAACAGGTGAAGAGAAAGATAAATATCAATGTTTTTATCGTAGAGATTTTACCGATGCGCAAGAAAGGGATAAGAGTTTTATTGCAAGGCATTTTAGAACTAAAGCTCATAACAATAAAAACGGTGATTATATTGAAAATGGGATAGCATGGTATCTATATGGACGAGATAGAATATCGACAGATGGTCAATATAAAGGTCCTGCTTTGTTCAAGGATGTATTCGGGCTTGACCGCTCACCTGTTGAAGTGAACATAATTCAAGATGATAAATCATTATTTAACAATTCAATACTTAATGCACTTTCGGCTAACAAAGCGGTTGGATTGGTGATATATGGTTCAAAAGGGAAAGCTGATTATAAACACGCAATAACATTGTGGGGAGCAGCCCGAGATGAAGAGGGGAATATTGTTGCAATTTACGTTGTGGATAATAATTTTTCTTATAACAGGATTTTCCCTTATGGAATTTATTATAAAGACGGAAAGCCTTACTTGTTTAATTATGGTGTGAACGAGTTTGTCCAAAACAGATATGTCGGTGAGGTTGTAACATTGGATATTGGAGGAGAGTATTTCGATAGATATTTTCAATAAATTTTAAGAAAAATGTGGGTTTTATCAGATGTTGGGATGGACAGCTTGAACTTTTTATAACACAACATTTCGAGTTGTTAGTTTTGTGTTTTCTTAAATACTCTTAAAGATATAGGGAAAAGTTTTTAGGATGTAATACCTTTTTATAATTGACTAAACTGCCTTTTTTAGTATAATTATTCGAACCATGCCAGCACGTAACATAAGTCAAAACATATTAAAACCTGTGTTTGATAGGCTTAAAGAGGGGGATATTGATAGTTCTTGTTCGCTCGCAGCTCGAGTTTTAGAAGAAAACCTGGAAGAGGAAGAGGTTAAGTGTACATATTATGCCATAATCTTTTGGAAGGAAAAGCTTAATATGTCTTCTGTTTATGCGTCTGCTTTTGAGAAGGGAGAGTACCTTTTTTCGCAGTGGAATAGCTTCCTAACGCATATGCAAAGGTATGGAGACGCTTGCGAGTTTGTAGTATATGCCTTAAAGGTGTGCATGTTTAAAATAATTATAGACTTCTATGTGCTTTCCTTAAAGCTTAACAAGGGTGTTAGTGCAGTTAAAGTCTATAGAAAACTTGGGCTTTGCTATAAAGTGTTGGGTAACTACGAGAAGGCTGTTGAATATTTAAAATATGCTGCGTCTTTGGATAGCTCTTGTGCGATTGTTTTGGCAGAGCTTGCAGATAGTTATGCAATGTGCGG
>CAUTVN010000082.1:0-6721 GCA_963541705.1 uncultured Treponema sp.
TATGCTATGTTGGCTATGCCTATACACTTCTTTTGCAATACGTCGCACTCTATTACGCTTTGTAGCAGAGCCAAAACCTCTTTTGAAGGTGCATAAAAACCTGCACAATTGTAAACCATTAGGCAGAACAAAAAGGGAAGCATCTTTTAAGGAATATTTTTTTCCCCTTTTAAACACTTCCCTTATATTTTCTTTTCCCGCAAGACGCATCTCTTTCGGGAGAGCAAAGCAAAGAGACTTAATAGGGCTTTTTCTCGTCAGAGGCACTAAGTTTAGCCCTTCCTTTTGCTCTTCGTCTTGCCAATATCAGTCTTCCACCTTTTGTCTTCATCAATGCGCGAAACCCAAAGCGTCTCAAGCGTTTTACTCTGCTTGGTTGAAATGTTCTTTTCATAACTTCACTCTCTCCTTGACCACACTTTAATTTATTCTAAGAATATGAGAACATAAATAGTCTGAATATGTGGGTTAAACATATAAGTTTAGTTGCTATATTCTACGTAAAAACACGATCTTTCATACTCTACATCAATATAAATGATTGCGCATTATAGTTTTTTTTCCATACAAAAGTCAATATCTCTTCTTAAAATATAATTTCCGAAGGTAAAATTATAAGTCACATGACGAGTAAAACTTATATGTTTAGTGCTTAGAATGCGTACATATTCGGAGTATAAAACTGATCAGTTTAGGGGGGCTAAACAGTGCAGTTTAGGGGTATGAAACTTACCAGTTTAGGGGGGCGAAACTGATCAGTTTTGGGGTCGTAAACTGATCGGTTTAGGGGGTACACATTAGGCTAATGCGCGAATGCTCATCTCTCTTTTTATTGATTTTTAATTAGTATTGGGGAAGGGGGAGTATATTGACTTTTAAGATTGAAAACCATTGTATATCAACGGACATACAATGGTCTAGTAAATAGAAACTTAAACTTATGTTTTCCTTTATGTCATTCCTACAACTACAAGTTTTTCAAACCATAAAAAAGCGGCAGTTGTAATTAGCAACTCATCGGAAGGAATATCCAAGTTTTTTTGAACATATACAGTGATTTCGTTGTCTTCGTATTTTTCAAATTTCTTTTCATTTTCTGGCGAGCCAACATACACGGTTGGTTGTACAGATTGCCCCCCTCAAGAATAGCAGACATGCAAAAAACAATACACAGATTTTACGTTTTGCTCCAAGATTTTACTCTTTGCCTTTTCATCAACCCTAACTCTCATAACACTTCTCTCCTAATTATATAAAAACAAATATCTAGTGCTGGAGTTTTATCCAACGCTACTCTGCACATAATTATAGCTTAAAGATAAGAAAAAAGCAAAATTTTTCTTTTTGTGTTGATGGGTGTTGATTGAATATGTTGTATTTTGATATAATAGAGATTAGGCTAGCTTTGAAAGAGATTGAAGCTGGCTTTATTTTGCGGTTTGAGGAGAATTGTAGTGCAAAAATTATTTAGTGTTTTTTTTATTTGTGTTTTATGTTTTGTCTCTTGCAAGACTATACCTAGCTCACCAGTTGTAGAAAAAGAGGAAGTGAAAGAAGAAGTGGTGCAGAAGAAGAGCGAAGAGGTGCCTATTAAAGCCGAAGAGCCCGCCCCAGTAGAGGTTAAGGTGGAAGAGGCAAAAGAGCCTGAGAGTGAGGTTATTGCAGAGTTTGGCGATGTGAAAATTACCAAAAAAGACTATAATGACACGATGAACGAAGTTAAAATTGTGGTAGAAGGTTTGAACAAAACAACTGCTACAGGCGACTATAAACAGTGGCTTACATATCTTTCGGAAAGCTATAAAAAAGAATATTCCAAAGCTTCTACTTTGCAAGCGACGGTTGATAGCTTAAAAAGAAAAAATGTTAAAGGTTTAAAATTGGAAAGTCTAAAAGACTATTTCACCTATGTATTTGTGGCATCTAGGCAAAACATCAAAGTGGACGACATAGAATTCCTTTCTCCCGTTAGAGTTAATGTTCTTATGGTAAAGTCTGGGAAAAAGCTCTTGGTTTACGACTTGGAAAAAATTGATAATAGATGGCTATTGGTTCCGCATAGTTAGAATGAGATGAGCATTGCATACAAGAAGGTGTGAATTTCTATTTTTATTTTTCATTGCCTAATTGTAAAAAAAATGAAAATGATATATTATTATGGGCTAGCATTATTACAGTTAACAATCTGCTTTGAGGGGGTTATATAGTGCGAAGTAAATTATTTTTAGTAAGTTGTTTTGTTGCTCTTTCTTTTGCTGTCTTTGCGCAAAATTCGAATAGCAAGGGGGCGGACGAGTCTCTTATGACAGTTGAAGAGGCATACCTTAATTCAATAGAAGGTGTGATAATCAAAGAGATGGTGGCTGCGGAAGATAGGGATTCGAAACTTGTGGCTTTGCAATACATCCAAGATGCAATAGACAAAGGCAAGATTTCTGCCGATGTGGAGCGTGCTCTGGACAGTTTGGCAACAACGGGGCTTTCTACTGTTATCTACGAGAACGGTAGACAGATGAACAACTATCCCGACATCAGAATGAAAGCTTGCGAGCTTTTAGGAAAAGTTGGAACAAAAGATGCAATGAAGACTCTTGTTAGAGTGATGTATGCAGAAAATGAGCCTTCTGTTGTAGCTTCTGCCGTGCACTCGATTGGAGAGCTAGGTTTTAACGATGGTGATGAAGCTGTAGATATGATCAATTGGATTAACAAAAAATTCGACGTCATCAATCCTACGAGCTCTTTGGCTTTAGAGATATTAAATGCTTACGAAAAGCTAGTTTCTAAAGTTGAAAACAAAAAACCTATGGTAGCGGGAATTATGAGAATTGCTTCTAACTATAGCTATGTAACACCTATTCGAGAGAAGGCTTTGGCTTTGCTTAAGACTGTTACTGGCACAGTCAAATAGAAGATATTGACTTTTCTTTTTTTGCTTAAAAATTGACAAAAGCAGAATCTGCACTTCTATGCTAGGTTCTGCTTTTATTATTTTCAATAAATGTATAATCTTGTTTTAGTTTCGACATCAAAAAATAGAGTAGAGCTTCTAACGTCTGCCTCCTTTAAGTTTGAGGCTGTAGCGCCTTTATGCATCGAAGAAGAAATAGAGGGTAGAGATGCTTTGGAACTTACAAAAAGAAGGGCAAGGGCTAAAGCATCTAGTGTTTTGGAAAAGTACAGAAACACTTCTTCTATATTGATTGGGTGCGATACAGTGATAGAAAAAGATGGCGTTGTTTTTGAAAAGCCTAAAAGTGCGCTAGACGCAAAGAGAATGATTCTCGCTTACTCTAATTCCTCTCATCTTGTACTTTCGTCGGTTTGTTGTATTAATGCTCTTAACGGGAAAATATCGGAGACTACGTCGGTTAGTAGGGTGTTTGTTAGAGAGCTTAAAGATTTAGAAGTAGAAGATTATATAAAGAGTGAGGAGTGGCAGGGGGTGTCGGGCTCTTATAGAATACAGGGGCGAATGGGTTTGTTTATAGAAAAAATTGAAGGCTCATATTCTGGTATTGTAGGCTTGCCGTTGTATGAATTTTATAACAGTCTTAACTCTGTTTGTTCATAGAACGCTTTTTAAGGAAACGTTTTTCTGGGATATTATATGAAAAACATTGAAGGCATTTTGCTAGGTTTAATTCAAGGTGTGGCAGAGTTTTTGCCCATATCTAGTTCTGGACATTTGGACTTATACAAATATTTTTTTTCTGTAAAAAATGCGCCACTTCTTTTTGATATTCTTTTGCATTTAGCAACACTCTTTTCTATTATAATAGTCTTTAGAAAAAAAATTGCATCTTTGTTTCTCTCATTTTTTAGGTTTGTCATTAGGAAAACAGATAAAGAGGATAGCGAAAACCTAAAATCTATAGCAATTATGCTGTTAGCCACTTTGATTACAGCGATTGTAGGAGTGGCACTCAAAGATTTAGTGAAAACTTTCAATATAAAAGCTATTCCAATAGGTTTTTTCATTACCAGTGTTATGTTGCTGGCCTCTAGCACGGTGCGCCTAAAAAAACGTCCAAATATATTGCGCACTGCAGCTATTTTGGGAATAGCACAAGGACTGGCAGTATTTCCAGGAATCTCTCGCTCTGGAATGACAATCGCTACTCTCTTAATGCTAGGGTTTGATGAAAATGAAGTGGGAGAGTTTTCGTTTATTCTCGCCATTCCTGCAATATTGGGGGCTACTATTTTAGAAGTGCCTTCATCCTTTAAAACTTTGGAAGCTATAGGAGTGGCTCCTTTAATTTTTGGAATGTCCATTTCTTTTGTTTTGGGACTCATCTCTCTTTCTCTATTACTGAAGATATTAAAAGGTGGGCGTTTTAAGGGTTTTGCATTCTATTTGCTTCCTCTTTCTGTTATTTTGGGTGCATATTTTGCATTTTTCTCTTAAAACTTATCTTTAAATTGTTGATATGCTGTTTGATATTTGGAGGAGTGGATTGAACCAAAAACGAGTGGCTAGGATTATTTCTATTGCATTTTCTATTGTTTTTTTTGCTTTTTCCATTTTGCTTACAGTTTCTATGAGTTTGGCTTTGTTTGATGTGTATGGAAATGAAAAAAGTTTTTTTTTGCAATGGATGGGAG
Source organism: uncultured Treponema sp. (assembly GCA_963541705.1). Lineage (GTDB taxonomy): Bacteria > Spirochaetota > Spirochaetia > Treponematales > Treponemataceae > Treponema_B. The sequence goes on from CAUTVN010000082.1 coordinate 4,609, forward strand.
CCATTCTTGCAGTATATAAATTTTCTGCATTTTTATTGCCACTAATTTTTCTATATGCTTCTATCATATTGTTGATGCCAGGTTGGACTCGCCTTTCGCGTGGAATTTTTTTTGGCATTCCTTTTGCATTTTTTGCAAGTGTTGCAGGGGAATATGCCATTTCTTTATTTTTGCCACACATCAATAATGTGGCAATAGCTAGTTTTGCGAAAATATCCATAATATTAATCACTCTTTTTGTTATATGTGCAATTTTTATAGTTTCCAATATATTTGCAAGCTATTTCTTTAAAAATCAAAAAGAAGAAATTGTATACCATGTGGATTTAGATATTGTTGCTGATGAGTATACGAGAGATAACCAAAGATTAGAAAATGTTGTGAGCGACGATAAAAGGGAAGAGAGAGAAGAAACGTTTTTTTCACTATTTAAATTGCAAAAAGATGATGTATCTATTATTGGGGACGAAGAGAAAAGGAAGGGAGCGGGCGAAGATGTGCTCTTCTCAAAAACAAAAGAAATAGATGTAGCAGTGGAAAAAAGGAATGAGAAAGAAGCGTCTATAGCAATAGAAAACGAAAAGGCGGTTGACTCTGTTCCATCAAAAGAAGAATGTCTTGTAGAAGAGAGAAATGATGAGATAAAGGTTGAAGAAGAAAAAAAGAGCGTATTGCCTGAAAAGGTCGAAATACACGAAAAAGAGAGTGAATCTATAGTGGAGAGGAGAGAAGAGGAAAGACCTGCACTTCAAACACCTATGGTTAAGGAAGAAGATGGGGAGAGTAGCGGAGCCACTTCTAGCGAAAAGGCAGGGGGGGAGAGTAGTATAGTCGCCTTTAGTGAGGCAGAAAAAGAGCATAGTATTGTCTCTTCTAGAGATGAAGATAAGGTTACAAATAGAGAAAGCCAAGTAGAGACCCCTCGCGGGGCAGAGAGTGAAGGAAACATCCCCCCTTTTGTTGAGGAAGAAGAAAGGGGAGAAATAGAAAGACACATAGAGATTTCTAACGAAAAAGAGGTTGGGGAGAGCCAGATAGCGACTACTAGTTCAGAAGAGGGCAACGCCTCTCTTGGAGAAGAGAGGACGGAAAATGATTTGAATGAAGATATGGAAAAGATAAATCAGGTGGAGGCAATTTCTGTAAAACCGCAAATCAAACCACAGATGGAAGAAAAGAAACGTGGCTATCATATTCCGTTCAATCTTCTTACAGAATATCCTGGCAATGAGTATTGGATAATTGATTCCTCGACTAGAAAGTCTGCCTTTGCTCTTAAAAGCACACTAAATGAATTCAAAATCAGCGTGGATATTACAGGCATTAGAAAAGGGCCTGTGGTTACTATGTTTGAAGTCTTGCCACCGCCCGGCATAAAACTTGCAAAAATTACTGCATTGCAAGACAATATTGCCTTGCGCCTTGCAGCAGAGAGTGTTAGAATTGTAGCCCCCATCCCTGGAAAGCGTGCAGTGGGAATAGAGATTCCAAACGAAGAGCGCTCTATAGTAGGTTTTAGGGAACTCATTCAAATAGAAAATCCAGAGGCAAAGAAGATGGCTATTCCTATAGTGCTTGGAAAAGATATTACAGGGGAGCCACAAACAATCGACCTTTCTCAAACTCCACATCTTCTTATTGCGGGGGCGACTGGCGCTGGAAAATCTGTGTGTGTTAATTCCATAATTCTTTCCATACTTTATAACAGTGCTCCGAGTGAAGTAAAGCTTTTGCTTGTCGACCCAAAAATTGTGGAGTTAAAATTATATAATGATATAGGTCATCTTTTAACGCCTGTAATAACAGAGCCAAAAAAAGCATTTCAGGCACTGCAGTACTGCATTTGCGAAATGGAGAGGCGCTATGCGTTTCTTGACAAAATGAGTGTGCGCGATATCAAAAGCTATAATAAAAAAATTAAGGCTGAGCATTTGGCTATGGAGCGCTTGCCATATATTGTGATTATTATAGACGAGTTTGCAGATTTAATGGCGACTACAGGCAAAGAGTTGGAAGGAACGGTCTCTCGTCTTTGTGCCATGAGCCGTGCCGTTGGAATACATTTGGTTCTTGCAACCCAAAGACCTTCTACAGATGTAATTACAGGTTTAAT
>CAUTVN010000083.1:0-6707 GCA_963541705.1 uncultured Treponema sp.
AATCATTATACTCCGGAGAATTGTAGGTCACTAATTTAGCCTTGTCACCCAACTTATCCTTCACTAACTTTTCTAACTGTGGAATTTTATCTGCATAATATTCTGTAACATCTTCAGTCAGAATAATAGAAATATTAAAATCAAAACCTTCAAATTCCTTTAAATATTTAACTGATGATAATTCCTCTATCGTATGTAAAAATTTTCTTTCCCTGAAGATAATATTTGCAATATTAAGTTTCGAAGGCGAGTATCCGATGTGATGTAACAAGTCAGATAAAATATTTAAAGGAAATTTAAAAAAATACATCGGAACATATACAGAATACCAAAACCAACGTGAGGCAGAAATTGCATTTTTGATGAAAAAATGGCAAGAACAACAAGAAGACATTACAAAAACAAAAGAGTTTATTAGACGATTTCGTAGCAATGCAAGAATAGCGGGTTTAGTGCAAGATAGAATCAAAAGACTTGAGAAAATGGAATTGGTAGAAATTCCAGAACACTTAAAAAAAATTCACTTTTCTTTTCCACCATCACCGCATTCTGGAAAAATTATACTAAATGCAAAAAATATAAGCAAATCTTATGGAGCACATTGCGTTATAAAAGATTTTAATATGATTATTGAACGTGGCTCAAAGCTATGCTTTGTAGGACGCAATGGAGCCGGAAAAAGTAGTCTACTTAGGGTTCTTGCAGGAGTTGATTCCGCCTTTGTAGGTGAGTTAATTTTGGGAACGGGTGTGCAGATAGGCTATTTTTCCCAAGAAGCTTCGGAGGAGATTCAAGGTAGCGAAACGATAATAGACTATATCGAAAAGAAAACTCCAACTAATCTAATTCCAAAACTCCAATCTATGCTAGCCGCTTTTTTATTTAGAGGCGATGACATTTATAAAAGCATTTCTGTTCTTTCTGGTGGGGAGAAAAGTAGACTCGCTCTGCTGTCTCTCTTGTTAAAACCACTTAATTTTCTAATATTGGATGAACCTACAAATCACCTAGATATTCATTCAAAAGATGTACTACTAGAAGCATTGCAAAAATTCGATGGTACTGTCTTGTTTGTTTCTCACGACAAATACTTTATAGAACATTTAAGCACAGGTATTGTAGAACTTAGACACAAAAATAATGATTCGTCTAGCAACGGACCTGCCGAAGTGCGATATTTTCCAGGGAAATACGACTATTATCTATACAGGTGTGAAAAGGAAAAAGTAGACGCGTCCTTGCCAGCAGAATGTAAAAAAGAAAAAGACGTTCCACACTCTGAGGAAGAGCAAAAAAGACAAAAAACCGAAAATGCGAAGAAAAAAAGAGAAGAAAGTAGACTGATAGAACAAATAGAAGAAGTAGAAGAGAAAATCAAAAACGTACAAGAGTCTCTAGGTAAACCTGAAATATACAAAGACGGAGCTAAAAGCAAAGCACTAAAGGCAGAACTTGTACAATTAGAGACAGAACTAAAAACACTAAGTGAGCAGTGGGAAAATCTATAGCTTTACTACCTCAGCCATATACCTAATAGAGTCTCCACCGTTCTCTGCTTCTTTCTTTTCTATTATAAAGACAAGAGTGCTACCAGAGCCGTCTATTATTACTTTTTTAATTGCATACGACTTCACTCCTCGTCTAGTAACATCCTCTCTTCCCACCTTATAAGAGCGTTTGTTTCCATTGGAATTTATGACATCACAAGTGATGTAAAAAGAGCTTTCCATACGATTGTTTGTCTTGGAATGAAGAGTAACTGTATATTCAGAATTTGTCTCAAAGTCGCGAAACATAAGGTTCTTTTCAGACTCTCCTTCTTCGCTTTGTGAATATATAGGTCGTCCCAACCTTTCTTCAGAAATATCATATTTCTTTAAATATGAAGCAGCTCTATTTTGCAAAGCAAGAAAGGTTGTCTTGCTATTTTGTGCGTAGGTTGTCTTAGTAGGCGACGTTTTAAAAACGCCACTATCCAAGAAATCATTTGTTACAGCATCTATCACATATATATTAGCATATGCTTGGTATGTTTTATCTTGCACACCATGAAAACCAAAAGCAAACTTACTTGCATCTTTAGAAAAACCCAACACTACTAAGTTTGCCACATCCCCTGCATATACAGAAGTTATCCCCAACAGCAATACAAATAAAAATAGTGCTTTTTTCATACAACGCCTCACAATAAAAAAATAGTTTAAAGAAATCTTTTTGTGTGCATAAAAACTATCACACGCTCGTTCTCGACAAATAATGCTTAAATCTTTAGTAAAAAAGTAATTTACTAAAAGAGCAAATCGCTACATTAAACATAACTTAAGGAGCAATGAGAAATAAAAATAGTAATTGACTAGTTTTTGAAAAAATTATACTCTTTTGTTTTAATTTGAGTTATTCATCTGTTTTTAATAAGAATGACTTATGTACTGGTGGAAGTGTAGTTATGGGGGATATTTTATGGGGCAATTGTCTAAAATGGTTCAGAAAGTGCTATTTTTCTTTCTGTTTTGTATAGTACCTTTTATAGGTCTCTCTTGCAACAAGAATGAAAATGTTGAGCCATCCCAAGTTGCACGCGAAGAGAAAAACAAAAATGAGAACGAGGCAGAAGGAATCAAGGAACTAAAAGAGAATCCACAAAAGTCTCCTACTGCTAAAGAGATAGGCTATGCATATGGCGTTATTTTAGCAAAAGCTGCTAAAATGAATCGTTTAGATGTAGACCCTAAAGCAGTATACAAAGGTCTAGTAGACAGCCTTGATGAGCAAGACATTATCGTACAATCCGCCGAAGATGTATTGGTTAGGGCTTTTGCAGAAAGCAAGGCTAAATATGTAGCAGAAAATTTGAAGAAACAAAATGAATTTTTAGAGGCAAACAAGAAAAAAGAAGATGTGAAAACTTTAGAAAGTGGTTTGCAATATAAAGTTCTCAAATCTGGAAAAGAAAATGGCAAAAAACCCAAGGGTGGGCAGAAAGTAAAAGTGATTTATGAAGGAAAAGCTTTGGGAAAAGATAGTAATTTTGACAGTTCTAATGGACAAAGTGTAGAATTTTCACCAGAAATGGTTATCGAAGGATGGCAAGAAATTCTTCCAATTATGAGAGAGGGAGATGAGTTTGAAGTGTATATCCCCTCTAACCTAGGATATAAAGAAAGTGGTATATCATACGAGGGGCAGGAGATTATTCCACCAAATGCACTTTTAATTTTTAAAATTGAACTCGTGGAAGTTTTAGAATCAGAAGATGACGAGCCCTCCAAAGAAAATGATACAGGATGTGTTGAATATTAACTTTTATATATGGCAAATTTTTCGTTTCCGAAAATATTTTCTTCGTTGTCTATTGTCCTCTAAAAAATTAACGATATGAGAGACTGTAAATGGTGGAGTGTGAAAAATATGAAAAGACCTTTGTCATTGTTTGTTCTTTTACTGTGCGTTTATGCTGAGTGTTTTTCAGAAAATACTGGAAAGCCTACTATAACAGCGGCAACTTTTTTTGCTCGTGTTAGCGAGCGTTATGCGAGCATAAATGACTATGTAGCAAACATAACTATACGTAGTGGCAAAACAGTACAAAGTGGTGTTTTCCGTTATAGAAAGCCAAATTTTGTTAGGATTGACTTTTATTCACCGAAAGATCAATACATCCTCTTCGCAAATGATATGCTAAACATATATTTGCCAAACCTTGATATCATCTTGTCGCAAAAGGCAGACCCTTCTAGCACACCGGGTGGGCTTGCAACTGGAGGAGGTCTGGCATTAATGAAGCGTTCTTATGTAATTGCTTTTGAAACCGACTCGAGACCTCATCCAATTTCTGACGGTAGCAAAGAGATGGCTATCATTCTTTCTATGGAAAGAAGAAATGGTTCTGAACCATTTAGGAAGCTTAGAGTAATGATATCTCCTGAAACCAATCTAATAAGGCGTATAGAAGGTTTTCCTGTAATTGGAGACGATGTTATATTTGATTTTTCTTCATATAGGATAAATCCTGGTGTGCCGGGCAGTGTGTTCGTTTTTGAGCCTGAACACACAACAACCATCTTGAACGATTTTTTATATATGGACTAGGTATATTTGCAAAAAACTTAGATTGGTTTTGCAAATGTAAAACGTTGTAGAATTTAACAAAGTAGACTTTTGGAACTTTTGTTTCTAAAAGTCTGTTGCTTATCTTTTTCTAATCTGGAGGCTTGGAATATGAGTGAACTTGGGAAAATACTGTTGGAAGCAAGAGAAAGAAAAGGAGTAGACCTATCGCAAGTTGAACTTGATACAAACATCGAAAAACGTTACATAGATGCCCTAGAAAAGGGTGAATATAAAAATCTACCCGGACAGACGTATATCATTGGTTTTTTAAGAAATTATTCAACATACTTAGGGCTTGATTCAGACGAAATCGTTCGTCAATATAAAAACACACAATTTGAGACAATGGAAGTTCCTCAAGAAATATTACTACCAAAAAAAAGTGGCAATATGTTCAAGATTGTTGCTATTTTAGCTTTAGCAGTTTTTATTATAGGTGGGGTGTACTTAAGTCTTATTCTTTTTTTTAGTTATCGCTCTTCTTCAAAAGAAAAAAATATAGCAAAAAGTATTGAGGAGGATCAACTTTCTAAGAGAACAGCGCAAGAATATGAAATAACTCAAGATGTCCTATTTGAAAAAGAAGTATTTAAGGGTGATAGAATTAAAGCGAACATAGAAGATGAAGACTACATTCTTACCGTATTGGAGACAAAACCATCCTTAAACTTGCAAATGGGAGAGCAAGGAGAAATTGCAATTGAAACTTCAGAGACAAAATCTTTTGACCTAAACGATGACGCTATAGAAGACATAGAAATAACAGTAAATAGTATAGCTGAAAATAATGACGGTGGTGTCTCTATTTCTATCGCAAGTGGTAGCGATATAGGTGCCAACGGTGGTAGGGAGTTACAAGAAGTAGTTGAAGATCTTAGTGCATCTGAAAAAACAACAAGAAAAAACACTGGTTATAAAACTTTTTTTACTGGAAGCCAAGCCTATCCTGTATCTTTGAATGCAGAGTTTTCTGGTTATTGTCTATTTAGAGTTGATATTGATAAACAAAATAGAATCGAACAATTCTATCAAAGAGGGGGACGACTAGACAATATAAAAGCACAAAATGGTTTTAGAATATGGGCATCTAATGGTTTTGCGCTCAAATGTACTCTAATAGGAGGAGGGGTAGTAAAAGATTTAGGTGTTATGGGCAAACCTGGAGAAGTTGTTGTAAAAGATTTTAAATGGCTAAAAAATGATAAAACTGGAGAATTTTATTTCGTAGAAATTGATGTTGATTAAGAATTTTTTTATCGATCTACATGGATGTGCAAAAAATCAAGTAGATGCAGAAATTATATACGGAATTTTGCAAGATTTGGGCTGGCAATATGTTGAAGAGCCAAAAAGTGCAAGCCTGATAATTATAAATTCATGTGGATTCATAGAAGATGCAAAAAAAGAGTCCATAGAATCTATACTCGAATTAAAAAAAGAGTCTCCTAGTGCAAAAATTGTTCTGGCAGGTTGCCTTGCAGAAAGATACAGTGATGTTTTCTCAACGGAAATGGAAGAGCTTGATGCGGTTTTTTGCAATGGCGGCCTTTCAAAGGTGCCACTATTGTCGAAAGAAATATCTTCTCCACATGCCCCAAACATAAAAAAATGCCAATTTAAAAAACCACTAATAAAACCTGAACAAAAAGGAATCTCTTGTGGCATAAGACCACGTCTTTTTAATTTTCGCTCTTCTACCTATATCAAAATTACAGAAGGATGCAATAATTGTTGCACATTTTGCGCCATCCCCCTAATTAGGGGCAATCTTAGGAGTAGGAAAATAAATGAGATAGTTGAGGAAATAAGAGGATTTATAGAAGAAGGAATATATGAATTCAATTTGATAGGACAAGACTTAGGCATGTTTGGTATGGAAAATCTTGAAGATCCATCTCCATCTCCGCTATCGCTATTACTAAAAGAAATAAAAAACCTTTCTGGACGTTTTATTATTCGCCTTTTATACATACATCCCGACCACTTTCCTTTAGATATTCTACCTGTTATGAAAAGCGATGAGCGCTTTTTGCCATATTTTGATATTCCATTTCAATCTGGTTCTAACTCCATTATACAAAAAATGAATAGAAAAGGCTCATACAGAAGTTATTTACAACTCATTTCTACCATTCGCTCGTTTTTTAATGATGGAAAGTATGATTTTGTTGCAATACGCACTACTTTTTTAGTAGGCTTTCCAGGAGAAAAAGAAGAGGAATTCCTTGAAACATTCAACTTTTTAAAAGACTTAAAGCCTCTGTTTTCAGGTGTTTTTACATACTCTAAAGAAGAAGACACACCTGCTTTCAACATGAAAGACCAAGTATTAGAAAAAATAAAAAAGAAGCGACAAAGAATATTAGAAAAAGAGCAACAAAAAATTACATCAGAATTACTGAAAATGTGTTTGAATCATACTTTTTTAGTTCTTGTAGAAGAACTGATCGAAAACAATGGAGAGCATTTAGCAATTGGAAGGGCATGGTTTCAAGCGCCTGATGTAGACGGTGTTGTGGTTTTTGACTATAACGAAAACAATATGGCAATTAATGGCACAAAAATAGAAGAAGGTAGTTTAGTGTGGGTAAAAATGA
>CAUTVN010000084.1:0-6666 GCA_963541705.1 uncultured Treponema sp.
CCCCCCCCCAGTATATGCTATCTTTAAAAGATAGAAATAGGCGCCTTTCAATAAGGCTAAAGTTGCTTTTGATGTTTGGAGTGTTGTTAGTTTTCTCCATTTCTGCTTTGGGAATTTTGGCAGTAAATATTTCCAAAAGAGCAATAACAGAAAAAATAGAAGCACATCTAAAAGACAAAGTAGCTGATACTGCAGAGATAATAAGTGGTAGAATAACAGCATTTTGGCAATTTTTAGAAGGTGTGGCAAGAGCTCCCATTTTAAGAGATGCAGAAATTCCTATAGAAGAAAAAACTTTATATCTTTTTAACGAAGCAAAAAACGATGTTTCAATAAAAATTCTAGCTTTTAGCACGACTTCAGGAGATATGTATCGATATGGCGAGATTTTAATAAATATAAAAGAGCAGTGCTGGTTTCAAAAATGTTTAAAAGGCGAAAATTCTTTTTCGGAGCCTTTTAAATCTAAAGATGACGGCAGTCTAATTTGTAGTGTTGCAGTGCCTATATATAATGAAAACAAAGAGATTGTTGCCGTACTTTCTGCCACGATAGATGGCATGTATCTTTCAGATATGATTGACGACATTGTCGTAGGGACTACTGGAGCATGTTATATGTTGAGTGGCAATGGGGTGACCATTGCAGATAAAGATTATGAAACTGTTAATACTTTTGAGAACAGCATAGAAAAAGCTAAAACAGAGGCAGGACAAAAAAATGTGGCAGAGTTTGAAAAAATGGTCTTAGAGACTAATAAGTCATCTATAGGCTTTTACGAATATAATGGTAAGAAAAAAATAGCTTCGTATACTACAATGAAAATAACTAATTGGAAAATTATAATTAGTGCTCCAGTAGCAGAATTTATGGGCACTATACAAACGTTGCGCGCTTCTATGTATGGCATTGGCACTACTGTCTTAGGTGTCGCCTTAGTTATTGTATATTTGGTAGCCTATGGCATGGTAAAGCCGATAAAGACAACAGTCGACGCATTGCAAGGAATTGCGATGGGGGACGGAGACCTAACCGTTCGCTTAAGTGTGCAAGGCAATGATGAGATGACGGACCTCGCCTTATACTTTAACGAGACAATTGCAAAGATTGGCTCTTCCATTAAAGCTGTGGAGGAAAATGCTCGCATAATGGAAGGCATTGGAGATGAGCTTTCTAGCAATATGAGCGAGACAGCTTCTAGCGTAAGTGAAATTTCTAGCAATATCGATGGTGTTAAAAGGCAGGCATTAACGCAAGCAGCCTCTGTCACCGAGACCGCAGCCACCATAGAAGAAATTATCCGCACAATTCGACAATTGAATAGCAGTATTGAAGCACAAGCTGCAAGCGTTGCAATGTCTTCATCCAGCATAGAAGAGATGGTTGCAAATATTTCTAGCATAACAACTACTCTTGAGAAAAGCGATTCTCTTATTAAAGAGCTTGGGGGTGCTACAAGAGATGGCAAAGAGACATTGGCACAATCTAATTCTGTAACGCAAAAGATTGCAGAAGAATCTGGCAGTTTGATGGAGGCGTCTAGCGTTATTCAACACATAGCAAGCCAAACTAACTTACTTGCTATGAATGCTGCTATTGAAGCAGCACATGCAGGGGAGGCAGGAAAAGGTTTTGCTGTTGTGGCAGACGAGATTAGGAAATTGGCAGAGGAGTCTGCAAGTCAAGGCAAAGCGATTACTGCAACGCTAAAGAGTTTGTCAGGTGAAATAGAAGGATTGTCGTCTTCTTCTAAGGTGGTAGAAGATAAGTTTAATGCAATTTTCTCTCTTTCCCAAGAGGTGCGGGATATGAGTGAGAGCCTTACCGAGGCTATGCGGGAGCAAGCTAATGGTTCAAAAGAGGTGCTAACTGCGATTAGAGACATAAACCATGTAACAAACGAGGTGCAAGAAGGGAGTGCCGAGATGCTAAAGGGCAGCGAAGGTGTTGCGAAAGAGATGGAAAAGCTATATGGTTTGACCCGAGTTATCACCGACAGTATGAATGAGATGGCAGCGGGTGCTGTGCAAATTAGCAATGCTATGCAAGAAGTTGCTGATATTACGCACAAAAACAAAACAAGCATAGAAGGACTTGTGGAAGAAGTGGGAAGATTTAAGGTATAAAAAATATGATTTATAGACCCTTGCAGGGGTGTAAATGTCTTTTCATTGAATATTAGAAAGACAAAAAAGAGTCGTGAAAGTTAAATTAAGTTTATTAAATATATCTAGTCAAGGCCTTTAAAAAAGGATATAATTTTGTCGACAATGTGCGTTGTAGTGATGTTTTAGGAGATGAGTTATGTCTGATGTTTTGTCATCATTTTCGAGGTTTGCTAAGAAGTTCCCAAAGGGCTCAGTAATTTTTGCTGAATTTGAAAAAGGCTCGTCCTTTTATTTGATTCAAGCAGGAAGGGTTCAATTAATTAAAGTGATTAATGGAGTAGAGAAAAATATAGACATCTTAGAGACAGGGGAAATATTTGGGGAGATGGCAATTTTGGATAATTCACCTCGTTCTGCTTCTGCTATTGCATACGACGATGTCGTGGCTCTAGAATTTAATAAAGAAAACTTTGAAGTGTTAATGAAGGGTAGTCCGATAATTGGTTTGCGTCTTTTAAAAACTTTTGTAAAGCGAATTTATGCGCAGAAGAGACGTTTTATGATCCTTACAATAGAAGATATTCCTGCGCGTGTTGCTGATGTTTTTTTAATGTTGGACGAAACATTGCCTCATCTGGATAGGAGTAGTGATGTTAGGGTGTTTGAAATTACAACTGAAGAAGTGGCACGTTGGGCAGGGCTTTCTAACGATCAGGTGGCAGAAGCGATAAATAAGTTTATGGAGCAAGGGCGACTGGATGTATATCGTGATAAAATCAAAGTTCATAATATGACGGACTTTGCGCGTTATGTTAGCACAAGAAGAGGTAAGCGTGCTTAAAGGCATTTTTGAAGTACTATCTATGTATGAAACAAAGTGATGTTGACGAATTGCTTTTTAGCGCAATAAAGTACGATTTATGTTGGGATGTTCCTTCTACTAGCTGGGAAGAGATTAGTAGTGGCAATATAAACTACATATATCGCATAAAAAACAAAGAAAATCAAAAAAGTGTTATATTAAAATTTGCAAGTGAAGAGACTAGAGTGCGTCCAGATGGTTTTCTTTCTCCGAAAAGAAATGAGCACGAAGCGGGAGTATTGAACTGGTATGAAAAAGTAGTTCCAAACTATGTGCCTCGTGTATTTTCTATTAATGCAGAAAAGCATTATTTTTTGATGGAAGATATAGTAGACGCTTGTTCTTTGAGAGATTCTTTAATGAAGGGGGCACTTTACAAAGAACTTGGGAAAACATTGGCATATTTTATTGTTCACTCTACTTTTCCGTTGTTGGATATGGCAAGGGATGATAGGCAAGTAGATAGACCTTGCAGTTTTTCATATTCTAATGATTTAGTTCGTATAACAGAAGAATTGGTGTTTGTTGCTCCTTATTACAATCCAAAAAATAGAAACAGATATACAAAAGGAAATGAGACCTTTATAAAAGAAAGACTTAAAAGTTGTAAATTGCAGGCAGTTGTATTTTCGTTGTTGGAAAAATTTAAGACGTATAAGCAAAGTCTAATTCATGGAGACCTTCACACAGGCTCTATTTTAATAAAAACTTGCAATAGCGAGGTTCTCTCTAATGATGACGATTTAATGAACATGTTTGTTGTAGACCCGGAATTTGCGTTTTATGGACCTATTGCATATGATGTTGGGAATGTTTTGGCACATCTTCATTTTGCAAAATTATATAAAAGTTTTACGCTAAAAAATGAAGAAGAACGTTCCATATATGTTTCATATTATCAAGACCAAATTGAAAACTTTCTCAACTTTTTTGCAAAGGAGGGAGTGTCTGTTCTAAAAAATATAGTATGCAATGAATTTTATCGCAATGTTCCTCTATTGTCTGGCTATATCGAAAGCATTATAGATGATGCGTTTCGCTATGCTGGCTGTGAAATTATTAGAAGAGTTGTAGGTTCCACCAAAGTTCCAGAGCTAGAGGCAATTCAAGATGAAGAGAGCTTGCTTCTTATAGAGCAGTCTTTGATAGATATTGGAATAGATTTTATATTAAACGCAAGCAAAGCGCATTTAATGAATAAACAATAATATTTTAAGGAGATGACTTTATGAAAACTGATGCGGCAGTTTCGCTGATGAAATTTGTGGATAAAAGTCCGTCGATGTATCACGCAATAGCAAATCTTGCAAATATGTTGCGTGACGCAGGGTTTGAGGAAATAAAACTTGAGGAGAAGTTTGCTTTAAAAAAAAATGGGTCTTATTTTACCACTAACAATGGAAGTGCTATTATTGCATGGAAAATGGGCAATTCTATAAAAAATGGATTTAGAATTATTGGTAGCCATAGCGATTCCCCAACATTCAAAATAAAACCCTCACCTGAAATTTGCGTCAAACGTCATTTTCTTAAATTAAACACAGAATGCTATGGTGGTGCTATAGTTTCTACTTGGTTTGATCGTCCTCTATCTGTTGCAGGAAGGCTAACTTTGAAAGGTAAAGACGTTTTGCACCCAGAGGTGAAGCTGGTCAATATTGATAAAGATCTGCTTATAATACCAAATTTGGCAATACATATGAATAGAGAAATTAACGACGGCTATGCTTTTAATAAACAAAAAGACACACTTCCGTTGTTTGCGATTGCCTCTACTGGAGCAGAGATAGAAAATAAGCACCTTTTTTTGCAATTTTTAGCAAACGAAATGGAAATTTCTAAAGACGATATTTTGGCTTATGACTTATATTTGTACGATAGAATGCCAGGCTCTTTTGTTGGGGAAAATGAAGAGTTTTTTTCTCTACCTAAGATAGACAATCTCGGAATGGCTTATCCTTCGATTAAAGCTTTAGCCCAAAGCAAAACGGTGGACTTTACACAAGTTGCCTGTGTGTTTGATAACGAAGAGATTGGCTCTTCCACCGCTGCAGGGGCAGGAAGTCCATTTCTTTCGGACACTCTAAAAAGAATAGTTATCTCCGCAAGTGAAATTGAGGGATGCAGTGAAAATGCTTTTGAAACTTTTCAACAAGTTTTAGCTTCTTCTTTTTTTATTTCTGCTGACCAAGCTCATGGACTTCATCCAAACTATGAAGAAAAAAATGATATCACAAATTCTCCACTAATGAATAATGGGCCTGTGGTGAAGATGAGCGCTTCTATGTCTTATATGAGCGATGCAGTTTCTGCAGGAATTTTTAGAGATTTGTGTAGGCGTGCAGATGTTCCTTGTCAGACGTTTGTCAATCGCTCTGATATGCGGGGGGGTTCTACTATAGGGCCTATAACTATGGGAAATTTGAATATTCGTTGTGTAGATGTGGGAAATCCAATTCTTGCAATGCACTCTGTTAGGGAGCTGGGGGGTAGCCTAGACCAGGAATACATAGAAAAAGTGTTTTCGCAAGTTTATAGAGACTAAAGTCCAATGCCAATTTCTTCTATTGTTATTATTTGCATTTGTGTTTTTATTGCAGGTTTTGTAGACTCTATTGCAGGGGGAGGTGGTCTCATCTCTCTTCCTGCCTATCTTTTTATAGGTCTGCCTGCAGATAATGCTTTTGTGTGTAATAAATTTGGGTCTGGATGTGGGACAACTTTTTCAGCTTTAAACTTTTTTAAGTCTGGTGTGATGAATGTGAAAGTTGCAGTGCTTTCTGGTTTAGTAGCTTTTTGCACATCACACATAGGCACTCGAATTGCTTTGAGCATAAATCCAATGGTTTTAAAAGCTATTATGTTAGTTGCCCTGCCTTTTGCTGGGCTTACTATATTGTTAAAAAAAGATTTTGGTGGCAAAGATGAATCTAGCAGTATTCCAAGACAAAAAAAAATCATTCTTGCCTTAGTTATGGGCACTCTTATAGGTTTTTATGATGGTATTTTCGGACCTGGAACCGGTACTTTCGCAATAATAGGATATACCGCACTAATGAAGTATGATGTGAAAACTGCTGTTGGCAATTCTAAATTGTTAAACCTTTTTTCTAATTATTCGTCGCTAATTCTGGGTATTGTTAGTGGTAAAGTGATTTATTCTATTGCAATTCCTGCAGCAATTTGTGGAATAATGGGGAACTATATTGGCTCTAGCCTTGCAATAAAAAATGGAAAAAAGATAATAAAGCCGATGATGATCGTAGTAGTTTTTTTGTTATTTATCAATCTTTTTTATAATTTAGTTATATATTTTGTGTAGTATAAAAGCCTCACAATAGGATGTTTTTGTTTTAATTGAATTAGGTTTTTTGTTTTATTGCAAAACTATTATGTATAGGTTTGACTTTTTTTTAATTTAACATCATACTTATGTTTCTTATGTCAGATAATAAAGAAATTGTTAAAGCAGATGAGACGTTGCCAGCAAAGTTGGAAATAGTTCCTTTGTATCATAGACCAATCTTTCCAGGCATTTTTGCTCCTATATTACTTTCTTACGAACGTCATATAAATGCGGTAGAAATTGCCAGTGCATCTTCTGGTTTTATTGGTTTGTGTCTTTCTAAAAAAACTGATGAAGATATTCAGTCAAAAGACTTATATTCATATGGATGCGTTGCAAGAATAACAAAG
>CAUTVN010000085.1:0-6634 GCA_963541705.1 uncultured Treponema sp.
CAACATGCATAATTTGACACACAATGAAAATCTAGCGTATAATAGCTATATGACAAAAGCATTCAAAACAATTTACACACTTCTCAATCGGCTAGAAAAAGCCCTAGACTATGAAAAAAAAGACTTTAACGCAGAAGAACAAATCGGGTATAAGGCTCTCGGAATTACAGAAACACGATGGCAAAATTATATAGAAATGCTTAATCAAGCGGGTTACATCTCGGGCGTTACGACAAAAAGATTTATAGATGGTAGCTCTTATCTTGATATTTCGGCTATACGCATTACACTGCAAGGCTTACAATACCTAGCAGAGAATACAATGATGATACGAGCCTATCACGCCCTAAAAGATATTAGAGGCTTTATTTCATAAAATCGCATAACACTTGTAAAGTGCGTGCCTTTTTATCCAGTAGCAATTACAGCTTGTCCGCTATGTTTATCCGCTAGTAAATAGCGATATATCAAGTCTTTTTCTACCAACGGCATAGCATCCCCAACTACATCGCAAACTGGCTCGCACAATTCAATATCATAATACTCACCTTTCATAAAGCCTTTAAGTCCATAACTTTCGGAAATACAGAGCATAAAACGGACGCAAGCAGAATGTTTAGAGATCAAACGAAACTTATAACCGTGATAAATAAATGAACCATCAGTTTTAGTTTTCTTTTCAGTACGAACAGAAAATAAAAAATCAAAGTCTGTATTGTTTGGTAAAACTTTCCAGTGTAAAGCCTCATCCTGAGCAGGGACAGCAAAGCGAGCATTAAACTCATCAATAAAATCTACCAAAAACTTGTTAGCAACTTCAATTGTGTTGATTTTAAGAAAGCGAAAAACATAAGGCAACCTACCTTGCAATGTTTGCCATAACCTTTCAATTCTACCTTTAGCCTGTGGACTGTAGGCAGCTATCAATTCTATTTGTAATTCCTTACAAGTCTTTTGCCATTGAGTATGAGATTTTTCTGCACCTGCAAGTTGCTCCTCCAACGTCGCGCCACGTGAAGTAAAAAATATTTGTGAACGGTCAGAATACACAGCTCTAGGCAATCCACCAGTTTTATTCACAATTTGTTTAAGTAATTCATAATAACCTAACAAACATTCATTTTCACAAAAATACAAAGCTACAATTTTATGAGTGGCATCATCAATAGCACCGTGTAACGTTATTTTTTTACCATTGAGAAACCAGTCATGTCTCGAACCATCTACTTGCACCATATCGCCTTCATTTTCTCTCTCAGCACGTGGCAGATGTTTTTTCTTTTCACGCACTGGCATATGGGCTCGAGGTGATACTATCCCAGCACATGAAAGAGCATTATATACTGTCGTATATGACGGCGTTACAGAATAGTCCAGATAATCGTAACAATTGTCTCGAAAAGCCATAAAGGGTGCACCAGCAAACTTTTTATAATCTTCTGCAATTTTAACATAGTCATATTTTTTATTCTTTGGTTTTCGTCCTTTATTACCATGAATGAAAGCAACATCACCTAATTTTAAGTATCTGTTTTTTAAACGCCATGCAGATACAGGTCGTATCTTACATAGTCTCGCACATTCACGCTCTGTAATCTCACCTCGTGCAAACATCGGGATATATAACATTTTTAACTTTTGTAATTCGTAATTCATACTTAACCGTTCGGCTCAAGTGCAATATAATATTAGTAATATCTTGATTAAGATGGAACAAATAACAATTAATGAGAACACAACGGAACAAAAAAATCACTTGTTATATTTGTTTCATTTTGTCTGCGTGTATATGTATCTGTATGTGTATTTGTCTTTGTTTAAAAAGAAACTAAGAAAAACACCTTGTACTTTAAAATCTAAAGACAGAAAAAATCCAAATATCCTATTTTTTGGAATGCAAGACTTGCGGGGTAAATGAACTCTCATTTTAAAAAAAATCGATACTACAAGGAGTTATGAAAAAAAATACTTTCTTTTGGTTTTGGGTTGACAAAAAGAGCCAACATATCATATAATACAACCATATCCGCTTGACTACAAAATCACTTCGTTAATCACAGCCTTGTTTGTATAAAAATTATTTTAATATTTTTCTCTTGAAATTCATAACATTTACATATATACTGCAGGCGGTTTGGAGCTTATAGTGTCTTTGCTTTATCTAAAAAAGTGGCAGTTTGCCTTAAAGCATCGTCTTACGTAGTATAGTCTTTTGCTGTGTCTGTATTTTCTAACACAAATATATTTTACAATGAATGCTCCTGCCTTTCTGCGCTTACTCCGAAAAAATCTCTATACATTACCGACAGCAATACCACCCCCCTTCTTAAAAGTACAAATGGATATTCAAAAGACATTCCCCACATAGAAATACCATCTGGAGAAAGTAGCAAAAACTTAAAAACAATAGAAAAAATACTAAACATTGCTGTACAAAACAACATAGGTCGAGATGGTACCTTTATTGGTATTGGGGGCGGAGTAGTATTAGACATAACAGGTTTTGCATCCTCGATATATATGAGAGGCATCTCTTCCATATATGTGCCAACCACGCTGTTAGCTATGGTAGATGCTTCCATAGGGGGAAAAACAGGAGTAGATTTTGCTTCTTTCAAAAACTTAATTGGCTCTTTTTATGCCCCTTCTGCCGTCTATATCTCAACTACATACCTAAAAAGTCTAGATGATGCGCAATATTTCTCTGGGTTTGCAGAATTATTAAAAATTGCGCTAATCAATCGTCCGCTTTTATACAGGCAAATTAAAAAGGATATATCTCAAATTAAACAAAAAAGTCTTTCTTGCATGGAAAATATGATACATGACGCAATTGACGGAAAATTAGAAATCGTACATAAAGATTTTTATGAAAAAAATATAAGAGCTTATCTCAATTTAGGGCATACCTTTGCACACGCTTTAGAATCTAGTCTCAATTTTAAGGATATAACACATGGCGAAGCTGTCGCTTGGGGAATAGGTCGAGCCCTAACTTTAGGACTATTATTAAAAAAAACAAAAAAAAGTTATGCAGAAGAATTTCTAAAGCTACTAAAAGAGTTGGGCTATTCAACAGACCCAGTTCCTTGGCATTTATTGGAACCACTTAAAAAACAAGTTTTGGCTAATTTTCCTGACATACAAAATGTACACGAAAAAATTGCTACATTGTTAGTTGAAAAAATGAAAAAAGATAAAAAAAATAAAAATGGAGAAATTAGACTCGTGTTGCAAAGAGATTTAGGCGAAACTTTTATAGAAGAAACAGACGCGATAGAAATTAAAAAGGTGCTAATATGATATACTTAGATTGGGCTGCAACCTCAAAGCCAAATGAGACATTGATTTTAGAAGCCGTAAACGAGTCTTTAGACTATTTTGCCAACCCCTCCTCCTACCATATAGAAGGGAAAAAAGCAAAAAAAAGACTAGAAGAAGCAAGGGCGAATATTGCCAATCTGCTTTCTGCAAAAACCGAAGAACTATATTTTTGCTCCTCTGCCACAGAAGGAGTGCAAATTGTTTTTAGCTCGCTATTAAATCAGCATTTCAAAAATGAAATTATTATCAGCGATAATGCACATTCTGCTACAAAAGAAATGGCTAAATCTATGCAAAACTTAGGCTATAAAATAATAGTAATTCCAACAAACAAAGATGGCTTTATATCTTCTAACACTCTTTTAAAATCTATCACTGAAAAAACAGCGTTAATTTCCCTCATTTTAGTAGATAACGAAACAGGTGCAATTGAATCTATTTCACAAATACAAAATGAACTAAACAAACAAAATTTTCCATTTGCACTACCTCATTTGCACTTAGATTGTGTTCAAGCCCTGTGCAAAATTCCAATAGATTTTACATCAATAAAGGTAGACTCTGCAGTTCTTTCTGCTCATAAAATAGGCGCTATGAGAGGCGGGGGGATTCTATACTTAAAAAAGCCACTCATCCCATTTTTGAGAGGTGGTGGACAAGAGAATGGCCTTAGAGCTGGAACCGAAAATTTATGTGCAATATTAAGCTTGGAAAAATGCCTAAAGCATCTTCTTCCGTCAATAGAAGAAAGAAGAGAAAAAGCGCAACTATTAACAAATTTTTTAATGCAAGAGCTAGGCAATATTAGTGGAGTGGAAGTTTTCCCCGCGTGCAGACTAATAAAAAACGCTAAAGAAGACAACAGGTTCTCTCCATATATAGTTGCTTTTTATACCCACTATATAAAAGGAGAGGTATTGGTGAGAATGCTAAGCGATGAAGGAATCGCCATATCATCTGGCTCTGCTTGCTCGTCTAACAGCAAAGAAAAAAGAATTATAAATGGGCTTCCTCCCCAATATCGAGGGAAC
The DNA here is from genome assembly GCA_963541705.1 of uncultured Treponema sp. Lineage (GTDB taxonomy): Bacteria > Spirochaetota > Spirochaetia > Treponematales > Treponemataceae > Treponema_B. The sequence continues at coordinate 4,356 of CAUTVN010000085.1, forward strand.
ATAGCAAGGGTTTCTATTGGAGAAGAAACAACAAAAAAAGATATAGAAGTGTTTATTCAAAAATTGAAACAAATTATGGGAGATATCTCATGGAAATAAAAGAAATATACACAGGACCGCTATTTGTAAAAACTTGGGCATTTATGATTGGAGAAAAATTAGTTTTAGTAGACCCAGGTGGTAGCGACGAAGAGCTGTTGCAACATATAGAAAAATGTCATCCTTCCAGCATCGACATTATGCTAACGCATGGACATTTCGACCATGTAGGGGGCATTCCATATCTTGCCACTCATTATAGTATAGCACATATTTACATCCACAAAGCAGACTCTATGTATCTTGGAAAAGATGCAAAAGAAAATCATATAAAATGCTTTACTCCAATTAAGGCAGAACGCTATATACTAAATATGCAAGGTGAGTTTCCACCCGCCACAGACTATATAGAAGACGGAGACGTAGTAAATGGTTTTACTGTAATCCACACTCCAGGACACACAGAAGGTTCTGTTTGTTTTTACAACAAAGATGCTAAAACATTACTTTCGGGCGACACTCTCTTTAGACGTTCGCGTGGTAGAACCGACTTAATGGGTGGGAGCGAAGAGGCGATAAGACAATCTTTAATCAAACTTCTAGCAATTCCAGAGGATGTGGCAGTATACCCAGGACATGGGGCATGCACCATTATGGGCGAAGAGATTAGTTGGATAAAACGCCTAAAAGATGACATAAACTAAAAACGGCATGCAAAATGGCTAAAGCACAATCATACTCACCTTTAGCCATCTTCCCATGCCCACTTTTTAGTTAAGAAAAATAATAAAAAACTATTCTGACTCTTTAGACGCCTCTGTATCTTCCGCCTTTTCTGTTTGCGTACTTCCCTCTTCTGTTTTTGTTTCAGCCTCTTCCTGTCTTCCCCTACTATGGCGACGAGGCTTTTTCTCTTCTTTGGTTTCTTCTATCAACGCTTCAACAGAAAACTTTAAGGAAGCCACAGTGTTTTCATACAACTTGATGTTTGCAGTATGATTTCCAACAGATTTTATTGTATTGCCCTGAATTTCGATCCTACGTCTTTCGATATCGAAACCAGATTTGGCCAACTCTTCAAAAATAGTTTGTGTCGTTACAGCGCCATACAATTTTCCGTTAGGACCTGCTGGCATAACAATCTTAATTTCAAGAGCTTCCAATCTCTCTTTTACACTCGCTGCATCTTGTCTTTTTGCTTTCTTTCTCTCTTCAATTTCGCCTTTTCGCTCTTCAAAATATGCCAAAGCTTCTGGAGTGCATAGCACAGCTAAGTTGCGAGGAAAAAGATAATTTCTAGCATAGCCGTTCGCTACGTTTTTTATATCTCCTTCTTCGCCTAAATATCTGACGTCAACATTCAAAATAACTTTCATAAAAAAATCAAACCTCTCAAGCTCCTAAACTTTAAACAAAAAAGCACTGCTATTCTCAAGGAGTACGAGTAGCAATGTCTAAGATCTTCGCCAAGAGTCAACTCCAGCAAAGACCTACGTATCAAGAACATCTTCAAAGCATATACCTTATATAAATGCTTTTTAAAACGTTCTATTCGTTGCTAACAAAAGGCAAAAGAGCCAAAGCTCTAGCTCTTTTAATTTCTGCCGTAAGGCTCCTTTGGTGTTTTGCACATGTGCCAGTAATTCTTCTAGGCAAAATCTTTCCTCTCTCTGTTATAAATCTTCTAAGAGAAGATGGATCTTTATAGCTTACCTTTAGTTTTTGCGAACAAAATCTGCAAACTTTTCGCTTATAAAAAACCCTACCTCTTTTTTTCTCTTCGCCTTCTTTTACATTTTCTGCCATATTGGCTTCCACATCCAAATCTTCCATTGTCTCGTCAGACATAAAAAACTCCTATCAATTGTTACTTTTTGTTACTTAAAAAGGAATATTATCAAGCTGCGAATCGTCATCGCCTAAATCTTCATATGTTGGAGCGTCTTTTTTTCTTGGATAGACTTGCGAGCCATCCTCTCCATAGGCGTCTCCTGCTTGATAACCTCCACCTTTTCCATTCCCTTGAGATGAGCCCAACAGCTGTAAGTTATTTGCGATAATCTCCACTTTACTTCTCGGCTGCCCATCTTGTTCCCATCTATTTTGTCTAAGCTCTCCTGTTACGGCAACCTGTTTCCCTTTCACCAAATACTGATTGATAGACTCTCCCATCTTTCCCCAAAAAACAACATCGAAAAAGCTTACTTCTTCTACCCATTCTTCTGCAGTTATTTTTCTTC
>CAUTVN010000086.1:0-6583 GCA_963541705.1 uncultured Treponema sp.
ATCCTGGCAAAGGAGCCGCCTTTGCTCGTGTAAAAATGAAAAACTTAAAAGATGGTTCTGTCCTAACTCAAACTATAAAAACTGCAGACACTGTGGAAGATGCTGTTGTAGAGACAAAGCGTGGGCAATATCAATATCAAGATGGAGATTCGTTTTTCTTTATGGACACCGAAACGTTTGAACAAATAGAAGTTTCCATCGACATCTTAAAAGACAAAATACACTATTTGCGAGATGGCGACGAATACGAGCTCATAATTTGGGAAGGCAATGCCATAGACGTCAAAATCCCGACAAAAATGATTTTTGTTGTGGAACAAAGCGAGAACTATATCAAAGGAGACACAGTCTCTGGGGCTACAAAGCCAATAGTTACAGAAACAGGACTTACTGTGAGAGTTCCCTTGTTTATAAAGCAAGGCGAGAGAATCCTTGTCAATACAGAAACAAACGAATATCAAGAGCGGGTCAATTCATAATTATTTTGACTTAAGCTGATTTAGTTCTATTTGGAGCGCAAGAACATAGCAATAGTTGGAAAATAGCAATTCCTCCGTTGCTTCCACTTTGCATATGTTCTTGCGTTTTTATTTTTCTTTATAAAATCCTTCTTTCCAATTAAAATAAGACGTACCTTCTATATATTTTCCTTCCAAAAAGGAGCGCAAAATCCTTTTATATTCTTTTGCATTTAGCTCTGTGTGCGAAAAGTCGATTAAAAAGCGCTCAAAGCCTTTCTTCTTTAGGTAGCCCATTCTGTGAGTGATGCAAAAAGGCTTTTCGGGCAAAACAAAAGATGCATTTTTTGTAGAAAACGCCTTAAAGGCAATGTTCTCTTTGTCAAAAAAGTATAAAAAGCTATAAGCTTTTGGTAGAGGAGAGCTCATCCTGAAAAGCGCAGGATATGCAAAAATTGTGAGCAAAACATTTTCTTTTGTACTTTTGTCTAAATAGCAAGCTTCTACATTCTTTTCTGAATTTTCTATTGGTGAGATGATTTTTGCTATATTGTTGTCTTCTAAATATTTTATTGCATAGCGATTGAAGGTATATAAATATGAGCCTGCAATCAGGTTTAGTTTATTTGTAGAACCCATTTTTTCTTTTAAGATTTTGATATGAGCTAGGTTGTTGAGAACAAAAGACGTATAGCCACATTCAATCAAAAAGTCTATATCTTCTTGCAACTTCGCAAGGCGAGATTCCGAAAGAAAAGGGTCTAGAGATATAATCACATCTTTTTTAGAAAACGGGTTGATTGCTTTCCTCTCTTCAAAGTTTTTTAGGCTAGACAAAGTCTCTTCATTTAGATTGACTATCAATTTTGCAGGCCTAACCTCTTTTTCGGAAGAAGTGAGAATTACAATGTTTCGGAAGGAAGAAACTTGAACATAAAGCCCTTGCGGAAAAACATCTTTTGTCTTTTTCCTACCATTTTTTTCTAAATGTTGAACCGCTTTTTTCTCTTCTCCTTGAAGCTTTAGATGTGGCAAAGACTCTCCTTGTGGAGTTAGCTTATATTCGCTCAAATCTTTTGGCAAAATGTGGGGATATCGCTTAGTGTTTTTTTCTTGAATTAGATATACAAAATCGCCTTTTTTGTGCTCGCCAGAAACCAGATAGAAAGATCTCTCGCCCCTACGAGTTACGTCTAAAATCTTGCAACTTTCCCTTTTCTTATCATTCTTTTCGTGAATCCTTATGCTGTCTCCAACTGAAAGGGTTTGCTCCGAGTCGAAGGTTATGTATGTACAAGGCTGTCCGTCATCTTGCATTCTAGTCTCTGCAAAAGATGTTTGCAAAATCTTGCCCAAAAATATGCCTGTGCCTCCCGCTTGTTTGGGTTGCAAAACGTCTTCCAAATCGGGCTTAAAAATATGGAACTGAGTTTTTGCGCGAGAAAAGTCTTTTTTCAGCATTTCTTTTGCATTTTCGAGTGTTGAGTCCTTTTCAGTTTGGTAGTTGTCTATCATATATCTATATGCCCTAACCACTTGACCCACATATTCTGCGCTCTTCATCCTTCCTTCAATCTTGAAAGATGAAACTCCCGTCTCAATTAGAGAGGGCAAAACGTCTATCAACTCTAGGTCGAATGGAGAGAAGAAGTAGCCTTCGCGCATGCCGTCGCTACAGTCCGCACGATAGAAACGGCGACAAGCTTGCGTGCACATTCCCCTATTTGCAGACTTGCCCCCAAGATACGAAGAGAACAGGCAAAGCCCCGATTCTGAGATGCAAAGAGAGCCGTGCACAAACACTTCTAGCTCGCAGTTTGTCTGCGTGTGAATTTGTTTAATTTCTTCCAAAGATAGTTCTCGTGCCAAAACAATTCGAGACATCCCTTCTTTGCTTGCCACATTTGCAGCTTTGCTGGAGGCGATGTTCATCTGTGTTGAGGCATGAATCTTCAAGTTTGGAAAATATAGGCGCAACATTTTTACGACACCTAAGTCTTGCACAATTAAAGCGTCTGGTCCGATTTTTTCTAAAAACTTCAAAAACCTATACATCTTCTCGCATTCGTCTTCTTGCAAGACGGTATTGACTGTGATATAGGCTTTTTTTCTTCTTTTGTGCAAGGCGTCTATGGCAGCGGCTGCTTGGTTCCAGGCAAAGTTTGATCCACGCATTCTGGCGTTAAAACTTTTTAAGCCGAAATATACTGCGTCGGCACCTTCGCCAATTGCAGCGTCTAGTGCTTCTATGTTGCCTGCAGGCGCTAAAAGCTCCACATTCATAATACTTTTTCTTAAATCTTAAACTTTTTCACTTCGCTTACGAGAGTTTCTATATTTTGCTTGTTTTCTTCTGTAATCTCTTTCACTTCTTTTACAGCATAGCTAATTTGTTCTGCTCCCAAAGCCATCTCATTCATGCTGTCGGTAATAATCCTCGTCAGTCCGTCTAGTTTTTGCATTTCGCCCGCAACAGTCTCGCCTCCGTGCAACATCTGCCCGGAGCCCATCTGGACTTCGTTTGTTACGGTGTTGATGTCTTTGATGGCTACAAGCACTTCGCTACTTCCGTGCGCCTGCTCTTTCATAGCATCGGTTAGCTTTTCGCTCATTTTTTTAACTTCGTTTGCAAGGTTGAAAATAGCTGTAAACTTAGAGTCTACAACGCGCGAAGAAGAGATGAGAGATTCAATTTCTGCACTTAAGTTCTTTAATGTGGTGGTGATCATTTTGCCTTGAGCGTTCGAGTCTTCTGCCAATTTCCTGATTTCGTCTGCCACAACAGAAAAGCCTTTGCCAGCCTCTCCTGCGTGAGCCGCCTCAATTGCAGCGTTCATTGCAAGAAGCCCTGTTTGCGATGCTATGTGTTGGATTACGCTAGACGCCTCCATTAGGGAGCCAGACTCTTCTGCAATTTTTTCTGTAACAGCTCGAGACTGCAACAAAGTCTCCTTGCCGTCTCCTGTTGCAACAGTCAACTCTTTTATGACACCGTCGGTTTTTTCGAGCGTGGAGGTGATGCTGGCGATGTTTGCAACCATTTCTTCTATGCTAGAAGAAGACATTGCCACGCTTGCTGCTTGGTCTTCTATTCGAGCGTTCAATTTTTGAATTGTGTGGATAATCTCTTCTATAGAGTGGGCAGTTTCTCCAACACTGCCAGCCTGCGTCGTTGCCTGTTTTTTTACGTCGCTTATGTTTTCGTTAATCATCCTAACACTAGATGTGGTCTCCACCATGTTGCTGGAAAGCTCTTTGCCTACGTCTTCCATAACCTCTGCGTTTTTATCTACAACTTTGATGGACTTAGCAATTTTTTCTATTGTTTCGTTGAAATATTGCGAGAGCTGAGTTACCTCGTCTCTTCCCACCAGAGGCAGACGTACTGTTAGGTCGCCCTCGCCTTGCGAGATGTCTTTTAGCACATGTGCCACACGGGAGACAGGTTTTACCATCTTAACGGCCAAAAGATAGACCAAAATAAGAACAACAATCAAGATTGCAAGTCCTATAGAATATATATATTTTTGCAAAGTATTTACAGCATCCAAAAACTCATCTACCGGTGCATAGACTACTATAAACCAGCCAGTTGAGCGCATTTTCGCTACAGATGCAATTCTATACACGCCATCAAAATGGAAATAGTGAATATCGTTTTCACCGCCGTTCATTGCTTTTTGTTCAAAAGCGGCGCGCTCTGCAAAATTTGCATCTTTTTTTGCCATTTCTGCACTATTCATCTGCTCTTCTACCCACTTAGTGTTTTTGTCTGCTATAATCACTCCGTCTTCGTCTAGCATATACACGCCACCGCTTTTTCCAATTTTTATGTTTTCCACGTGGTGCGAGAGAGCAAAACCGTCTATAGTGCAACTCAAAAGCTCAACTACTTTTTTATCGTCATCGAATACTGGAATGCACATTCTAACTTGAAATTTGCCTGTGATTTGAAGCACGTGAGGCTCGGAGATGTAGTCTTCGCCTTTCATTGCATAACCAAACCAATCTCGACTTCGAATATCGTCTCTTTTTCCATTGATAGAATAATAGTCGCCGTCTGTGCCGGAAATGCCAAAAGAGGCTACGACGTTGTTTTGCTTTACCTCTTCTCTAAGATATTCAAGTTTTTGTTCCATAGGAACATCTACGTCGTAGACAATTGGCGAGCGCGCAAGTCCGTCCAAAAATTCGTATACCGAATCGATCTTACCGTCTATGACCGTAGCTGTGTCTTTTGCTTTTTCCACCAAATGAACAGACACTTTTTCTAGCACAGCTCTTTTTGCCAAAAGAGTAGCAATCATCACCAAAAGTAGCCCAGAGATCAGCGCCAAGCTACCAAAAAGCAACACTAATTTTGTGCGAATTGAAACAAATCTATTTTTCTTTGCATATACTGCCCAATCAGACATATAGCCCCCTAAAAGTAAATGTAAAAAACAATTTTAGAATATTTGATGATATTATAGATGATAAAGAATATTCAAGTAGTGCGTAGGCAAGATTGAAAGCGAGAAGGCGAGCCAAATTTCAAATAAAAAACATAATAAAGGGTTGTGGAGGTGGTGGTAGAATGATGGAAAGATGTTTTTTAACAAAGAAAAAAATGAGTGCATACCTTGCATTTTTGGTTTTTTCACTTGTTTTTGCATCTTGCAAAAGCAAAACTACTTTTAGCATTGTCAGCTACAACGCACAAACTTTTTTCGACTTAGTTGAAGACGGAAGAGAGTTCAAAGAGTTTAGGAGCTCTAAGTGGAAAGAGGCGGACTACGATAATCGTCTTAAAAGACTTTTGGACGCAGTAAAACTTTGCACCAATCAATTGCAAGAAAGAGAAGACTTGCCAGACGTTTTGGTTTTACAAGAAATAGAGAGCGAGCAAGTCTTAAAAGATTTTTGTAAAAGGTTGAACCATAGAGAAGCATATAAGGAATTGGTTTTTGTCCCACCCGAAGATGGTGGCGCTTTTAGCACAGCCATTCTTTCAAAATACAAGATTTTGGGAGCAAAGGCGCACAAAGTTCATATGGAGGGTATGCTTTTGCGACCAATCATAGAGGCTGAAATATGCTTTGAATTGAATGGGAAAGAGCGAAATCTCAAACTTTTTGCAGTGCACTGGAAGTCTAAAAGAGAAGGTTGCGAAGATGTTCGAAAAATGCAAGAAGAGCTTTTGTATAATAGGATGAAAGAGTGTAAAAAGAAGGGCGATTTTGTTCTTGCTTGTGGCGACTTCAACCAAAATGACTTTGAGTTTTCGAAGCTACAAGAATTCCAAAACGCTTGGCAACTATATGATGCAAATACATTCAGCGCACAACACGCTATTGACGATGTCGACTTGAAAGCTCAAGGTAGCTACTGCTATAGGGATGAGTGGGAAAGGCTAGACCACTTTTTCTATATGGAGAGAAGCGAGGGCGAGCGCTCTTTTGAGGTTTCTAAGTTTGTTCTATTCAATAGCGCTCCTTTGGTTCGAAACGGCAAAATCAACCGATATAATGCCTCGACAAAACGAGGCTATTCCGACCACTTGCCAATCGGTCTTTTGCTTAGAGTGTGCAAATAGTGGAAGTTCCAACACTAAGACCTATGAGCAATTGGGAATTCGATAGCTTTTAACCTCGAAACAGCGCAGTTAGCGAGCTCAAAACTGTAGAGTCTCAGACCTATAAACTGATCAGTTTCAACTTTCGAATCTGATCAGCTTTGTCCCAAAACATTGCTAGTTTCGAGGTGAAAACAGAGCGCTTTTAACCTAAAAAATGGGTAACTACTTGATTTAACCAAAAATAGTTGCCCACGCAAAATTCTCCGATTATGGTATTACTTATTTGTTTTATAGCTCTTTTATTTCTGCAATACTCAGCCCTGTAATTCTCGCTATTAGGTCGAATGGGAAACCCTCACTTTTCATATTGTGCGCCGATTCATATTTACCTTTTTTCTCACCTTCTTTTATTCCTTCCATCCTACCTTCTCTCTTTCCTTCCATTCTACCTTCTTTCTTTCCTTCCATTCTACCTCTTTTCTCACCCTCTATCCTACCTCTTTTCTCTCCCCGTTTCTCACCCTCTATTCTACCTCTTTTCTCACCTTCTTTTATTCCTTCCAACCAG
>CAUTVN010000087.1:0-6488 GCA_963541705.1 uncultured Treponema sp.
CATTGTATGACGAAGCTTTAGATGTTGTCTTAAATGAAGGGAAAGCTTCTGCGTCTTATATTCAAAGACGACTGAAAATTGGATATAACAGAGCGGCTCGCATTATAGAAGATATGGAAAAAAGAGGTGTGGTCGGTCCCGCAAATGGTTCTAAAGCCCGCGATATTCTACAGCAATTTTAAATAAAGTGCTAAAAGCTGATATTTTGAGATTGGGATGGGTCAGCCTCTACTTTTACTTTTGCATATTTTTTTAGGAAACTTTGCAAGTCTTCTCCCCCTTCTATCAAAGAAAAGATTTCCTCGACTGTTTTTATGCTTTTTGAAAGAAGCGAGAGCTCTTCGCCAGAAAACCTAGATAGAACATAACCCGCCATGTCTATGTTTTTTTCGCTTTTTGGTGCGGGGCGCCCTATACCAATCCTCAGTCGCCAAAACTCTTGAGTGCCTAAATGCTCTTTTATTGAACGAAGCCCATTATGTCCCGCTAATCCTCCCCCATATTTCAAACTAATTGTGGCAAGGGGCAATTCAACTTCGTCGTGTACTACTAAGATAGAGGATGGGGGAGTTTTATGAAAAGAGCACAAAGAAGCCACGCTTATGCCAGAGAGGTTCATATACGTCAACGGCTTTATAATATGAAGTGGTTCCAACCTTTTATTGGGTAGGACTTTTGCGTATTCAGCATTAAATTTATTTTGCCATGTTAAGTTTTTTGTCATTTCTAGCATTTCTGCAAAAATCCAAGCAACGTTGTGACGAGTTTTTTCATATTCTTTGCCATAGTTGCCCAAAAAAACTATTGCATCTATCATGACCTTCTCCTCAATTTCTACATTCTAAATTCTTCGCCTAAATATATCTTTCTTGCAATTTCAGAATTCAATATTTTGTCTTTTGGGCCTTCTTCTACAATTTCACCATGTCCTATTATATAGGCACGATCTGTAATTTCTAGAGTATCGCGAACATTGTGGTCGGTTATTAAAATGCCTATTCCTTGTTGTGCCAAAAGTCGAATGATGTTTTTTATATCGTGTACTGCGATAGGGTCAATTCCGGCAAAAGGCTCATCCAACAAAAGAAATTTAGGCTCAATTGCCAAAGCTCTGGCAATTTCTGTGCGTCTTCGCTCTCCGCCCGACAACGTATAGGCCGGCTGATATCGATTTTTGGTTACTCCAAACTCATCCAATAAAAATTCTAGTCGCTCTAATTTTTGAGCTTTGTTTATATCTTTTCTCATTTGCAAAATAGAATATATGTTTTGTTCAACAGAAAGTTTTCTAAAAACCGAAGCTTCTTGAGGCAGGTAGGAAATGCCCTCTCTCGCTCTTTTATACATAGGAAGGTTTGTAAGGCAGGTATTGTTTAAATAAATATTTCCAACATTTGGTTTATAAAAACCTACGATCATATAAAATGATGTAGTCTTGCCAGCACCATTTGGACCTAAAAGACCTACCACTTCTCCTTGCTTCATAGAAAAAGAGACACCCTTAACAGCATGCTTTTTCCTAAAATATTTATGCAAATTGTCTACCCTAAGCACAGATAGGGAGGTCTCGTCTGTGTTTAGCTTTTTTGGTACAGTTTGTAAAACACCGTCTTCCACCTCACTTTCAAACGCAGTGAGCGACGTTCTATCATTTTCTGCCACTTCATCTTTTTTGTTTTTTCCCAAAAAGAGATTCGCTATCTTCTTTTGTTTCAGAGCTATCTTCTTTTTTGGTCTCTATTTTTTTTTCTTTATCGCCACCTGAACTCTCATCTTCGCTCTCTTTTTTTCCATCTATCTCTTCCGTCTCGCCTGTATCTTTCGCCTCTTGTTCATCCATCTTTGTTGGCTCTTCCTTTTTTTCGTCTACCACATTGCCCGAAACTTTGCCTTCTAAGCTGATGTCTTCAGTATCCAAATTCACTGAGATTTTTGCTGCCTTAAAAGTGTCTTTAGATTTGGTGACTATAGGGCGACCTGTAAGGCTTAAAGAGGAGTTGTTTCTGTTATACATTGCAAATATTGATGTACAAGTAATTTCTTTTCTAAGTATTTTGACGTCAAACTGCATCAGCATAGTCTCTGCTTTTTGGTTGTATTCTATGTGTTGCGAATTGATTTTCACATCGTTTTTAGTGTCGTTTAGCTCTGTGTTGCCCAAAAAGGTTGCAAGTTCTTTTTCTCTATCGTATTGCATAAAATTGCTAGAACAATTACAACCCCTTCCGCTCTCCTCCCCCTCCACACCCCCAGTTGCTTTGACACACCTATAGTCTTTCCCATATATCTCCACTCTCTCTGCCCTTATTTCCATTGTGTCGACTACTACCACAGCATCTCCTGTAAGAAATGTAGAATTTTGTCCTTCTTTTATTGAGCCTTGCATAGAAATAGCAGAAAACTTGATTTTTGATTTGGCGCTATATGCACAAATTGATAGAAAAGCAGAAAATAGCAATATAAGAATCACTTTCTTATTCTCTCTCTTCATTCTTTTTTCTCTCCTTGAATTTTAAGAAAACTAGTTTCGCCCCACTTCTTCGCTCTCTTCTTTTTTGGTAGTGTCTATTATTCCCTCAACTTTTGTTTTTAACTCAAATTCTTTTCTTGCAGTGTTTGCTATAAAGCCCGAACCTTTAATTGACATTTCGTTTTCTTTTGTAATTTCTACAGCGTCTTTCTCGGCAGAAGACAAAATGTTCTCTTTTTTTATCCAAAATAGAGCCGGGGCTTTTATGGTCAGTTTGTCTTTTATTGACACAAACTCCACCCCTTTTCCTAAAAGATATTCTTCTTTTTGGTTGTCTATAAAGGTGAGTCCTGCTTTTCCTAAAAATTCACTTTCTTTTGTGCTTTTGTCTATTTGTTTAAATTCAATATTTCTGCCAACCCATACTTTGTCTTTGCTATACATCTCCAGCCTTTCGCACGATATTAGAAGAGCGGGAGAGCTCTCTTCGTAGCGGTCTACATTTATTCGTGTAAAAACAATATTAGGTCTTTTCTCTCCTGTGTCTTTCGATCTTCCATAGTCTATTGAGCACGAGAGTAGTAACAAAAAAGAACTGCAGAAGATCAAAAAGATTAAAAAGTTTTTCTTCAGGAAATTGCGCATAAGATGAAGGATTTAGTATATCTTTTTATCAGAGTTTAGTCAAAGGAATTAGTTTTTTTTAGCTTTAATTTCTAGTTAATTTAAAAGGAATTCTACTATTGACCACTTTTTCTCTATTATATAGAATTAGTGGTGTTTTAAACCCTTTTGTGCATTTAATTTCTAGCTTAGGCTGGGGATTTTTGGGATGAGGAAAATTATGGTATCTGTTATGTCTGTTGGGGGCTCTATCATAGCTCCTTCTAGCCCCGATGTAGAGTTTATTAATCGATTTGCCTCTTTTATAAAAAACTATCTTTCTTCTGACAGAGAGAGGCGCATAATCTTGACAATAGGGGGCGGTGGAGTTGCGCGCTCATATATCAATTCATACAAAGAAGTGATGGCATCTCTTAATGATGCGCCATCTTTATATGACGGAGACATGATAGGAATTATGGCAACTCGCTTAAATGCCGAGTTGGTTCGTTCTGTGTTTGCCTCTCTTTGTCCTTCTCCTGTTGTCTACGATCCCACTTCTATCGACGCTTTTGAAGGGCAGGTGTTGGTGGCGGCAGGATGGAAGCCCGGCTTTTCGACTGATACGGATGCTACAATTCTTGCAGAGAAATTTGGGGCTCAAATGTTGTTAAATCTTTCCAACATTACAAAAGTATATACTGCGGACCCAAAAAAATATGAGAATGCCAAGCCAATAGATGAGATAGGCTGGGATGCATTTTTGGAAATGATAGGGAGTGAGTGGCAGCCTGGAAAAAATGTTCCTTTTGACCCAATAGCGAGCAAGATGGCAAAAAAGGCTGGAATTAAGGTTGTTTGTGCCAATGGAAAAGACATAGAAAATATCGACAACATACTAAATGGTCGTAAATTCGTTGGAACTGTAATTGGTTAGTATTCTTTTTTTGAAATGTTAATTTGAATGAAAAACTATTATGATATTTTAGGCGTTTCTAAAACAGCAACTCAAGAAGAAATAAAACAAAAGTATCGAGAACTTGCAAAAAAGTGGCATCCCGACGCCAACGCAAACACCCCCGAGTCCGAAGAGAAGTTTAAGATGATAGGTGAGGCCTATGCCACGCTCTCCTCTCCACAAGATAGGGCTCGGTATGACATTTTGATGAATGGGGAGAGGGAGACTTACAGTGATAGTGGCTTTTATAGAGAGAGAAGAGAGTATAAAAGACCTGAGTGGGAGTTTACATATACTACAAATAGGCAAAGAAGAGATGAGCCTACTTCTTTTTCACTTGGTAAATTGTTCAAAGGCGTTGTACAAGTCGTGCTTGGTGTAGTTTTGATATTTTTGCCAGGCTTCTTTCCAATATTGGGTTTTTATTCAGTCTTTTCTGGAATCTCAAATATTAGACGAGGCGTTGCTGACCTATAAAAGTGGTTATTATTTAAAAACTGCAAAACATTCATCTTAAGTTTTTCTATTAATAATATGACATATTATATTAGATTTTCTAAAAATTATTTAAGTATTATTTTTTCTTGAAAACTTTTTGTATTTTTTGTATCTTAATATCACTTTAAGTTTAGTTTCAACAATTAAGTTATTAAACTTTAAGAAACATTTAAGGAGTTTTAAATGGCTAAACAATTATTATTTAATGAAGAAGCAAGAAAAGCCTTGCTTTCTGGGGTGGAGCAACTTTCTAACGCTGTTAAGGTAACTTTAGGACCTAAAGGGCGAAATGTTTTAATTGATAAATCTTTTGGAGCTCCAACTGTAACAAAAGATGGTGTTTCTGTTGCAAAAGAAATTGAACTAGAAAACAAAATTGAAAACATGGGCGCTCAGCTTCTAAAAGAAGTTGCAACAAAGACAAATGATGTGGCAGGAGATGGGACTACTACAGCTACTGTTTTGGCATACTCTATCGTAAAAGAGGGATTAAAATCTGTGGCTGCAGGGATGACTCCACTAGGCTTAAAGCGTGGAATAGACAAGGCTGTGGCAATTGCAGTTGAAGATATTAAAAAGAGTGCAAAAGATATTAAAGGTCAAGATGAAGTCTCTCATGTGGCTTCTGTTTCTGCGAATAATGATGTTGAAATTGGAAAGATTATAGCAGATGCAATTGCAAAAGTTGGAAAAGATGGTGTGATAGATGTTGGAGAGGCTCAAACTATGGAAACTGTTACAGACTATGTGGAAGGTATGCAGTTTGATAGGGGCTATATCTCTTCATATTTTATAACAGATAGAGACAGAATGGAAACAGCTTTTTCAGATCCTTATATTTTGATCTACGATAAATCCATCTCAGCTATGAAAGACCTTATGCCGGTTTTGGAGCAAGTTGTGCAAACACAAAAGCCACTTTTAATCATTGCAGAAGATGTGGAAGGCGAGGCATTGGCAACCTTGGTGGTAAATAACATTAGGGGAGCAATTAAAACTTGTGCAGTTAAGGCTCCGGGCTTTGGTGATCGAAGAAAAGAGATGTTGAAAGACATTGCTATTTTGACGGGCGGACAGGTGATTTCAGAAGAGCTTGGACTAAAGCTTGAAGCTGCAAACATTTCTATGTTGGGGCAAGCAAAGAGCGTCAAGATCGACAAAGAAAACACAATGATTATCGATGGCAATGGCAAGAAAGAAGAAATTGACTCTCGAATCAAAGAAATTAAAGCACAACTTGAAGCAACCGATTCGGAATACGATGGAGAAAAACTCAAAGAGAGATTGGCAAAACTCTCTGGTGGTGTGGCAGTAATTAAAATCGGTGCTGTAACTGAAGTGGAAATGAAAGAGAAAAAACACAGAGTGGAAGATGCTCTCTCTGCCACTCGTGCAGCCATAGAAGAAGGCATTGTGGCAGGCGGTGGCTTGGCCCTAATACAGGCAATTGCAGCATTAAAAGATGCAGATGTCAGCAAACTCAGCGAAGACGAGAAACATGGATTTAATATTGTAAAGCGTGCTTTGGAAGAGCCTATGAGGCAAATTGCAGCGAATGCTGGACTAGATGGCGCTGTTATTGCAGAAAAGGCAAAAGAAGAGAAAAAAGGCATAGGCTTTGATGCTGCAAATATGGAATGGGTCGATATGATGAAGGCGGGCATTATAGACCCTGCAAAAGTTACTCGTTCTGCATTACAAAATGCTGCTTCTATCGCAAGTCTATTGCTCACAACAGAGTGCGTAATCAGCGATATTCCAGAGAAGAACCCTCAGCCTATGATGCCACCTAACGGCGACATGGGAGGCATGGGAATGTATTAAAAATAGGCTTTAATGAACATATTCATTAAAAGCTGATATAAGCTACTATTATTTTATACTAATAGTAGCTTTTTTTATTATTGACGCTTTTTCTTATCTTATGCTAAAATAGCTCTCGCTATAGTTTTGTTTGAA
>CAUTVN010000088.1:0-6361 GCA_963541705.1 uncultured Treponema sp.
TCAACCTTTTTTAAACTTTGAACTTCCATTACTTTTAAAAGCTTGCCTTGCTTATCATAAAACTCCGCCTTTACAGGAATTAAAGAATCTTGATCAACCCAAGAAATATATTTTGAATAATTAGACTTAACTTTTGGAACAGAAACAACACACCAACACTTTTTTCCATTTACGTCTACATCGCTCTCTCTCTTATGTTCATAATCTTCCACTGCGTGCCCCGACATATCATCATATGTAAAGTCCGTGCCCATAAAATCGTCACCTGAGCTAGAACCTGTAATACGTCTACTTTTCTTTAAAGACGGCATATATAACCATCTATCATCATTTTTCCCAGCATCGTTATACGAAATTGAAAGATAGCCCACACCTTTTACGTCCGCAGGTTTTAAGAATATCATCACACTCTTTTCACTATCACCATAATCTTTTTTATATGCTGAAACCTCTCTGACTCGTTTGCTTCCTCTTGAATTTATAAGCACCATTTCTATTTTATATGAAGAGGTTTTAGCTTTTTCTCTATTCTTAGCCTTCAACATTATGTCTTTGCCATTCATCTCCTGTGCGCTAATCGCAAAAACAGTTAAAAATCCCAACAAAATAAAATACCTTTTCATACCCTTTTCTCCTCGAAAACATTAGACGACACAAACAAATATATTCTCTTTTTAATTTTTTTTCAATATATTTTTCCAAAGTTTGGAGATATATCATTTAAATATAAAAAAACACTAAACAACCACACGTCATTTAGTGTTTAATGTTAAAAAAACAATTGTAAATGGTTATGAAAAGATTATACTAAATCTGCCAAACCTCCCATTTCAAACAGATCAGATGTTTCCTCATCTTCTATGAGAGGTTCTTGATTTTTCTCATAAAACAAAATTCTACTACAATATGGACAGTACTTAATTTCTTTGGCATCTCGAACTTCGTTTATAAATTGTGGTGGCAAGACTATATGACAGCCCTCACATGCACCACCTCTAACAGCTACAATTCCTTTCCCTTTTTTATTTTTAATAATTCGCTCAAACCTAAATATATCATCTTCAGACATATCAGGACACACTTCTTTTTTTTCTTTTTCTAGCTTTGCAATCATCTCAGTCTTTTCTCTAATTACCTCTTGCAAAACTTCAGACTTTTTAGCAATTTCAGCTTCATTTTGTGCTATCTGACTTTGTGTCTGATTCATCTCTTCATCTATTTTTCTAAAATCGACATCCAGCCTTTGCAACTCTCGCCTTATATCTGTAGCTTTTTTATTTGCTTCCGAAATTTCTTTATCAAGAGCTTCGTATTCACGTTGTGTTTTAATATTATCCATTGCACGTTCCGAATCCTCTTTCTTGGCTTCTGCAGCGGTAAGTTCAGCCTTTAGATGAGCAATTTCTTCACTCAAATCTTTAAATACCTTGTCTTTTGCAATATACTCCGTTTTTAAACGTTCCAAAAGACTTTTTTGAACCAATAAATTACCAGGCTCTTCTGTAATTTCAAGTTCTAATCTGTTCTTTTGTGCAAGAATTTCCTGCATTTTCTGTAAATTAACAAAAAAATCATCTTTTATCATCTCAACACTCCCCTCCTAAAATAATACTTATCGAGATAATCTTTCTATTTTGTACTTCTTTTTGGTTGCCTTACACGTTTTAATGCTTTTGCTTCAATTTGTCTTATTCTCTCTCTAGTAACTTCAAAGTACAAGCCCACTTCTTCAAGAGTTAGTGGATAGCCCCCAAGAATGCCGTATCTCATCTTCACTACATCCTGCTCTCTTTTAGGCAGGGTTGAAAGCACACTTTCAAGATGTTCTTTTAAAAGTTTATGTTCAGTCAAATCCGAAGGATTTTCTATACACTTATCTTCTATAAAATCGCTAAGCATTGTATCTTCTTCTTCACCAATAGGAGTTTCGAGTGATACAGGCTCCCTAGAAACATTCTTAACCTGCTTTACTTTTTCAGTCGTCCATCCAAGCTGTTTTGCAATTTCCTCATCGTATGGCTCCCTTCCCAACTTTTGAAGTAGCTGTCGCGACTCCCTAGTTACTTTATTTATTTGTTCTATCATATGAACAGGCACACGAATTGTCCTCGCTTGGTCCGAAATAGAACGGGTGATAGCCTGCCTAATCCACCAGGTAGCATAGGTAGAAAACTTATAACCTTTTTTATACTCAAACTTTTCTACAGCTTTTATAAGTCCTATATTACCTTCTTGCACTAAATCAAAAAACTGCAAACCTCTATTTATATATTTTTTTGCTATAGAGACAACCAGACGCAAGTTGGCATTTATAAGCTTATCTTTTGCTTTTTTTAACATCGTGCTACCACGTTTAATTTCATTCGATAGCGAGATAATCTCCTCCACACTAGCCTCAAAGTCATATTCAAATTTCTTAATCTTCCTGACTAATGTTTGGATCTGGGTATAGACATCTTTTATTTCATTGGAGGGCATTTTAAGCTCTGATTCTAACTTTTCTCTCTCACGAGACATGGCGAGCCTTTTACCAAGCTTACGCAAGCCCGCATAGGAGGAAATACGTAGCTGTCGTTCTTTTCTCTCTTTTTTTGCTTGATACTCTTTTATTTTGGAGGCCGCCATGATGAAACGCCCAGAAAAAGCTTCAATTTCTTCAGACTCTAACTTAATTTTTGCAAACACACCTAAGAGTTTCTTTCTACTAGCAAGTAGCTCAGGATTTTCCATAAAGCTATAAAGACTTTCTCTATCATAAAAATGCTTTTTATTTGCCAGATACTGTTTAATCTCTCCATAAATAGGCTTGAGCACATCGCCATAGGCTTGTCGCAACCTTTTCTTTTCTGCAATTTCATCACTTAAATCTTTTCTAGGTTTATTTCCTTCAGATGGATCTATTTTTGCAAAAGCTTTTTGCCCTATAGCATAAAACTCAGAAATTAAAACCCCAGAATGCTGAATCACCTCGTTTATTATATTCTCTCCATCTTCCATCTCTTTGGAAAGAGTTACCTCTCCTTCTGCGGTAAGAAGATTTTCCTTACCTATTTCTTGTAAATATAGCTTGATTGGATCATCTATAGTAACATCTTTAGAAGTTTTTAACAACTTTGATTCGCTTTCTTTTGGAGTTCTCTCTTTTTGCAAACCAGGTTTTAATTTTATGGAATTAAACACTATTTCTACAGGAGACCTATCATTAGAAGGGATCTCGTCGTCGTTATTAAAAATGTATTCTCCTTTTTCATTTTCATCGTAAGAATCTGAATCTTCATCATCAAAAGACATATCTTCGTCAACTTCTCTATGTATAGCTTTCTCCCCATCCCCATCTGCTATCAAAATACCTTCATCTTCTAAAAGATCTAGAATATCTGCCATATATTCAGATATAAGATTTTCGGGAACTATTTCAATTATTTCATCAAAACTAACCGCACCCCTCTCCTTTGCATACGACAACAAATTAGTAATAGCAGAGTCTTTCAAATGTGCTTTTTCCTTCATAATCTCTCCTTCCAAATCCTAACAACAATTCAATCCTGCATCTCTCTAACACTCTTGTTATACTCTAAAATCTGTGCATCAAGCTCGCTCTTTTCCAGCAACAAGTCCCGCATCTCCTTACCATCACTGCCTTTTAGAGTAAACATATTAATTTTATTTACAAGAGCACTTCTTCTTCTTTTTAGTTTGTTTAACTGAATTAGTTTAATTCCATCATTTAATATATTTTCATGATTGTCAACAAATTCATCCCCTGCCATCGCCTTCGTAACAATGTTTTTTAACTCCTCGTTGTCTATCTTTTCTAGCAGCTCTGAAAACGCCTCTTTCCCTTCCCTAAAACACTCTTCCAACGCAATATATAACTCTCTAGCAATACGGCTGTCAAAATCCTCCGACCTAACTTGAGAGCGCAACATAACAAAAAGCTTTCTATCAGCAACAACGGTGAGCAAAATCCGCAATTCCTTCATATTTATGGCAGGATGCAACGCTTTTTTATCGCCAGGAGTTTGACGCGAAAGGAGGCGTTCCCCGCCTTTCAAAAACCTATCATAATCCGACAATATAGAAGCTTCCCTCACATGAAAAAACACAGAGAGCTTCCTTACAACCTCCTCTCGCATAACGCTAGATGACAAGCTCGCAATATAAGGGAACAGCGAAATTACAGCGCTCATTTTACTATTAGAATGTGAAAATCTCTCAGAAGTTACTAATAAAAGGTAGTCCAAGTCAATTATAGCATTTTTCACTAATAAAGACAAGGCATCAGCTCCATCATTTTTTAATATATCCGCAGGATCTTTCTCATTTTTCATATTAACCACATATACTTCAGCCTCTATTTTTCTAAGCATCAATATAGCTCTCTCCGTTGCCTTTTGCCCTGCCCTATCGCTATCAAAAGAAATATAGAAAACATCGCATAAATTTCTTAAATATTGAGCCTGAGCTTCTGTCAGCGCTGTTCCCAAAGGTGCTACCGCATAGCCTATGCCTGCCTGATGGTAGGCGATGACATCCATATAGCCCTCACACAAAACGACAGCTTTTTTTTCTCTGATTTCTTTTAGTGCATACGAAAATGCAAAAAGAGTCTCTCCCTTCTTATATTGTTCCATATCTTTGGAATTAAGATATTTAGGCCCCTCTTCGCGCAATGCTCGCCCCCCAAATGCAATAGGAGAGCCATATCTATCACATATTGGAAACATTATTCTATCAGAAAAAAACGCAACGTTTGGATACTTTTGCGAAAAAAGACCAGTTTTTGCAAGAAACGAAGCGTTATACGACTTTTTCATCAAAAATGAATGAAGCCACCGTCTATTCTTTGGTGCATAGCCCAACTGAAACCTATCAATAATTTCATCTGTTATTCCCCTCATTTTTAAATATTCATAAGCCTGCCTGCCTTGTGAGGGATTTTTTAAAATGTTATGAAACAGATTTGCTATTTTAGCATATAGATTTTTAATTTCGTCTTTGTCATCTTTTTTATCATCCTTAAAGCCCGCCTCTTCATATTCAAGCCTAAAGCCTACCTTTTTTGCAATAAACTCAACAGCTTCAACAAAAGAAAGTTTTTCAATTTCCATTATAAAGGTGATAATTGAGCCCCCTTTGCCACAACCAAAGCAATAGAAGACACCTCTTTGTGCATCTAAGTTAAATGAAGGAGTCGACTCTCCATGGAAAGGGCAACATCCCCACCATTTATCCCCCCTCCTCTCAAGCTTGGCATAGTTTTCTACCAAAGCTTTTGAATCAATCCTTTCTTGTAACTCTGCTATAGACGATTTTTTTATACGTGCCATAAAACATAAAAAACAATATAGACCCAAATATTTCTTAAATATACTTATTTTAAAAGATATTTATTGCCGATTTTGTTATGATCTCGAACATTTGTAGAAAATGCATGGCGACCCTCCTTAGCATCAATCAGCCTAAAATAAAGATAGTTAGTCTTTTCAGGATTGCATGCTGCAGAAATAGAGACGAGACCTGGATTTGAGATTGGAGAGGGGGGCAAACCTGTATGGATATATGTATTATATTCATTTTTAATTTGAATATCATCCCAAAAAAGTCTTTTTGGATGTGCCTTTCCGTTAATTTCTGTAATTATATATTCTACTGTAGCACAAGACTGAAGTGCCATATTTATTCTTAGTCTATTTGTAAAGACTCCAGAGATTAAAGCAGCCTCTTCTTTTACTTGATACTCTCTCTCCACTATAGAAGCCAGCTTTAGCATATCATAAATATCATCACTATTTTTAGGAAAATTGGGTATATCCTTTGTCTTTGCAAAAAAATTCTTTACCATCATCCTAACAACACTTTTTGCTCCATCTTTTTTGCTAATAAGATATGTATCGGGAAATAAAAACCCCTCAAAAGTAGTTGCCTTAACATTCATTTCTTTTAAGATTGACTCATCTTTACACGCTTTTATAAAATCATCACTCGAACACACACCATTTTTTTCAAAAACAAGCGCAGTTTTTTTAATAGTAAGACCCTCTGGAATAGTAATCTTTATAAGTTTTTCCCTTCCACCCTTTGCCAAAGCATTAATTATTTCTATCGTAGAAGAAGCAGGCGATAACTCATAAACCCCAGTTCTAACTTGTATCTTTTTCCACTTAGAATAAAAACGGGCATACAGCTCACTTCTTATTAAATTTTCTGTTTTTAGTCTTTCAACAACAGCCCTCAAAGTCTCCCCTTCTTCTACAGTAAAACTCTTTATGACATCTTTAGATTTTGCATCTACCGGAGAGCCTAAATAGAGAGACGTTGCCACAATGAAGAAAGAGGCGCACAAGAGGAAAAACGTAGC
>CAUTVN010000089.1:0-6314 GCA_963541705.1 uncultured Treponema sp.
TTAAATATTCAAAAATTGATGAAAACGGGGTTATCCTCTCGAAAGCTACCTTTCCCTATGCAAAGATTATAGGCAAAGATGTGGATGGCGAGCAAAAACTATATATGCTTGTAGAAGCGACTTCAAAATATTCTAAAGACAGGGTAATTCCTTCAAACGAAGCCCTATTGGGTTTAGACAAAGGGGATTTTCCAATAGATTTAGATATGAGTCTTGAAGACTTTTCTCTTATTGTTCTAGCCCAACAAGAGCCCCATGCTATGACTATCATCGATCTATACAATTTTGTTCCAATTGCGAGCAAATATGGCTTTGACTCTTACGTGTATCGGGCTGAACTATGCACGCGTTTTGCAGACTTTTTTTTATTTATTATTTCCACTGTGTTGGTTAGCATATTAGCCTTTAAACTTAAGTTTCGCACTACAGAAGGAAACGCCTGGTTGTTGCTAAGTTCTGCAATCTTTTTTCCATTTATAATGTTTATGTTTGTTGATGTAGTAAGGCACCTATTCAAAGTTTTTGTAACTTTAGTCATAAGAACAAATATAGTTTTTCCTTGCGGTATTATATTAATTTTGCTTTTTTTAATGTTTGTTGCAACCACTTCTATGTTCTATAATGTGGGAGAAGCATAAGAGAATGTGCGAGAGGGCCGATTCGACAAAAGATGAAGTTGCTTTGATAATACAAAAAATTGAAGATGAGTTGCGATCCTCGTTTAGCGTTGGTTCCGTTCTGGAAGACTCACGTATCTCTTGCGTGCCATATATACAAGATGCGTTGCAATCGCACTTACTTTCCCCTTCAAGCGCAATAATGGAGAGAGGGGGGAAGAGACTTCGTCCTCTTTTGCTAATTTTGCTAACTCGAATGTTTGGCGGGGATGAGTTTTTTGCATACAAAGCGACTCCGTTAATTGAAGGAGTGCACACAGCAAGCCTAATTCACGACGACATAGAGGACGGCTCCATTTTGCGACGTTCTGCGCCAGCTCTTCACGTAGTGCACGGTGTGGATGTAGCTCTAAATGCGGGGACAGCTCTATATTTATTTTCTTTGGGGCTGATAGAAAAACAAAAGGAGCTTGTTAGGGCGCCGATGTATAAAGCTTCTATAGAAGCATTGAAAAAGTTGCACATAGGGCAGGCAATGGATATAAAACACCATAATAACTATGCTCTTCCCTTTGATGTTGGGATGTATGAAGCGATGGCGCGCCTAAAAACTGGCACTCTTTTTGCGCTTGCCTCAGAGATTGCTCTCCTAATTTCGGAAAGGCGGTGTGATGAGGGTGGTGCGTGTGTTCTTTTTGAGGAATTGGGTCTTGCCTTTCAGATGTTGGACGATATAAAAAACATATCGACAGGAAATGTTGGCAAAGAGCGCGGGGACGATATAGTCGAAGGAAAATTGAGTTTTCCTATAGTATTGCATTTAGCAAAAAGACCTAAAGACAAAGAGCTAATAATTTCATTTTTCGCTCGGGCAAAAAAGGAAGGAATTACCTCTCAATCTGTAGTTCAATGTTGCGAGTTGCTAGAATCTTCTGGCGTTGTAGAAGAAGGGGAGCAAATTGCAAAGAAAAAGGTGGACTTAGTTTTTGAAAAGTTGTATAAACTATATGGCTCTTCTTTTGAACTCGATTTGATTGCTTCAGTTTTTTCAAATCTTTTTTCGAGATAGATGCTCTATCGAGGTGTTTTAGCAAACTATACTCAATCCGCTAACCTACACACCTTCAATCCACTAACTAAACAATTTCAATCCGCTAACTAGGAAAGAGGTCGCGCATTAGCTAATGTACTGGTGTGAAACTGATCGGTTTTGATATGCGTGACTGATCAGGTGCGGGCTTTGAGACTGATCAGTTTATGGGTGTGAATCCGATTAGTTTCGAGGTGTGAGACTGATCGGGTGCGATATGCAAGACTGACGGGTTTTAGTATGCAAGACTTAAGCGAGTTTCTCTCTTGACAAAATTGTATATAAGATATAGAAAGTTAGTGCTTAAGGATGTTAATTTTTAACTATGAATATAGCGAACATGGTCTCGGCGTCTCGCATTGTGCTCTCTCCTCTTTTCTTTTGCCTATACTTTATGCCATCTCTTTTTTTCCTATCTCCAAAAGTTGCGACTTTAGTTTTAGTCCCTCTTTTTGCAATAATGCAATTTACAGATTTTTTGGACGGATATTTAGCAAGAAAGTTGCATATTGTTTCGGATTTTGGCAAGCTTTTTGATCCTTTTTCTGATGTATTGGCAAATATGGCGATTCTCTTTTGTTTTACATTAGATGGCTACCTGCCCCCCCTGTTTTTTTTGATTGTGCTTTATAGAGAGTTTTCAATAATGTTTGTTCGCACTCTGGCGATGAAAAAAGGTGTGGTAATTGGCGCGAAAATGCTTGGAAAAATCAAAACTGTTTTGTATATATGCGTAGGCGGTGTGTGTCTTGCGATGAGGCTTGCTTCATTTTATGCTCCTCGCTTTTTAACATTTTTAAACGCAACCAAGATTGTTTTATACTGTCTAGCAGCTTTTTTTAGCATTCTATCTTTTCTCTTCTATCTAAAAGAGTATAGGCGTTCTTTATAAAATAGCGTTCCTGTCCTCTCTATTTGAAATAATAAGCTAAAATTATATAATCTGGGCGACTATTTGACGATAATGTGCTATTATGGGTGAAGGTTAGATGCTTATGAATTTTTGAGGAGAGTATGCGTCATTATGAGAATCAGAACAAAGATTAATCTATTTTTTGGTATTAGTTTTTTACTTGTTGTGGGAATAGTCTTAACCCTTTCGAGTTTTACTGCGAGAAACTATTTTAAAAGAAATCTATATAAGTCCATCTCTTATATGGCAGAGTCTAGCTGTTCTTCTCTACAAACTACGCTGAACATAGGGCTTGAACTTAGCAAAAACTTTGTAGCGCAAGACTCTCTAATAAAATGCATAACAAGCTTGGAAGAAGACGAGGAAGCTGTGGAGCAGACAGTTCGAGCAATGAAAAGACTTAGCAAAACAAAAGGTTTTACGAGTTGTTTTTTTGTCTCCTCTCTTACGAATTCATATTATGCAATTAGCGATGGAGTGTTGAAGACTAGAAAAATGAGCAAATCTGAGCCTGCCGATGGTTGGTTTTATGCTTTGATGGCAGGAAATGAAGAGCTTAAATATTCAGTCGACTATAATAAACTATTGGATAGTTTCAATTTGTTTTTCGATTTAAAAATTAGAGACTATGACGGACGGGCTGTGGGCATTGCAGGGGTGGCTATAAATATTGACGAAATTGTTCAAAATATGAAAACAAGTCTTCCCACTCCCTCTTCTCGTTTAATGTTGCTAGACAAGAGCGATGGCATTGTTTTGTCTTCGGACAAAGAATTGATTTTGAAAAATCTAAAAGATTTGCAATATAATTTTGAAACAGTGTCTGGGTATAGCGAATTGAAACAATATAGCGACAAAAACTTAGGCGTTGTTTTGGCAAAAGAAAATCAAGTTGCAAATGTCGACTATAAGTTATATCTTTTTACACCAGTAGACGAGAATATTCCAAGCATGCTCGCTATTTTAGAGCTTTCGATTTTGAGTTCTGCTGTTCTTTTGCTAATTGTGGTTTTCTTTTCTAATATGATAGTCAGACTCCTCTTTAGGCGTTTTTCTGAGATGAATGCAATCTTTAGCAAAATTGAAAATGGAGACTTTACAGTAAGGGCAAAAATCGCAAAAGACGAAGTTGGCGCTATTGCGCAATATCTAGACAACGCTATAGAAAAAATCCAGATGAGCATTTCTAACATATATAATAGCACAGATGTTATGGACGCTACTGCAAAGACCCTATCGGAAAACTCGAATCAGACGGTTGGAGTGTTGCACGATATTGCAGACAATATTGGAAAAGTCAAGCACGAGCTTGAAACTCACAACGACAGTGTGCTCCACATTGTCTCCGGCGTTACTGAAATGATTGGTGGAATAGAAAATGTTTTTCAGTCTATCAAGACGCAGGCAGAGAAAGTGCAAGTAACTTATGATGCGATTGATGGAATGGTCTCTGGCATAAAAAATGTTACGGAGACTGCAGAAACAAACATAGAAGCTGTGAAAGACTTTGAAAAAGACATGTCAAGTGGCAAGGAGTTGGTGGAAAAAACTGTAGAAATTGCAAACATTATGCAAGATCAGTCCGAAGGGCTTTTGGAGGCAATTACCGTCATTCAAAACACTTCTAGCCAAACCAACCTTTTGGCAATGAATGCAGCAATTGAGGCAGCACACGCAGGCGAGGCGGGCAAAGGTTTTGCTGTTGTTGCAGACGAAATTAGAGCGTTGGCGGAGGCTTCAGCAGAGCAAGGAACAAACATTGTTAAAGTTTTGCAAGGTTTGAAAGAGCGCATAGAATATCTAAACAACATAGGTCCTCAGATGGAGATGAGCTTTGATAAAATTGGCAAGATGATGATGTCTATAATAGAGAGGGAGTCTTCGGTAATCGACACTATGAAAGAGCAACACAGGCAGAGCAAGTCGTGTCTTGATAGTATGGAACATGTAAACGAGGCGGGGCAGGAAATTAATGTGGGTTCTACAGAGATGTTAAACGAAGCATATATTGTTCAAAAAGAGCTTAGGATTCTCTCTGAGCTTGCTTCTGACATTACGGCTAGCATTCAAGAAGTATTCTCGCACGTTATGGCGATTAACGATAAGGGAATGCGAGAAGTCGACTCTATTGTGCAAAGCAATAAAGACAATATTCAAAAAGTGGTCTCTGAGCTAGGTCAATTTAAGGTGTAATTGTGTTTTAAGTTTTGTAGGATGCACTCTTTATGCCCCTGCACCTAAGTGAAATAAAACTAAAAGCGTCTCAATTTGTACTTAACTGGAAGGATCGGGCGAGAGGGGCGCGTGAAGAAGCTGATGCACAAACGTTTCAAAACGAGTTTTTTGCGATATTTGGCATTTCTCGAAACAAGATTGCAATATTTGAGCAAAAAGTGAAATTGCCAGACGGCTCTGCGGGCTATATCGACCTATTGTGGAAGGGCTATATCCTAATAGAAATGAAAAGCCCTGGCAAAAACTTGAGGGCAGCCTTTGAGCAGGCAAAAACCTATGCTCTCTCGTTGCCAGAGGCAGATATGCCACGGGGCATTCTAATTTGCGACTTTGTCCACTTTGAATATTATGACCTTGAAAAAAATGCCGAGTGCACATCTTTTACGCTTTTGGATTTGGCAGAGCATATCAATCTTTTTGCATATCTTGCGGGCTATAAAGATGTGGAATACAAAAAGGTGGAAGCCGTCAATATTGAAGCAGCGGAGAAAATGGGGGGCTTGCACGATGCACTAAAAAAGGCGGGATATGAGGGACATCCGCTCGAAGTATATCTCGTGCGCTTGCTTTTTTGTTTGTTTGCAGACGATACGGGCATATTTGAGTTTGACCACTTTATTCGCTACATTTTGAAAAAGACAGACATAGACGGCTGTGACCTCGCGATGCATATTCAAAAAATATTTGAAGTTTTGAATACGCCAAAAGAAAAGCGCCTTGCTACGCTGAGCCGCGAACTAGATGTCTTTCCATATATTAACGGCGGACTCTTTGCTGAAATGCTTCCAATCGCAGACTTCAATTTTGAAATGAGAGAAGCATTGCTAGACTGCGCCCGTCTTGACTGGAGTCGCATCTCGCCTTCGATCTTTGGCGCTATGTTTCAAAGCGTGATGAGCCCAAAAGAGAGGCACGACATAGGCGCCCACTATACGAGCGAAGAGAACATATTGAAAGTATTGCATCCCTTGTTTTTAGACGAGCTTTGGGCTCGATTTGACTCTTATAGGCAGATGGGAAGT
Organism: uncultured Treponema sp.; assembly: GCA_963541705.1. Taxonomy (GTDB): domain Bacteria; phylum Spirochaetota; class Spirochaetia; order Treponematales; family Treponemataceae; genus Treponema_B. The sequence continues at coordinate 5,878 of CAUTVN010000089.1, forward strand.
CGGCTTAAAGCAGGCAATTTGAAAAAGCTACATACAGAAATTGCTAACTTGCGGTTTTTAGACCCGGCGTGTGGTTGTGGCAATTTTTTAATTTTAGCTTATAGGGAGTTGCGTCTTTTGGAGCTTGCCATAATAGAAGAGTTGCAAAGTGGCGAGCAGAAAGTGTTGGATGTTTCGGAGCTGATTTTGGTGAACGTAAGCCAGTTTTATGGGATTGAACTCGAGGAGTTTCCCTCTCAAATTGCGCAAACTGCTATGTGGCTGATGGATCACCAGATGAATCGCCTTGTCGCTACCCGTTTTGGTCAATATTTTGTTAGAATACCGCTAAAGTCTAGTGCGAGGGTAGTTTGTGGCAATGCATTGACTCTGGATTGGGAGGATTTGGTCAAGCCGGCTGAGCTTTCTTATATTTTGGGCAACCCTCCGTTTTTGGG
>CAUTVN010000090.1:0-6187 GCA_963541705.1 uncultured Treponema sp.
TAATTCTGTAATTATCATAGGCGGTGGTGTAATTGGAGTGGAATTTGCCACAGTATATGCCAAGCTTGGCAAAGAGGTTACAATTGTAGAATTGGAAAAAACAATTTTGCCACCTTTTGACCGTGATATTGCTATGCAACAAGCTCTAGTCCTAAAAAAAATGGGTGTTAAAATCATCAACGGCGCTAAGGTTACAAAAATAGAAAAAACTGCTTGCACTTACGAGCTGAAGGGAGAGAGTGAGAGAATAGGCGCAGATGCTGTCGTTGTGTGCATTGGGCGCATTGCAAATGTTTCAAATATTGGGCTCGAAGCACTTGGTGTGGAATTTGATAGGCGAGGAATTATTGCAGACGACTATTTACAAACAAATATAGAAAACGTCTTTGCAATTGGAGACGTTGTGAAAGGCAATGTGATGTTGGCTCACAATGCAGAATCTCAAGCTTGTTTAGTTGTAGAGAACTTGGAGCGTAGCGAAAAGTTAAAGAAAAAAACTCTCATTCCCTCTTGCGTATATTCTACTCCAGAAATTGCAAGTGTTGGACTTTCAGAAAAGGAAGCAGAGGCTGCTGGCATAGAAGTGAAGATTGGCAAAGTTCCTATGGGTGCCAATGGAAAAGCCTTGCTTTCGGGTTGTGATGTAGGCTTTATAAAAGTGCTATTCGACAAAGAAGATAGACTGGTAGGTTGTGGTATGATGTGTCCTGCTGCAACAGATATGATAGGTGCTATTGGTAGTCTTGTTGCAAACAAGGTGAAAAGAAGCGAAATATTGGCGTCCATATACCCACATCCAACTGTTGTAGAAGCTTTTTATCAAGCAGTAGAAGATGTTGAAAAAGCAGCGACTTGTATGGTCTACAAAAAAAGGTAAACCTGTTGGAAGTTTGCTTTGAATTGTCTTGGGAATAGCGCTCCTAAAGAGATTTTGTAGAATGTTTTTATGGAGCGTTAGATTTATGTAATTTATTTTTGTTTGGAGCCTTGCATCTTTGTGAAAAAAGATTTTTTTGACGTGTGCTTTTTATTGCATGCTGACTATAGTTATGAAGAAAAAATTAAACAAATAGATATAGCCAGCATATACAACCACATCTTTTTCACATTGCACGATGCGTTAGGCTCCCTACCACTCTCGCTCGCTCCTTCGGGTTCGTTTATAGAATGGGCTAAATATAGAGATGAGCCTATTTTGTACTGGATTCGTAGCATGGCTATGCAGTCTAGGCTAGAACTTGTGGGAGGGGCTTTTTATGAACCGTTTTTTTCTGCTATCCCCACAGGGGACTTGTTTTCTCAAATAGAATTGCTAACAGAACTTTTTAGAGTGGAGTTTGGCAAAAAGCCACACGGAGCCTATGTTCCTTTTTCTGCATGGGACGAAGGTTGCATCGACACGCTTAAGAAAAATGGAATGAGCTATTGTCTATTAGATTCGAGGCTTTTTCTCGAAGAATCTATTCGGTGTTACGAGCCTTGTTCTATAGAACACAATGGAAAGGCAATTTTTGCACTCCCTGTTGAATACTCCATTGGCTCGATAGATAAGTTTTCGCCAAAAGCTTTTTTTGAATATATTTTGAACCTTAGTCGCCTTGGAAACTCTTGCCTAATTGTGCCATTGACAAAAGAGGTTATGCTAAATTGTCTGAAAAAAAAGGATGGAAGTTCTTGGTTTGAACAATTTATAGAAATTATAAAGGGCTCTTCAATAAAACTTTCTAAGGTGCAAGAAGTAATTAAGGGCAAAAGGATATATCAAAAAGGAATCATCTCTAGCAATGCTGTGTTAAATGGCAAAGCGTTGAACAGTTCCATAAAAAAAGCGATATTTGCTTCTGCTCATCTTTCTTCTCTCTATTCCAAAACCATGTATGTTCATTTTCTTTGCAATCAGGTGCGAGGAGATAAGGCTCGAAAAAACGCAGCCCTAGAAGATCTGTGGAATGCAGAAAGTGCTACTTTGTTCAATTTGGAAGGGGATGCAAACGATATATCTCACTCTTTGTTGCAAAATGCCTATAGACATCTTCTTTTAGCGGAAAAACAAGCTAGAACTCAAGGTGTTTTTAGCACGTCTTTGCTAAATTATGACTTTAATATGGATGGGCTAAAAGAGTTTTTGTTTCAAAGCGAAAACATGAATATGTATGTTCATAATCTTGGTGGAAAAGTGTTTGAACTAGATGTGTTCAACGTATACAAAAACTATACGTACAAAGTAGGCGAGCACGCTCTTTTTGTCGACCACTTGCTCTGCAAAAAAGAATTAGAACAAATAAAAGAGGGCTATTTGCGTTCCATCACTACACATTCAATTTTTGCAAGTAGTTTTTATCAAGAAACATCTCAAAACAAAATAAAAATGGACTTATCGTTTTTACTCGAAACTTTTTTAGAGCGCTCTTCTATAAATCTTTCTCTAAAAAAGAGGTATAAACTTAAAGACAATGTGATGCAAGTTCAATATTTTCTAAAAAACGATTCCGAAAAAAACCTTACTTCATATTTTATGACTGAGTTTTCTTTAAGCTTCGAAATTTCCTCTAAGAGCGAAAGCTCTATTTCGCTATACTCAAAAGAAGAAATGAAAGAAATCCCAATAGAAGATTTTAGCTTTTTCCCATCGTTTTCTGCTGTTTCTTGGGTGCAAATGAGCGGAATAGACGGGAAAGTGAAATTTATGATTGAGCTAAACGAAGTGGCAGGTGTTATCCTCTTGCCAATATATAGAAAATATGGGAATGCTACAAAAGAAAATATCACAGGTTTGAAACTTTTGTTCTATTGGGAGGCTAAACTTAAACCTCACAGAGATACAGAAAAAACGGTTTTTTTTAAGGTATTTAATTCTAAAAATAACAAAAAGAAAGGAAGGGAAAAATGAACAATGAAGAAGTAAAAGTCTTTTTTCAAAAAATCATGAAAAATGCCAAGTGGGTTTTGTTAATTCTAGTGTGTATCTCTTTGGTTTTTTCTAGCATTAAGATAATAAGAACCACCGACAATGGTGTGGTTTTGCGTTTTGGCAGATATAGCTCGACGTTGCAACCTGGTTTGCACTTTGTTATTCCATTTGCAGATGTGGTATATAATGTGCCCGTTACTATAGTTCAAAAGGAAGAATTTGGATTTCGTACTTCAAGGTTGGGCGAGAAAAGTAGCTGGGAAAACGATCTTTTGCAAGAGTCTTCTATGCTAACAGGCGACCTAAACATAATTAACGTAGAATGGGTGGTGCAATATAAGATTGTAGAACCAAAAGCTTGGCTTTTCAATGTGCGCGAACAGGAGAGAGCTAACACCGTGCGCGACGTCTCTCGAGCTACAATCAACAGTCTTGTTGGAGATCGCGCTATATTGGACATTATGGGAGAAGAGAGAAACAATATTCAGTCTTTTGCAAAAGAGCTCATGAACGAAAAGTATGCTCAGCTGGGGTTGGGCATTTCTGTTTCTTCTGTGCAACTGCAAAACGTGGTTCCACCACGCGATGTGCAACAAGCGTTTGAAGATGTCAACATAGCAATTCAAGATATGAATAGGCTCATAAACGAAGGAAAGGAGGCTTACAACAAAGAGATTCCAAAAACAAAAGGAGAAGCAGACCAGCTATTGCAACAGGCGCAAGGTTATGCCTCCGAGCGTATTAATATGGCAGAAGGAGATGTGGCTCGTTTTAATTTTGTCTATGAGGAATATCAAAAATCTCCTACGATAACAAAGAGACGTTTGTATTTAGAGACATTGGGCGAAGTTTTTGAAAATGGAGAGAATCTGACTATTGTAGACAAAAACTTAAAAAACTTTCTTCCTCTAAAAGATATTAAATAGTGTTGTTTTAGGAGACATGGTTGTATGAAAAATAAAAAATATATAACGATTATTTTGGTCTTTGTTTTTGCCTCTTTGGTTCTTGCCTTTAGACCATTTTATGTTTTGGAAGAAGGCGAGGTTGTGATAATCACCCAATTTGGAGAGGTTATAAAAACCGAGAGCAATGCCGGGCTTCATTTTATAGTTCCTGTTTTGCATAAAGTACATAGATATACTGCAAAATTATTGAGACTAGACGGAGATCCCCAAAAGATTTTGACAAAAGAAAAGCAGTTTATAGAAGTAGATACAACAAGCCGTTGGAGGATTTCGAATATCAAAAAATTTTATCAATCTTTGGTAACATATGAGGCAGCCTTTTCAAGGCTTTCAGATATTGTAGACTCTTCGGTTAGAGACATTGTTACTGTGAACTCGTTGGACGATATTGTGCGTTCTTCCAACATTATTATGGAAAGTTCTCATAAAGAAAAGTTTGAAATTAATAGTAGCGATGTAAAAATAGACGAGCTATCTGCAGAAAATATTACATATACTAAAATTAACAAAGGTAGAGCTCTTTTGGCTAACGAAATTCTAAAAAAAGCAAATAGCCAGTTAGACGAATTCGGAATTGAAGTAATAGATGTTATTTTTAAGCAAATTAAATATTCGGACGAACTGCAAGCTTCGGTTTTTAGTAGAATGATTAAAGATAGGAACCAAATTGCCCAAACATTTCGGTCTACAGGAGAGGGAAAAAAGGCAGAATGGCTCGGAAAGTTAGAAAACGAAAAGAGGAGTATTCTATCTAAGGCCTATGCAGAGTCGGAAAGAATAAAGGGTGAAGCAGATGCAAAAGCCGCTTCTATATATGCACTTTCGTATCAAAAAGACATAGATTTTTATACTTTTTGGAAGAGTATGGAAATATATAAAAAATCGCTCGCAAAGAGTGAAAAAGTTCTTTCTACAGACATGGACTACTTTAGACATTTATATTCTTATTAGAAAATTTTAGGAGATAAGACCTATGAAAGCGTCTCGGTTTGATGTTTTTGGCATGAGTTGCGCTGCCTGTTCTCTTGCAATAAACAAAACCCTTCAGTCTCTTAAAGGCGTTAGCAAAGTGAATGTTTCGCTTCTCTCTAATTCTATGAGCGTAACATACGATTCTAAAACAATAAGCGAAGAGGATATAATAAAAGCTGTGGAAAATGCAGGTTATAGGGCGGTGCCGAAAGAGCAGAACATACCACAAAAAACTGTGGCAAGCGATGAAGTTTTGCTTTTAAAAAAGAGACTTATATCGTCTTTAATTTTTACCGTACCGCTATTCTACCTTACTATGGGGGGGATGATAGGACTGCCAATTCCTTCAATTTTTAGGGGGGAGAGCAACGCTTTAATTTTTGCATTGACTCAGCTTTTGCTGTCTTTAGTGGTTGCAAGCATCAATAAATCATTTTTCAAAAAAGGTTTTTATGGACTTATAAAAAGACATGCGACGATGGACTCTCTAATTGCGATTGGCTCTTCATCTTCCATTATATATGGCATTTTTTCAATTTATAAAATGGCATATCTATACGGCAATGGAATGCAAGAAGGTAGCGCCTCTCATATTATGATGAACTTATATTTTGAGTCTTCTGCGACAATCTTAACACTTGTAACGCTTGGCAAATATATGGAAAGCTTAGCAAAAGCAAAAACCACAAAAGCGATAAGCTCTCTTTTGCACTTAGCTCCCGAGACTGCATTGGTGATTAGGGATGGACAAGAGGTGCAGGTTATGTGTGAAGAGTTGGTGATAGGCGATGTGCTTTGCGTAAAGGCAGGCGATAGGTTGCCTGTTGACGGCGTTGTTATAGAAGGAGTGGGCTTATTGGATGAGTCTGCCATCACCGGCGAAGGAATGCCTAAAGAAAAAAGAGAGGGCTCCTCTGTTGTTAGCGCTTCAATCAACCTTCAAGGCTATTTTCGCTTTAGGGCAACAAAAGTAGGCAAAGAAACTACACTTTCTAAAATTATTGAGCTGGTTAGGGAGGCATCGGATAGTTCTGCGCCAATAGCGCATTTAGCAGACAAGGTTTCTTCTGTTTTTGTGCCATCAGTAATTGGTCTATCTTTGCTTTCTTTTATTGTATGGGCTTTTGTGTTTGGAAATTTTGCAAGCGCAATATCGAACGCAATTTCTGTTTTGGTAATTTCCTGTCCTTGCGCTTTGGGGCTTGCAACCCCCACCGCGATAATGGTTGGAATGGGGCGCGCTGCAAAGCTTGGCATTTTGATAAAATCGGGCGATGCTCTAGAAGCTTTTCACAAAGTGAGCCACATTGCTTTTGATAAAACAGGTACTATAACA
>CAUTVN010000091.1:0-6179 GCA_963541705.1 uncultured Treponema sp.
TAAGGAAATTGTTGAAAAAGCCGAATCGGATTTTTCTTATGATAAGATTGTAGATTCGCGTCAGGTTGAATTGGCACTTTCGACTCCGTCTTGTGTATTAGCCTCAAGGCTTGCAATATGGCTTTTAAAAGATGCAAACCTTAAAATCTATCTATACGCTTCTAGCGAAAAAAGGGCAGAACGTGTACATAAAAGAGAGGGGGGCGATTTTAGAGAAATCGAAAGTTTTACTCAAATGAGAGATGAAAAAGATAGTAAGAGATATAGAGAGCTATATTCTATAGATAATAATGAATATGGCTTTGCAGATTTAGTCATTAATACAGACGAAGAGAGTCCTGAGCAGATAGTGAATATCATATTGGCAGAACTAAAGAAAAGAGATCTTATAATAGAGAGTGTTTAATAAGTTTTGGCAAAAGGCAGTCTCATCTTTTTTTTAGCATGTTATATGCAATATACAGAAGGAGAGACGTAATGTATGGAAGAGAGAGCATTAATGTTGGGGAGATTGCAATTTTTGCTTGCAATATACCTGTTCCATATTCAGTTGCAGAAAAGATAAACACTGCAATTAAAGCCAATAAGGGCTTTCTCATTCCTAAAAACACCGCAAGGATTCCCATCCAGCCTTTCCCAAAACTCATTCCATAAGAGTATGCAGAAATTCTAAAAACTAAAGAGCCCCCTGCACAGCTTGCAAAAAAGGCTGCAAATACCCAGCTCAAAACTTTATATTTCGAAATATCAACTCCACTAATATTTAATGCATTGCTATATCCTCCAACGAATTTTAGCCTTATTCCATAAGCTGAATATTTTAAAAATAGATGAGCTAAAACTGCCATTATCAAAGCTATAATTGTAGCAAAAAGGGAGGATGATGGAGCGATATTGGCCGAAAGTGCATAATTTGAAAACGCAATAGTGTGTGCTTTAGAAAATTTTCCAATATAGAAAGAGCAAATGCCTTCCGAAAACATATTGATAGAAAGTCCTACCAAAAAAGGATTCGCCTTTTTTTTATCTACAAACACAGAGGTCAAAAAAATTAAAAACATAACTATAGCAGAGCTTGCAACAAAACTGATTGTTTTAGAACCTGTTGAAATAATAAAAACTGCTATAAGAAAAGCAGATAGGTTTATAGCGCCTTCCATAAACACTGCTAAAGTGCCTGTATATTCCGTCAACAAGGCTCCAAGCATTGCAAAGATTAGGGGCGATGATGTGGTAAAGATTGCTAAAAGTGTATTTTGCATTTTTCGTCTCAAAGATGAGGAATGCTATTATAATGACAGCATTTGTTCAAGTTCTTTTTGCAATTTGTTTATTTGTGGCTCTGTTTTTTCTTTTTTCAAAACATTAAAACTATTGCTTTTTAATATAAACTTAAGTTGTTTGCTCCCTTGTTCAACCATAATACTAAAATAACCAAAAGTTTGCATTCCACTATTTAATGGGTATAGGAAACAAGAATAAACATTTTGCCAACCATCTAAAGATAGGTCTTTTATATTCTCTTCATTCTTTTCTATTAATACATTATCTCTAAATGAAGGTGTGATAGTGATTTTGTCTTTGTCTTCCCTTTTAAAAAAACCTTCGATTACTAGCAAATACTTCTCTCCCAATACTAAAGATTCTTCAGCCCCAAGCTCGTTTAAGCCAGACGCATCGTCAAATAGTTTCATTCTAAATTGCGAATTGCTTTTTAGCTTTGGCGCACTGGCATATACACTTATAGCATCTTGTTTTATTTTAATATTGTCTATCAGCAAAAAAATATTGTCCAATATAATCTTTCCACATTGGCAAATTTCATATTGAACTTCTAAAATCGTACTAGAAAGCCTTTTATATGTCTTTTTTTCTTTTAGTTTTAAGATATTTTTGTGCTCATTTAGGAGAATGTCTAATTGTGAAAAAGATGTGTTCTCTATTATAAATTTTAAAAACAAAATATTTTCATCATTAATATTTTCGCATCTATATTCCATCTTTGTAGTCATAGAGGACTCTGCACTGGCTATGCTACTAAACAAAATCAATGGAATGCAAAAACTGGCGAAACTTAATAGTCGTATAAGGCTTCTTCTTTTGGACTTTGTTTTTTCTCCTTCCATTCCTCTACTTCCTTTCTTTTAAAAATATCTAACAGTGTATTATATGCTTCTTGGGTCTCTTCGGCGTTTACATCAGTTTGCCTAGCTCTTTCGATTATTTCTAAATCTAGCCGTTTTTTACTTAACTCATAGTTTATTTTTGCATCTAAGTTTCCACTTTCTTTCTCTAACGATTTTTTAAAACACATCATTGCATATTTATAGTCTTTTTGCATAAAAGAGACGATTCCCAGCTGATAAAACACAGAAGAGAGTAAGTGGGCGTCTTCTGTATTTTCTATTTGTTTTAAGTTTTCAATAGCCAAGTCTATTTTATTTTGCATTAAAGCTGTAGAACTTTGTGCGTAGTATATATATGGCATGGCAGCTGCGTCTGCATTTTCTTGTGCTATTTCTTTTGCATGTAAAAAATGTTCTTCTGCCCCCTTCCAATTTTTTTGTTTCCATGAAAAGCTCCCCTTTAACATTTCTATTTTTTCAACGTCTTTGAAGTTGCAAGTGGAAAAAAGAGCAATAAATAAAACGGGAAAGATTAGTTTAAAAAATTTAAACTTATATGTAATAACCATTCCAATACAAAAAAAGCATAATGACAGTAAGGAGACCTCTCCACTTCTATTTACCACCTCTTCTCTAAAGCTAATTTTTTCAGTATTCCCTTTGTACTCTGTAAGAGATGAAAACAATTCTTTTAGCGATGAAAGAGACGAGCCTTCTATGTATAAAGATTCATTTTTGCACCTTCTAACCATTTCTTTTAATAGATCTTCGTTTAGCGCACTTTTTACTTTTTCTATATTTTTATCTTTGTTTATCACCTCTCCTTCCCCTCCCTCCTTGCTTCCCATTCCTACTATGATTAGGCGGATTTCATTTTCATATAGTGCATCGCAGGCATTTAATATGTTGCCAAAAGTTTCTCCGCCATCTGTAAATAGTATGACAATGTGTGAATTGCCTCTTTTTTTGTTGAATGAGGTGGCTGCCCTAAGGAGCCCCTCTTCGAGGTTTGTGCCTGCAGAGCTTAAGTCTTGAGGAGTGAGGGAGTCTATATTTTCTTGAATTGTTGCATTCTCAAAAGTAAGTGGAACTCTTAAAACGCCATCTCCTTTTGCTACAACCAATGCGTATGCATATTCAGGATATTTTTTTATAATTAAATCTGCAATATATTTTGAAAAAGATAACCTGGAAGTTCCATCTTCCTTTATAGTCATACTGTTAGAAATATCCATCACAAATATAATTGATGCTCCCTTTTTTTGAATTGGAACATTTTGAATTCCATAAGTTGGCGCGCTTAGTGCAATGGATGCAAAAATCCAGCTTAGGCAAAAGAAAACACTTCTTAATTTTAACAAAAAAATGTATCTTTTTCCCGCCTTTTCACCTTCTAAAAAGCTTTTGAGTTTGTTTAACTGTGCTAGATAGAAAAGCAGGGCTGGCAAGGATAGAAAAGACAAGATTAAATATTGTGGATATAAAAATTTTACCATTATCTCATCCCCATAAAAACTCTTCTTATGTTCCAAGAAACTATAGCCATAACCATAGCAAAAAAAATGAAATAAAAGCTCAAGTCCCATCTTTGGGTTTCGATGTATGGCACAGATTCATTTTGGGAATGTAAGTTTAGTAAATTAATGATGTTGTGTGCATCATTTAAAGATTCTATAGGAATAAATTCACCGTCTAAAGATGAGGCGAGAGCTTTTAGGGCTTTATCATCTGTTTTTGTATAATAAGTGCCAGAATATTCTTTTTGCCTCTCTCTATCAAAATATTCGATATTTGCATAGCCTTCCCTTCCTAGTTTTATGATGTTTAGTTTTGCAACCTTTAGGGATAATACTTGTAGTATGGGTTTTTCAACTAGCCTCTCACTATTATTTTCCCCGTCTGTGATTAGCACAAGATTCGCAAATTTAAGACTTTCTTTCATATTTGAAATTGAAAGAGCTAGGGCAGAATTGATATTGGTTCCGTCTTGCATGTCAGCTAATTCGAGAGAGTCCAGTCGCGACAAAAATGTAGAAAAATCTATAGTTGGTACCATTATAAGCGCTGCTTTTTTTGCAAAGATAGAAAGCCCTGCATAGCCTCCTTCCATATTAGAAAGAAAGTCTTTTATTATTGTTTTTGCTACACTAAAGCGCGACTTTCCGTCCATATCTTTTACCGCCATAGAAGGACTTACGTCTAGCAAAAACATTATAGCCTGCCCTCTTTCGCTATAGACCTTTTTTGTTTTGTATATAGATGGCTCGGCTATGGCAAAGATTAAGGCTAAAATGGCTAGCGATAAATTAAATTTATATAAAAACTCTAGCCAACTTTTTCTCTTTCTGACAACTCGATTTTCTTGCCACTTTATTAGGTTTGTATAAATCCTAAAGGGAGAGAGTATCTTAAAATACTTTAATATGAAAAAGAGTGGAAAAATTAGCAACAAAAATAGGTAGTGACTATTTAAGAAAAAAATCATATCTTACCCTTGTATAATTTAATTAAATTAAAAGATGGGGTGAGCAAGTTTTTTTGAATATGTTTTTTACTTTTCTTTACATTTGAAAATCTAAGTTGTTTAATCACTTCAAAAATAGAATGCAAAAGCTCCATTTTATCTTTGGAAGCATTGTACGTATTTTCTATCTTTTCCTCTATTTCGCTATATGTTAGAGCATGAGAGAGAATTGGATTTTTAATTTTATAAATAGAAAAAAGAAAGTTTTTTAATTGCATTTCATATTGTTTTAGCCATGACTTGACGTCTAGTTCATTTTCTATTTCAACATGTTTCCATCTATTTTTTAAAAAGATCAGTTTTATGTAAAAAAGAGAGATTGCATATTTTTGCAAAATAAAATTTAGAAAAGACTTTCCCCTTTTTTTAAAAAATACAAAAGACAGAGATAGAATGAAGGTTGCGAGCAGAAAAAAGGCAATATATCTATAGAGGAGATAGATTGTGCCGTCTTGCAATATGGGCGGGCGCACTTCTTGCAGTGTAGAAGTTGTTAGCCCCTCTAGTTCTAAAGTGGAAGATACGTTAATTGGTGGTAATGTCAGTTTGAGCCCTAAACCCTCCAAAGAAGGAAGGATGAGCTGTCCCGACTTCCAAGGCACAAATTTAATTAAAAGATAGTTTTTATTTTCTTTGCTTACCAAACATATAGATTTTATTGTTACGTCGTCGGTTTTTTCAATCTTTTCGATATTAAAAGACTTGCAGGATGTAGTTTCAAAATCGTTTAGTAAATAATATAATTCTACTTCGTCTCCCACAAAGAACTTATCTGGAATAAGGTGCATTACGCTCTCCGTTTTGCATTGTTATATGTGGAAAAAAAAGCACATAGAGTTTTTAGAGGCGCTAAAGATATGTCCAATAAGAGAGGAGTGGCAGAGGCTTTGATGCACTCTTCTTTCCATTTATTCACCTCTTCAAGGTATTGCTCTTTTCTTTTTTTTATAAAAGACTTAGAAGACGTAGGCAATATTTCTGAAAAGGAAGATTCAAAATCGCTAAATTCGATGCTGCCAATTTCAGGCAACTTATAAAAGGGTTCGTGAACTAGCTTTATTGCTACAACGTCGTGTTTTAAAGAGAGTTTTGAAAGGGCTGTTTTGTAAGATGCAACATTAAAATCTGAAATTATAAAAATTAGAGATCGTGTAGATAGGACGGAATAAGTTTTTTTTATGGCATCTACTAGAGGAGTGCCAACTTTTTGAGTATTTCTTTCCATATATTTTAACATATTAAAAATTGAACTTTTGGAGGTGGAAGGTGCAAACGTTCCCATCTCATCGCCTCCAAAAACCACACTACCTATTGGTATATTTCCTTTCAATGCGATGGTGCTAAAAATAAAGCTCAAATCCTTTGCAAAACTTTTAAGGCTCATTCCTTTGTTGGAAGACTCTAGAGATTTCGAGAGGTCTACACACAAAAAGAGATTTAGGGCTTTATTTTCTTGGTAAGTTTTTATATATGGCAAAGATGTACGGGCACTCACTCTCCAGTCGATAAAGCGTGCATCATCTTCTAGG
>CAUTVN010000092.1:0-6163 GCA_963541705.1 uncultured Treponema sp.
GTAAAAAAAAAACGGTTTTCTATTCGCTTTAAGTTGCTTTTAATTTTTGGACTTTTAATTTCGATAGCGATTATTACTTTGGGACTTTTAGCAGTAACTCTTTCCAAGAAGGCTGCAATGGAAAAGATAGAAACTCACTTAGTAGATAAGGCAACTGATACAGCAGAAATTATTGAAGGGCGTTTGCAGTCTTTTTGGCAGTTTTTGGAAGGTGTGGCTAGAATGCCAATTATGAGAGACAAAGATATCTCTTTTTTAGAAAAAACAAGACTATTAGACAAAGAGGCATCTTTTAACAAAGATATTGTAGAATTCAATATAATGGATAGACAAAATCGTGTTTATTTAAGCGATGGAACATCGAAAGATGTTTCAGGCGTTAAATGGCTAAAAAAATATAAGGGAGAGAAATCTGTTTCGGAGCCTTTCTTATCCCCTATATACAACAGATTTGTTGTGGTATTTACAGTGCCGGTATACGACGAAAATAGGCAAGTTATGGCAACTCTTGTAGCATTTACGGAAGGATTATATCTGACGGATATGATAGATGATATTGTTGTGGGAGAGACTGGAGAGTGCTATATAGTAGATACAGAAGGGACGATCGTTGCACACAAAAACCATGAGAATGTAGAAAAAATGGCAAATCTCATAAACGAAGGAAAAAGCGATGCGTCTCTTGCCACTACTGCAACATTTATAGAGCATGCAATAAATACTAAACAGACTGAGGTTGGATACTATACATACCAGGGCATCTCTTATATTGCTTCCTATTCTACCGTAGAAAGCACTAGATGGACGCCTATAATCAAAGCACCAATAGGTGAATTTTTAGGAATTATCGAGACATTACGTGTTTCTATGTATTTGATCGGTGGCGCGGTTTTGGCTGTAGTGTTGGTCATTATTTATTTGGTTGCTTTAAGGATTGTAAAGCCTATAAAAAACACAGTGAACGTCTTGCAAGGAATTGCAATGGGAGATGGAGACTTAACTGTAAGACTACCTTTGCGTGGGAACGATGAGGTCACCGACCTCGCCTTATATTTTAACGAAACTATTGAAAAAATAGGCTCATCCATTAAGTCTGTGGGAAATAATGCACAGCATATGGAAACTATTGGCTCAGAACTTGCAAGCAACATGACAGAAACAGCCAGTAGCGTGCACGAAATTAGCTCCAATATTGAAAGTATGAAAGGTCAGTCTCTAACACAAGCTGCAAGTGTTACAGAAACTGCTTCTACCATAGAAGAAATTATTCGCACAATTAGACAGCTTAACTCAAGCATAGAAAGCCAGGCAGCATCAGTCTCTCAGTCTTCATCCTCCATAGAAGAAATGGTTGCAAATATTTCTAGCATAACCAGTACTTTGGAAAAAAGTGATGGACTCATCAAGGAACTCGGAAATGCCACAAAAGACGGCAAAGATACTCTGGCAAGATCCCATGCTGTAACACAAAAGATTGCAGAAGAGTCTGGCTCTCTTATGGAGGCCTCAAATGTCATCCAACATATAGCCTCACAAACTAACTTACTTGCAATGAATGCAGCGATTGAGGCAGCTCATGCAGGGGAAGCGGGCAAAGGTTTTGCAGTTGTGGCAGACGAAATTAGAAAACTTGCAGAAGATTCTGCAACACAAGGCAAAACTATTACAGCAACGCTAAAGACTCTTTCGGGAGAAATTGAAGGGCTTTCTAGCTCCTCTAAAGTGGTAGAAAATAAGTTTAATGCAATTTTCTCACTTTCAGAACAAGTGCGTGAAATGAGTGCGAGACTTACAGAGGCTATGAGAGAGCAAGAGAATGGAAGTCGAGAGGTTTTGACAGCTATAAAAGACATAAATCAAGTAACAAACGAAGTGCAGATGGGCTCTTCTGAAATGCTTACAGGCAGTGAAGGTGTTGCAAAAGAAATGGAAAAACTTGATGGGCTCACACGGGTAATTACCGATAGCATGAACGAAATGGCGGCAGGAGCTACGCAAATTAGCAATGCAGTACAAGAGGTGGCAGAGATTAGTCAAAAAAATAAAACTTCCATAAATAACTTAGCCTTGGAAGTTTCAAGGTTCAAAACTTAAATTAAATAAAAACAGAAGCCTTGTTTTTTTTTTTGAAAAGTAATATGTTTCACGCTGTTTTGGTATTTCCTCCTGCTTTTTGTGTACTTTTAATCCTGGTCTTGTAGTGCTTAAAAATGCGGGAGGATGTGATGAGGTGTATTTTACAATGAGAAATTTAATTAAGTTTTTGACTGTTTTATTTGTAATTGTTGGTTTGTTTGTCGCTTGTGACAAAAAAGGAGACGGCTCTAAAGGCGATGCATCTTTAGCGCTAACTGAAGAAGAAAAGAATGACAACTGGAAGTATTTTAAGGAAATAGGTTTTAAGGTACGTATACCAAAAGAGATTTCAGACAAAAAAGACAATGTTATTGTAAGCACTATGGGAGATGAAGAAAATGACGAAGACCCAATCTATAATGGCTATCTTTATAGCTACATTTCCGATGGTACCAATAAAGCTTTTGACGATATTATAGCAGATGACTCTTTAAGCAACGATGAAAAGGGAGCTAAAATAGAAAAAGAGGTTCAACCGGGAATTCAGGATATGTTTATTTTGGCAGTTTTGCGCTCTCCATTAATCACACAGGAAAACACAATAGAGAAAATACTTGGGGCCGACGATATAACTGTGTTGGAAAAGAATGCAGAGTTTACTCAAGCAATAGCTATATATAGTGAGGGCAATTTATCTGCTCTTACTGAAGAAGAGAAAAAAGACTGTAAAGCTCTTATGCAGGTTGCAAAAGAGGTAAAGAAGGGAGCAAAAGCTGGCAAACCAGTTCCTAAAAAAGCTTCTTTACAAGAGATTCAGGGGCTAAAGTTTAAGACACAAGATTTGGCTGGAAACGAGGTAACAAGCGAAGTATTGAAAAAAGCTGACATCACTATGGTGAATATATGGGCTACTTGGTGCGCACCTTGCAGAGCAGAGTTGCCGTATATCGGAGAATTAGAGCGAAAATATAGAGCAAAAGGTGCACAAGTAATTGCCATTTGTTCTGACGTTACAGATGAAGATGATTCAGCTCTGGAAGAGGCTAAGGAAATAATAGAAGACGCAAAGTGTGAATTTTTAGTGTTGAGAAAGAACAACTCCTTGCAATCTATATATGCCCATATTCAAGCCTATCCTACCACTTTATTTTTTGACAAAAATGGAAATGTGGTTGGTAGCATCGTTATTGGTGGAAGAAGCGAAGAGCAGTTTGCAGCGCTTTTAGATGAAGCATTGGAAAAAGTAAAGAAATAATGAGGCAAAGAACATTAAATCTCTTAAGAATTGGCATTATTAGTTTAGCCTTGCTTGCTATAACTTATGGAATTATGGACGGTCAAGTTAGGAGTGTTTTTACCAAGGCTATTTATATATGAATGGAGTGTATAGGACTTGGGTAAGTCTAAGAAAAAAAATAAAGTACTAAACCCTATGCGCCACTATATTCAGGCGCTGGGTTTTTTTGTTACAAATGCGAATATAGGTGGATTTTTCAAAGGAGCTCTATATCAGGGAAGCATAAAAAAAGTGTGCTTTCCCGTTTTGAATTGCTATTCCTGTCCTGGTGCTATTTCTGGTTGTCCTATAGGCTCTATACAGGCAACTATAAATGGTAGTAGAATGAAGCCACCGTATCGCTTTCATCTTCCCTATTATGTTCTGGGTCTTACGGCTCTTTTTGCTATGGCAATGGGAAGGTGGTTTTGTGGATATATGTGTCCTTTTGGGCTTTATCAAGATTTATTAGATAAAATTCCCTGCAAAAAGATTAAGGTACCTCCCAAAGTAAATGCTGTTTTGCGATGGCTAAAGTTTGTTTTTTTGCTGGTTGCTGTGTTAATTTTGCCATTTTTAATGCCATATCTGTTTTTGGGCAAGTATGCATATCCGTTTTTCTGTAAGTATGTGTGCCCGCAAGGGATATTAGTTGGAGCTTTGCCACATATAGTGTATGACTATTTTATGCGCTCATATGAGCAAAGACAAATATTGCCACTTTTACATCATCTGTTTGCAAACAAACTCACAATCTTTATTGTGGTAAGTGTGTCGTGTATGTTCATATATAGGCTTTTCTGTAGGTATATATGTCCTCTTGGAGCCTTGTTGGGACTTTTCAATCCATTTAGCCTTTATAGATTTAAGATAAATGATAAATGTGTGTTGTGCAACAGGTGTCAAAAAGTGTGTAAAATGGATATACCAGTATATCGTGTTCCAAATAGTGTGGACTGCATAAGATGCGATGAGTGTGTAAAGGCATGCCCTTATGGGGCCATAGAGAAAGAATATCCTTTTTCGAAAAACATCCATAACTCAATTCTTTTTAACAAGATCAACTTTAAGAAAAAAGAGACTAGTAATACTACTTCACTATTGAAAAAATAGATAATTTTTCCAAAAACATTTTTCATTTTTTAGTGCCTAGCTTCTGCTAGGCATTTTTATCTCCTCCTTGTCAAAAGCGTTAATTTATGAAACAATAAGGTTTTCTATTATTTTCTTAAAATCTTTGGAGGTGTTATGAAAAGATTGGGGTTCATTATTTTGTTTGCATCTTTATTTTCAGCTAGTGTTTTTGCTGCTGGAAATGGAGGAGCTGGTGGAGTAGGTAATGGTAGTGGCACAAACAAACTTGGTGGTATTATTGGTGTGCCTATAGGATTGTCTTTTTCGCATAATTTTACGCAAGTTGACCAGATTGACTTAACAGTTGCTATTTTCCCGGGTGTTGTTGGTGGGTATTATGGGAGATACATTGCAGGAGATATTGCACTAGGCTATCTTAGGACTATTTTCGAGCCTAGCATTAACGGGGCAGGATGCCCATTAGAAATTGGCGGAGGAGCGTCTTTTACTGCAGGATTTTTTTCCGGGTTTCATCCATATCTGACAGTATATTTTGATATCCGATGGGAGTTCTTCTTTCCTTCAGCTCCAAAATTCAACCTGTTTTTAGACTTCTCTCCAGGCATTGGCTTCCACTTGGGGAGTCCTTTCCACGCGTACTATGCACCAAGGGGGGGCATAGGTCTTAGAGCTGTTCTATAAAAACTTTAATATAACCGAAAAAGGTAGGGGCGAATCCTAATTTTAATAGCCCCGCTAGATGCTAACTAGAGTAGATAAAAAAAATGGTGTGTTGCCTTTATGGGATGCGAGCACACCCCATAAGATAACACACCACAATCGCAATTTGAGCGTAAAACTACCTAAGCAAGCTCAAGACGCTCTGTGTTGTCTGATTTGCCTGTGCCAACATAGCTGTTCCAGACTGTGTGAGGATTTGGTTTCTTGTGTAGTCAACCATTTCCTTAGCCATGTCAATGTCCCTAATGCGGGATTCAGATGCTTGGAAGTTTTCTGCTGCAATGTCAACGCCTACAACAGTGAGCTCGAGTCTATTTTGATAAGCTCCGAGGTCAGCTCTTTGCTTATTGATTTTCTTGATTGCTTCGTCAAGAACACCAATTGCACGGTTGGCTGTCTCAGGGTTTTCGATGGAAAGAATTTGCTCATCTCCTACGTTTCTCACTCCAAGAGCTGCAGCGGTCATTGTGCTGATGTAAGCTCTTGTTCTCTGGTCCATATTTGCACCAATGTGGAACCACATAGAAGCTGTTACTGTGTTCTCTCCAGACTCTCTTGCGAATCTTCCTGTTAGCATGTTCATACCATTGAACTGAGCATGGCTTGCAATCCTATCAACTTCTGCTACCAACTGAGAAACTTCAACTTGCATGTAGAGGCGGTCTTCAGCAGTGTAGATACCGTTGGAAGATTGAACACTCAATTCCCTAAGGCGTTGAACTACATCAGTAGTTTCTTGCAAGTATGCTTCTGCTACCTGAATGAAAGATATACCGTTTTGTGCGTTTGCACTTGCTTGATTCAAACCCCTAATTTGGGCTCTCATCTTTTCAGACACTGCTAAACCGGAAGCATCATCGCCTGCACGGTTAATTCGCAAGCCTGAAGAAAGCTTTTCTATGTTTTTCTGTGTGCGAATGTTTGTGTTTCCAAGTGTTCTTTGAGAAAACATAGCGCTCATGTTGTGATTAATGATCATAATGCTACTCCTTTGGC
>CAUTVN010000093.1:0-6143 GCA_963541705.1 uncultured Treponema sp.
GTAGCACCGCAGATTCTGGTTCTGCTTGTGGGGGTTCGAATCCTCCCTGGGGAATGCCTCCTGTGTTGACTTTTGGTCCCTTCGTCTATTGGTTAGGACGTGAGATTCTCAATCTTAAAAGACGGGTTCGATTCCCGTAGGGACCGTCTTCAAAATATTGTTTTAAGAAATTGTTATGGAAGAGAAACCATCTACATTTGAAAGTCTTGTAGCTACGCTGTCTAAAGACGAGACTAAAGATCTACTTGCTAAAATTAGCTCTTCTATGCAGACAATTCAAAAAGAAAAAGTTGACTCACCATTAGATCTGGAGGAAAAAGGGAAAA
Source organism: uncultured Treponema sp. (assembly GCA_963541705.1). Taxonomy (GTDB): domain Bacteria; phylum Spirochaetota; class Spirochaetia; order Treponematales; family Treponemataceae; genus Treponema_B. The sequence goes on from CAUTVN010000093.1 coordinate 327, forward strand.
CTCCCCTTCCAGTCATTTTTGAAAAAGAATCCATTTTATTGAAGTTATGGCTTAAGTTTTTATCTTTAATCAATTCTATCCCTGTAGAAACTTTATACCAAAGGGAGCTTATAAAAAGGATTGGACGTTCCTTAAAGCTTGAAGCGGGAGAGTATATTGATGTATCAAAGCAATTGTATACAGAGAAGTTTTACGGCTCTCTTCTAAAATTACAAAAAACACACGCCTTTTTTTGCTCTGCTCTTGAGTGCTACAATACAGAAAAAAGCAACTTTTATATGTTGCTAGTTTCGTTCTTTTCTCCCGAACTATATGAAAAACTTATAAAAGTATCTTCACATTTTGAAGAAAATGATGAAAATACTTTACCTACAAAAAAAAATGCAATTCTAAAAGAAATTGAACGCCTAACTGCAGCCTTGGATGTAAATACAAAAACACAGATGTATCAGATTTCGCAAGCAATAGAGTGGATGCGTACTTTTTGTGACTTTTCGCTAGATAAAGTGCTTGCAAAATTTTCTATACAAAACTCTTCTAATACTTGTTCTTTTTTGACTATCCAAAACGAAATTGAGCTTCTAGCTTCGATATTAGCATCTTCAAAAAATATCCCTACCCCAATGTTGCAAACACTGTTTTTATTGCAACAAAAAGGTGAAATACCACTAGATAGTTCAACACAAATTAAACAAGATGAGTCTGAAGTTGAGAAAAATGCAAGTAAGTTTATTGAAGACGCTATGCTAGCCATTTCCTATATCGAGGAATTTACAAAAAACATACCCATAAAAAAAATCGTAAAATATATAAAACAAGATGTTACTTGGACTCCAATAGAATTTAGAGCAGGAGAAGATTGGTTTTTATACTTTAAACATGCTTGGAAAGACTTCTTTTTGCAAAGATGGACAGAATGGATGTCTGATGTGCAAAAACTAAGTCTAACTAAAAAAATGCTAGAAATTACTGGTAAGGAAGAATTGCAAGTTTTAAAAAACAGACCATGGGTGCCTCTTTTGGGTCAATCACTTTTAAAAAATGAAGCACTAATTCAGTTTTTTAAAACATTCTTTGAAACTATATATCGTGAAAAAGTAGAGGGAGTTCTAAAAACTATTTTGGCAGAAGGTACTTTTTATAGAAGCGATGTTCTTTCTTCGTTTTCAAATACATATACAATACTCTCCCAAGGTGACCAGGAATTAGAAGAGTTTGAAAATGAGCTTTCTCCGCAAAGTGTTATAGGCTCATCTTTTAATTCTATAATTCAAAATGGAGCGCTCACAATAAAAACAAAGAACCAACTTGAAAGCTTAATAAAGAATATAGAAAACGATATGAAAAGAATTGCCGACAAACTGTTTGAAGCGCTAAATTCCATACACTCCCTACTTTCGTCTATAGCAGGAAGTGAGACTACTCATATCGTACTCACCAATTGGTCTAGTATACAAGGCGGTTCAAACAAAAAATTTCAAGAAGAGGTGGTGAAGGTGAACACGCTTTTGGCAAATATTATAGATGTGTTAAAACAGATGGGACTCACCTCTTTATAAAGCATAAAACCATAGCGTTTTTACAAGTATTTAACAAACATGTGCCATTTATAAAAAAATAAAAGCGCCTTAAAAGTATAAACGATACCTTTAAGGCGCTCCAAAAAAAGTTTTATAACAAAACGATTACTTTAACATATTAAGACATTTCAAAAAGAAAGCATGTTGAAATGCTGTATCTTTTAGATATTCATACCTACCCGTCGCCCCTCCATGACCTGAGTCCATATTCATGTGCAAAATTAATATGTTATTGTCGGTCTTAAGCGAGCGAAGCTTTGCCACATACTTTGTAGGCTCATGAAAAAGCACTTGCGAATCATTAATTCCACCCGTAACCAACATGTTTGGATAATCTTTTGCTTCTATATTGTCATATGGGGAATAAGAAAGCATATAGTTAAAATATTCTTCTTCATTAGGATTGCCCCACTCTTCATACTCGCCAGTGGTCAGTGGCAAACTATCGTCTAGCATCGTGCTTACCACGTCTACAAAAGGAACAGCAGCCACAACAGCCTTAAAAAGATGTGGCGCCATGTTGGTAACAGCACCCATCAATAAGCCACCTGCACTCCCCCCCTCTATGCAAAGCTTGTCGCTTGAGGTATATCCATCACTAATCAACTTTTCCGCACATGCTATAAAGTCTGTAAATGTGTTCTTTTTCTTTAAGAGTTTTCCGTCTTCATACCATTGCTCGCCTAAGTCCGAACCACCTCTAATTTGCGCAATTGCATAGACAAAGCCCCTATCGATTAGATTAAAGCTTGCAATAGAAAAATAGACATCGCTACTCGCGCCATAACTTCCATAAGAATACAAGAAAGCAGGTGCAGAACCGTCTTTCTTCACTCCTTTTTTATATACCACTGCCATAGGAACTTTTACGCCGTCTTTTGCCTCTGCCCATACTCTCTCCACAACATAGTCTTCAGGATTAAACCCACAAGGAATCTCTTGCTCCTTTAGTTTTGTCGTCTTTTTTGTCTTTACGTCATATTCATAAAGAGTGTTTGGTCGGTTTAGTGAGCTATAGTTATACCTAAAAGTAGTAGTTTCAAACTCAGGATTGCCCATAAAATAGGCGCTATATACAGGCTCTGGGAAGGTAATTTCTTGTTTTTCTTCTTTTTCTATACCCAAAACAGAAATTTGAACGAGACCATTCACTCTCTTTTCTATTATTAAATATCCTTCTATGCAACTAATCCCTTCAATCTTCTCATTTTTATTTGTAGGAACAACCACTTCCCACCTACTTTTGTCTTTTATATCCTTCGCTTGAACTTTGCACACATAACCATTTAGGTTATCATCATCCTTACATTTAACATAAAAATAGTCATGGTATGCAATTACTACATAGTCAAAATGATGAACTCTTGGATAGAAAACTTCTAGCGACGAGCCATACTTGGCATCTTTTATCATCATAGTCTCGGATGTTGTAGAACTTCCACTCAACAAAACAATATGTTTTTTACCCTTTTCATAATATGATGAATAGCAAGCAATCCTAAACTTCTCATCTTTTTCTTCGTATAAAAGTTTGCAATCTGAGCCGTCCAAGCTCCTAGAATAAAACTTAGAGCTTCGCAATGTATCGTCAATTTCTGTATAAAACACATGCTCTGAATCCGACGCCCACTCAACGCTCCCCACTCCGTCTTGACTAAAGCCAATCTCTTTGCCAGTTTCTAGTGAAATAAACTTGAGCGTAAACTCTGCGTAAGAGCCTGTTTCATTATAAAAATATGCTGCCTTTTTATTGTCTGGGCTCACTACATATTCCGCAAAAATAAAAGCATTTTTGCCTTCTGCCATGCGGTTCACATCGAAGATTACCTCTTCTTTTCCGTCTAAAGTCTTTTTTCGGCAATAGATGCGATATTGTTTGCCTTTTTCTGTACGATTATAATAATAGTAGCCATTATTATATGTTGGATAGCTTTCGTCATCTTCTTTTATTCTTGCAACCATTTCTTTGTATAGCACATTTTGAATATCTTTTGTATCTTCCATTATGCTATCTTTATATGCATTCTCTGCGTTTATATACTCTATAACCTCAGCATTCTTTTTGTCTTTTAGCCAAAAGTATGGGTCAATTCTCTTTTTTCCAAACTTAGACAAGTCCTCTTCAATCCTCTTCGCTACAGGTGCTTGCATTTTCGCCATATTCTCTCCTTAATTTTTTTCTTAAAATATGTGCACATCCAAAACATACACATACTAAACCGATACTAACATATACTATCAATCTTTGCAATCTACCAATAAAATGCAAAGAAAATAGTGTCCCTTTAATCCATAATTATAATTTCTACACGCCTATTTCTCGCCTTGTTTTCTTCTGTTGTGTTTGGCACTATGGGGAAATTTCCTGCTAAGCCACGTGTGAATATATGCTTTTCGTCTCTAACGCCCATCTTAATTAAGTAGTCGGCGACAACTTTCGCTCTTTGTTCAGAAAGCTCCTTTTGCTGTTCTATGGTACCAGAAAACACTGTATGCCCCTCTATCAAAATATCACCTGAGCCATATTTTTTAAGAATTTCTGCTATAGACGACAATTTTTCTTTTTCGCTCTCTTGCAAAACGGCAGAGTTCACCCCAAAACGAATATTTTCTATTATAATTTTTAGCCCTTTTTCTGTTTTTTCTACCGATGTATTGTCCAAATTTAGTTTTTCAATATTCTCTTTTATTTTCTCGTTGTTTTCTTCTTTTTCCACTCTCAAAATTTCTTCAAGCTCTGCATGGGACGTGCCATTGTATTCCACACGACTACCATTGTTTAAGATTAAAGTAATGCTAAATGTTTCGTCGTAATAATTTACATTTCCCCTCTCCACATCAAAAGCAATTTTTTGTCTAGATCTCACATGTGCCTCAATTGGCCAGATGGCGCTCTTTTTTTGCACGTGGGAGCGTATAATGTTGTTTGGTACTTGGTAGCTCTTCTCATATTCTGCTTCTATTATATGAAGTATTTTATCTCTTTTTTTTTCTTTTTTTGAATATTTATAAGAGACTTCAAAAGGAGAGATGACGGGCTTTGATATTCCGAAAGTATTAGAAAAATCGTAGGCTTCGGAAGCCTCCGAAACCCACGTAGAAAAAAGCTTTACATCACCTTCGGGAAAGGTAGGCACATTTCTGACAATTGGCATAAAATATTGATCTCCAATTGAATAGCGCCCCAAATCATCTTGCCAAAAAAGAGAAGAATATTCACGCCCCCAACTAAAATTGCCATCTTTTGTCTTTTCGCTTGTCATAAACGTGCAAGAATAAAAAGCACTGGCTCGAGAATTATCATCTTCCTCTTTTGTTTGAACAACACGCGCAACAATTCTATTCACAATTTCTGACGAATGTGAAAAGACTCCGTCAACATAAACATCTTCATTTACTACAGAGGAAATTTTTTGTTCATCTCCCACACTAAATTTGAACCTAAATTGCTCAGAAAAAAGAGGAATAGTTAGTGCAAAGAATAGCACAGTAAATGTGATAATATTTTTTCTAATAGTCAACATGAACCTATACTTAATCGACAAAAGACAAACAAAGATTGATGGAATTTACAAAAAAACAAGCGCCTAAAAGGGCTAACCACCATACCTCTAAGGCGCTTTACAAAAATTTTGGAAGCAAAAATATTTTTTACTTACCCCTAAAGTCCTTTTTCGACCAATCTATTTAAGCGCCTAATAAAGTCCATCGGCTCTTTTATTTCTCTTTTTTCTGCCAAAAGGGCTTGAGTTAAAAGAACATGAGAGGCATCGCTTATAAAGTCTTTGTCGCTACTCTCTCCTATTGCTTTTAAGATTTTATGCTCTCCATTAATTTCTAATATTGGTTTAGACGTTTCGTAGTCTTGCCTGCCCATTGCGCGCATCATTCTCTCCATTTGCAAACTTGGATCTTTTTCGTCTACAACAATGCAAGAAGGAGAGTCAAAAAGTCTCTTTGAAAAGCGAACTTCTTTCACCTCATCACCCAAAGCCTCCTTCACCTTTTCGAGCAATGGCTTTAGCGCCTCTTCTTTTTCCTTTGCCTCTTTCTTCTCTTCTTCAGATGCGAGCTCATCGTCTGAGCCCAATCTATTTGCAGCCTTTAGCTCAAAGTCTTTATATTTGCCCAACATAGGAATTACTATGTCATCAATATCTTCTGCCATAATTAGCACTTCAAGACCTTTTGCCTTGTAGCTTTCGAGGTGAGGAGACTCGCGACAGGTTTTTTCATC
>CAUTVN010000094.1:0-6060 GCA_963541705.1 uncultured Treponema sp.
TTGTAGTTCTAAAAGTCTTTCTTTGGTATTGGGCAAGTCTAACTTTGTACCTATAATAATATGATGCTTTTTTGGCAATTCAGTAGAAAAAGTTCCTAGCTCTTTGCATAGAGTTTGATATGCTACAAGGTAGTTATCGCTTGAGAGGTCAATTAAGAAAGCAATTGCAACAGTGCGCACAATGTGCTTTAAAAACTTCAAACCCAAACCTACTCCTTCTCCCGCTCCTTCTAAAAGACCTGGAATGTCTAGGAGAACGATATCGCCTCCATCTTCTAGTCGCAAGACACCGAGATTTGGTACCTTAGTAGTGAAAGGATAGTCTGCTACGCGAGCCCTAGCGTTAGTAAAATAATTGATTAGCGATGACTTACCCGCGTTTGGAAAGCCTACAAGCCCAATATCTGCCACTATGTTTAGTTCTACAATAATTTCTTTTTCCACTCCTTCTTCGCCTTTTAGTGCGATTCGGGGCGCTTGCAACGAAGCTTTTTTAAAATGACAATTTCCCCAGCCTCCGTTGCCACCTTTTAAAAATACAAATTCCCCTGCCTCTGCCTCTCCAAAGTCGTGCAACACTGCTCCTGTATTGGCATCTTTAATTATGCAAAATGGAGGAATCGGAATAATAACGTCGTCGCCCTTCTTTCCATATCGCTTTTTTCCCATTCCCTCCCCACCATTTTTAGCCTTATATACAGTCTTTGTGCGCAAATGAGTGAGTCCTCTCATGTTTTGTTTGATTACAAAAACAACATCTCCACCTTTGCCACCATCTCCACCTGCAGGTCCTCCATTTGGCACATATTTTTCCCTTCTAAAAGCTATGCAACCATTTCCTCCGCGACCTGAAGAAACTCGTAATTTTGCTTCGTCTGCAAATTTAAACTTCATCTTTATTAAATACCCTTAAAACCCATCTCTAATGTGAGGTAGAGATGTAACGTATCCATATTATTAAATCCACAAATCTTTATTTAAAACTTTAGTCGCCCATTCAAACTTCGAGATAGAGTCTGCCTATCTACATACTCTAAATCTCCCCCGACAGGGAGCCCAAAAGCAAGACGCGTAGTCCTAACATCTTCATCTTTTAAGAGATTTTGAATATACAATGCCGTTGTGTCTCCTTCCAAAGTCGGGTTCGTAGCCAAGATCACCTCTTTTATTCCCCCTTCTTTCACTCTTTTTATAAGCGAATCTATGTTAAGCTTTTCAGGCCCCATCCCGTTAAGTGGTGATATAGCTCCTCCTAAAACATGGAAAAGGCCTGTATATTCAGGCAAAGACAAAAACGTATTCACATCTTGTGCTTCTTCCACTACGCAGACAATTGTCCTATCTCTTGCCCCATCTAAGCAAACTTCACACACCCCCCCCTCGCTAAAGGAGCCACACACAGAGCAATACCTCACTTTTTCGTGTAAATCTTTCAACAAAGTTGCAAGACGCTCAGAGTATTGTGGAGAGGCTTTTAAGAGATGATAAACAATTCGTGCCGCACTTTTTTTTCCAATGCCCGGTAGCATAGAAAATTGCGATATTATATCGTCTAAAACGCTCATTGCCTCATAAGTCCCGTAGCCATTGGCATGATTGTTTCAGAGAGCTTTTCTTGTATTTTTTGTACAGCGTCGCAATGAGCTGCAACAATTAAGTCTTCCAGCATTTTTATATCGCTAGCATTGACCACTATTGGGTCGAGCGTTAAAGAAATTAGTGAAAAATTTCCATTCATCTTTACTTTTACCAATCCACCGCCCGATGCTCCCTCTACTTCCACTTCCTTTAGTTTATCCTTCATTTGTGAAAGATTGTTTTCTAGTTGCCCTATATCTTTTAGAGCATTAAATATATTCATCATAATAGGTGTGCATTCTATATATAATTTTATAAAATGTGAAGACGCCACGTATATTTATGTTTATGGGCTGAATTTTCGCCTTTAATATGCCCTCTATCATAAATGCTACATTTTTTGCTAAAATCTTAACCTCCTATTTTATTTCCCCCTACAGACTTTAAGGAGATATATGAAAACATTTAGAGAACTAAATTTAGAAGAGCGCATATTAAAGGCAATAGAAAAAAAAGGTTTTGAAGAGCCTACGCCAATTCAAGAGCTGACCATTCCTCGCCTTTTGTCTTGTGATGTTAATTTAATTGCAAAAGCGAGAACAGGAACAGGAAAAACTGCAGCATTCGCTCTGCCAATCATTCAGAAAATAAAAGAAAAAAGCGATATGGTAGAAGCCCTCATCTTAGTGCCCACGAGGGAGCTTGCTTTGCAAGTGGCGGAAGAGACTTCGTCTTTTGTTCTTTCCTCTTTTCCAAAAGTTGCAACAGTCTATGGCGGGGCTTCTATGGTCTCTCAGCTAAAAGCGCTAAAGGAAGGCGTTCAAATTGTTGTCGGAACGCCGGGAAGAGTCATTGACCATCTTGAAAGAGGCTCCCTCGATATTTCGCAAATTAAGTATTTTATTTTAGATGAAGCAGACGAAATGTTAAATATGGGCTTTTTAGAAGATATACAAAAAATCTTTTCTCTTGCAAATAAAGAAGCACGCATATTGATGTTTTCTGCCACTATGCCAAAACCCATTTTAGAAATTGCTAGCACTTTTATGCCAAATTACGAAATTATCGAAGAGAGAAGCGAAGAGATGGCTGTTGTGTTGCAAGAGCAGCTTTTCTATGTTTTGCAAGAAAAAGATAAAATCGAAGCGCTCTCTCGCCTAATAGACTCAGAGATGGACTTTTATGCATTAATATTTTGTCAGACAAAACTAGATACAGAAGATGTGGCAAAAGCCTTAGAAGAGCGAGGCTACGACGCTTGCGCTCTTCACGGCGACATTCCCCAAACAATTAGAGAGAAAATCCTAGAGAGATTCAAAAAAAAATCAATAAAGCTTCTTGTTGCAACAGATGTGGCTGCGAGGGGAATAGACATAGATTCAATAGGCTATGTTGTAAACTACGCTCTGCCTTTTGATAGTGCAATATATACCCATCGCATTGGCAGAACAGGCAGGGCTGGAAAAAAAGGAGTCGCCATAAGTTTTGCTCGTCCGAACGAGAGACGACGCATGGAATATATTATGAGGACAACCGGTTATGAAATAAAAGAGGGACGGATTCCTTCCATAAAAGAAGTAATAGAAAAAAAGAGGAAGCGTCTTCTCTTTTCTCTTTGCGAACGAGTAGAGGCTTCGCTACAAGAAGATTGTGACCAAAACTTTGTAGCATTCGCACAAAAACTTCTTGAATATGGCAGTGCAGAAGATGTTCTAATTTCTATGCTAGCTATTCACTACGAGAGAGCCCTATCCCCATCCCAATATCAAAATATCAAGCCTCTATATAGAGAGAAAGATAGGGGAAAAGGAGAGAGTAGAAACAGGGCAGAATCAAAAAATGACACACGCATTTTTATAGGATGGGGCAGGCGCGAAGGAGCTACAAAAAAGAAGATTGCAGAGCTTTTAAGCTCTTCTCTTTCTATACCACAACATTTTGTTGATGCAATAGAAGTTAAAGACAAATTCTCTCTTTCCTCTCTTCCAAACAAACTAGCTCTTATGGCGTGCAAAATGTCAAAAAATAATAAACGTATGCCACATATTCACATCGATAAAGGAGAAGAGGTTGACTTTAGAGATAGACAAACTTTTAATAAAAAAAGACCTGTGCAAAAGAGACGAAAATTTCACTAAACCATATGTTTTTTGGAGGTAGCGATGAAAACAAAAAAGATATGTTTTTGTATATTGTGCATTTTATTCTGTTTTTCATCTTGTGCAAAAGAAAAAGAAGAGAATAAGGAGGAGGTTATGATGGACGATATGGAAATGGATGGAGCTCTAAAAGAGATTTATCTTGCGGGTGGATGCTTTTGGGGAGTGCAAGGCTATTTTAAGAGGGTTAAAGGTGTGGTAGAGACAAAAACTGGCTATGCCAATGGCAAAAGTGAAAGTACTACATACGAAGAATTGCACGAGAGCGACCACGCAGAGACTGTAAAAATAGTTTACGACGAAAATCGTGTAAGTTTGGCAGAACTTTTGGTGCGCTTTTTTTCTATAATAGACCCCGTCTCTATCGACCAGCAAGGTGGCGATAGAGGCAGGCAATATAGAACAGGTATTTATTATACAAACAATAAGCAAAAGAGCAAAATTGATAGGGTATTTGCCTTTATGCAAAAGAAAATATCTGGAACTATTGCAGTTGAAGTACTTCCTTTGCGCCATTTTATTTTGGCAGAAGAATATCACCAAGACTATTTAGATAAAAATCCAAAAGGATATTGCCACATAAGGCTTTCTTTGGCAGATGAGCCTATGGATAGAATTCTAAAATTAAACCCAATTGCAAAAGACAAACTAAAAGAGATGCTTTCCCCACTTCAATATAGTGTAACTCAAGAAAAAGATACGGAAAAACCTTTTAGTAGCGAATACGATAAGTTCAATCAAAAAGGAATATATGTTGACGTTACAACGGGCAGACCCCTTTTTGCCTCTCAAGACAAATATGACGCAGGCTGTGGCTGGCCGAGTTTTACACGTCCTATAACAACCGATGCGTTGGAATACACGGAAGATCTAACACACGGCATGAAAAGAGTGGAAGTGCAAACAAGAGACGATAAAACGCATCTAGGGCATGTTTTTGAAGATGGCATAAAAGAGAAGGGGGGGCTTAGGTATTGCATCAATGGAGCCTCTTTGCGCTTTATTCCATACGAAAAAATGGAAGAGGAAGGATATGGAGATTATATGATCTACGTGGAATAATCTTTCCCGTTCTAGAAAAGTTCAGAGAGGGAGCGCCATAGTTCCCTCTCTTATATCAGACTATATTTTGAACTTTTGAATTTCTGCAGTAATTTCACCTATAACTCTTTGGTTTTTTCGGCTGATATCGCTTACTCCCTGCACTGCTTGGTTTATTTGTTCTGCTCCTGTTGCCATCTCACTCATACTTCCAGAAATTACATTTGCAAGGTCGTCTATATGTTGCATTTCTTCTCTAATTTCGTCACCTTTTTTTAGCATTTCCGAAGAGCCTGCCGCCACTTCTGCCGAGACAATAGTGATTGTTTTTATATCTTCTAGCATTTCGGCGCTTTTTGCCTTTTGCATTTTCATAGTTTCGTTTAGAGTGCTACTCATCTCTTGCACATTGCCAGCCAGATTAAAAATAACTTCGAATTTTTGCTCTGCGTTGGTCGAAATATCGCTTAGACTCTCAAGTTGAGTAGAAAACTCTTTTAGAGTGTTTGCAATCGCAGCACCTTGAGCATTCGATTCCTCAGCCAGCTTTCTAATTTCGTCTGCCACAACAGCAAATCCCTTTCCTGCCTCTCCCGCATGTGCTGCCTCGATTGCTGCGTTCATTGCCAAAAGGTTTGTCTGGCTTGCTATGTGCTGAATTACCGTAGATGCATCTATTAGGCTACCAGATTCTTCTGCAATTTGTTTGGTAATTGTGTTTGAAGCGACAATGCTTTCTTTTCCTTCTTCTGTTGCTTTAGAGAGTTCTATGATCAGGTTGTCTGTTTTTTGCAATGTGTCTGTAATTTGTGATATATCTTGTATCATATCTTCTGTTGAGGCGGAAGAGCGCTGGATGCTCGAAGACTGTTTATCTATGCTTTGCGATAAAATCGTTGTTGCCCCCATCATTTCTTCTACAGTTAAAACTGTGTGGCCAACACTTTTTTGTTGCATTTCTGCCTGAGTTTTCACACCCTCTATGTTGCCCGAGATTTGGTTCATAGCGCTTGCAGTTTCTGTAGTATTGGTAGAAAGCTCGTCGCTAACTTCGTTTAGAAAAACCGACATATTGTATATGGTGGTGATAAGAGATTTCATACTAGCGACCGCTCCGCTAAAGCCCGAAACTATATAGCCTACCTCATCATCTCTTTTTGTTTCCATCGTAACGCGCAAGTCTCCACTACCGAACAATTCCAGCTTTTGTGCAATTTCGGGCATAGGGTTGATAACTTTTTTTCTTATATTGATTAGAGAGATTAAAATCCAAACGCACAAT
>CAUTVN010000095.1:0-6042 GCA_963541705.1 uncultured Treponema sp.
TGGTAAAAAGAGCTTAAGGAAGAGTCAACACTAAAGTTTTTAACATGCTCTTTGCACTCACAGCTCATCTTTTTATAAAGAGCCTCATTTGTCAACAACACCTCAATTTTGTCTGCATAGTCTTTTGCATCCCAGCCAGCAACCAGCCCACAAGTCTCATTCTTGCAAAGCTCTTCGCTGGCTCCAGCCACTGGAGTGCTAACAAACGGAATACCTAACGTCATAGCTTCTGTAACAACGGTAGGAAAACCTTCTTCAAAAGAGGTTACCAACAAAACTTTGCAACTTTTTAATAATGTTAATGGGTTTTGTTGGAAGCCCATAAAAAAGACTCTATCTCTAAGTTCTAAGGAACTTGTAAGCTTTTCAAGCTTTTCAAGTTCTCCAACAAGCCCCTTCCCTATAATAAGATAATAGGCACATGTGCCTCTTTGTTTCAAAATAGAGAGAGCATTTAATGCAAGCGAAAAGTTTTTATTACTATCCAAACTTCCCATAGAAACTAATATAGGCAAATTTGTTGCAGTTAATTTGTTTAGTATTTTCTCCGTATTCGCATTTTGTATGTTTTCTTTGCTACGCTCAATAATTTTTTCTATATCTACTCCATTATAAATTATTTCGAGTTTATTAGAAAATTCGGGCAACACTCTCAAGACAGATTCTTTTGTTTTATTTGAAATTTCCACAATTCTATCTGCACAAGCACAAGCTTTTTTTTGGAGTTTAAGCATTTTTACTGCAACAGCATAGTCCTGAGTTTCAGGTAAACAATTTGGTAACAAATTGTCCACCATCCCATGAAACCACGCAATTTTTTTACATTCTGGGAAAGCTGGTAGCATAAAAGAGGCATCTCTATACATCCAGCTAACCACTACATCATATCCATCTAACCCTCTCAATGCTTTTATAACTTCGGGATGATAGAAGAACATATGACGTACCATACGATCTATAATTTTATGATAACTTTTTGTCAATGCAGGCAAAAGATTGATATTCGGATTTATAGGTTCCTTCTTCACTGAAAAGTCGAGTGTTTCTAGTATATCGATATCCCAACTTTTAGGCAGGTGATTTACCAAAGTAGTTAGAACCGCTTCAGCCCCGCCTCCGTTTGAATGAGTATAAGTGATAAATAAAATTTTTAGATCGTTATTCAATTTTTATCGCCCATGTTTAATTACTTTTTTTCATTTTCTCAACACAAATTTATAAAAACGCCAAAAAGGTCTCAAAATAGTTTTTATAAAAGACACCAGCTTAGCATGTTTTTTATAAAAAAATAATCTTTCTTCAGCCCAAGATACATAATTGAAAAAGAAATTTGTTACCTCCTCATCTGTAAATTTTTTACCAATAGCGTTAGTCAATTCTTCAAGAGAGTCGTATTCATTTAAAAGTGAGCACAGAGACTTATTTGGCATACATTTTGGATGAGTAGAATCTCCTACAATTTTCCTTAACAAAATAAAACATTTTTCATAATTTTGATGAGCAACAACATTTCTTTTTATCTCCAATAGATATTTAAACATTAAACGCCTAATTAATGTTCTATCCAGCCTTTCATTTAGAACTTCAATAAAATCTTGAGGATTGCTATGTCGCATACAAAAAATATATAAAGACTCCGAATATTCCTCTATAAATTTTACATAAGCATCGCTTCCATTTTCTTTATAAAAGAGAGTCAAATATTTATCAACATTGTATATACTTAAGATTATTCTTTTTAGTTTTACTTTCTCATATTTTTTAACTTTAGTAATACCACCATCTGTCACATATACAAATAATGGTCTCTCTATTGTTCTCGTAGTTTTTACAAGAGTTCGAATAATTCCCATCTGATAGTAGTCTTCGTTATAATATGAATAAAAGTCTGCCATACATTCATAAGCTCTTTTTGCAAAGATAGAAGCAAAACATTTATTCCAAATAGTGTGATAATCGTTGAGACTCCATACTAAGCCGTTATCTTCCAAAATTTTGTAGGAAGATAGTGGTACGTTTTTACTTTTGGTTCTGTTTAGCAAGTTGTAGTAATTAAACTCGATATAATCGACATCGCCATTACTCTGTATATCTTCATAAAGTATTTTTAAAGCATTGCTTTCCATAAAGTCGTCAGAATCCAAATGCAAAAGATATTCTCCCGTCGCTTGCTGAACACCAGTTTTCCTTGCAAGATATAAGCCTTTATTTTCTTCAAATACTACATAATTTATGTTTAGCCTATCTTTATAAGAATTTATTACGTTATCGCATGCGTCTTCATTTGGAGAGCCATCGTTTACAACCACAACTTCTAAATTTTTGCTCTCAAAAGTTTGAAACAAAATTGAATCTAATGACCTTGGTAACGTACCTTCAGTATTATAGACAGGAATGATAATAGAAAAAAAAGGTTTGTACATAATAGAAACAACCTATTGTATTGTAAAATAAGTTTTAATTAAATAAGAGCAAGGACGAGTATAACATACCTAAAAAATATTTTAAACTCACAAGAGAAAACATACTTATTTTATAAACAGCAATTTATAAAAGCGCCAAAAAGGTCTCAAAATAGGTTTTACAAAAGATATTAACTTAGCATGTTTTTTATAAAATAATAATCTTTTTTCACTCCAAGATATATAATCGAAAAAGAAATTTGTTACCTCATCATCCGAAAAATTTGTTCCAACAGCATTCGTTAACTTTTCGGGTGAGTCGCATTCGCTTAAAAGTGCGTATAAAGACTCATTTGGCACACGTTTTGGATGAGTAGAATATCCTACAATTTTCCTTAACAAAATAAAACATTTTTCATAATTTTTATGAGCAACAACATCTCTTCTTATCTCCAATAGATATTTAAACATTAAACGCCTAATTAATGTTCTATCCAACATTTCGTTTACAATCTCAATAAAATCTTGAACGTTGCTACAATGCATTATAAAGTGAAAATACAGAAGTTCTGAGTACTCTTCTATAAATTTTGCGTAAGCGTCACATCTATTTTCTTTATAGAATAGGATTAAATATTTATCAACATTATATATACTCAATATAATCTTTTTTAGCTTTTCCTTTGTATATTTTACAATTCCTGTAACTCCAACATTTTGTACATAGACGTATAAAGGTTCATTTAGGAATCGTTTTGTTTTTGCATAATAATGAAGAATTGCCATCTGATAGTAATCTTCGTTGTAGTAGGCATAAAAATCTACCATCTTGTTCCATGCCTCTTTAGCAAATGAAGTTCTAAAGCATTTATTTGCAACATTATGGTTCACTTTGCAGGTCAATATATCTTCTAGCAAAGTTGGAGAATGTATATTCTCGACAAATCCAGATGTGTCCCAGCTCCGATTTTTATAAAGATTTTTAAAAAGAAACCATATGTAATCAACATCGCCATTGTTTTGAATGTCATTATAAATAATTTTTAACGAATCGTTTTCTAAATAGTCATCAGGGTCTATGAACAAAAGATATTTTCCCGTCGCTTGCTGAACACCAACTGTTCTTGCAGTGTGGGTGCCCCGGTTTTCCTTTAGCTTTATATATTTTATTTCCAATTTTTGTTCTAGTGTATACGCTGACACAATTTCATCACATCTATCCACATTTGGAGAGCCATCACTCACTATAACTACTTCAATTCGATTGCAATCGAACGACTGTCTAAAAAAAGAGTCTAGGCAACGAGGAAGATACTCTTCAGTATTATAAATCGGAATGATAATAGAAAAAAAAGGATCTAACACTTCTTCACTCATCCCTCAATTTTTATAAATCCTACATCGTCATACAAAAAACTTTGTTTGAAAATGGAAATTATCCCTTTCGCATTAATTACAAAGGCATTATCCAAATTTAACAATATAGCAACACGGGGATTGACAATACGAATCGTTACTAAATATTTCCCCGTTAGTATATTTGGAATTTCAATCTCTTCTGCTATGAAAAAATCACCTGTTTCAACTATGTTTGCATGTGCAAAGTGTCCAAATCTGTTGTAATATGCAAGAGGTACCTCCATTTCATTCTTTATTATCAATTCCAAGCAGATAGGTTGATCAATTTTTGTTTCACCCTTAATCTCAATTTTTAATTTTTCTCCTATACAATATTGAACATTCGATGCATTGCTTCCATTAACCAATATTTCGTACAGTTCCATTGTTTTATCCAGTTTGGCATTTTCTAAGCAAATCGTGCTAGAACTTCCCACATTACTTTCCATATAGTAGGAAAGGCTTTCATTTACATCATCTGCTGAAAAAAGAAGCCTACCTTTTTCTAATACAACTCCCTTGTTGCATAATTTTCTTACGGCAAACAAGTTGTGGCTAACAAACAAAATTGTCCTACCCTCGGATGAAGAAAGAGAGTCCATTTTAGAAAGTGCTTTTTTTTGAAATTCAATATCTCCAACGGCAAGCACTTCGTCTGCAATAAGAATGTCCGACTTTAAGTGCGAAGCAACAGCAAAACCCAGCCTTACCGCCATACCGCTAGAATATCTCTTTATCGGAGTGTCTATATATTTCTCTACCCCTGAAAAATCTATTATAGCATCTAATTTAGCGTCAATCTCTTTTTTTTTCATGCCAAGAACTGCGCCGTTTAGATAGATATTTTCTCTGCCTGTAAGTTCGTAATTAAAGCCCGTCCCTACTTCCAAAAGTGAAGACACCTTGCCCCGCATTTTCACCACACCTTCGGTTGGCACTGTAATTCGCGAAAGGATTTTTAAAAGTGTAGATTTTCCAGCTCCATTTTTGCCAATAAAGCCGACGCGGTCTCCTTCGTGAATCTCGAAAGAAACGTCTTTTAGCGCCCAAAAATCTCTTTTATTTGTAACTTGCGAATCGCCTTCATAAATTTTTGCATGCGGGTCTTCTTTTCCACGCCACTTCGCCCAAAGAGATTGAATGTCTTGGAACAATGCGTCATTACCCACCACTCCCAGTTTGTACATTTTAGAAAGATGTTCCGCTTTTATCACAATGTCGCTCATATTCTAATGTCCAAATCTCCTTGTATACTATACAAAAATAACCTTATCACCAACGAAGCAAGATTGTATAAGAAAAAGGGATATATGTAAATAACACATTTTGCAATTTTTTGATAAAACGCACATACAAACCAGTCTTCTATTTCACGCTTTCGCTCTTTCTATCTTCCAATCTCCAAGCGTACGCATCTCTTTGTCTATAACAGCGCCAACAAGAAAGACGTCTTTCTCCGACGAAGCGTATTTTTCTGCATAGCCCGCCTCTTTTATCTGCCTAAGCGCTTCTTCCGAAGCGCCTTCCATCTTAAACTCAAAGATGTATATACCACTTTGCGTCTCAACCTCCACATCGGATCTCCCTTTCGCTCCATGCACTTCCGAGCGCACATATTGGTTCAAAAGAGTGAAAATTAAGTATATTGCTGTCTGGTAGTTGTGTTCTCTAAGCGCAAGCTCTTCTTCCGAAAGCGAGTCGTAGGGAATGCTCGCAATCAGCGCTTTTATCAAAGTCAGCACTCCGTCTATATCGCCATCTGCTATATAGGTAACAAATTGCTCTATAGAAAAAGAAGAGCCCATACCTCTAAGCGCTCTTGTGTATATCCTCAAAAGACGTTCCAGAAATGCATATCTCACTTCGTCATTTGGAAAACCTAGTTGATACTTATCAAAGCTCTTTTCATATTTTTTTATCGTCAGATACCCAGACTGAAAAAGAAACGGAGGTAAAACTTCATAATTCATTCTATATATATCCAAGTCTTTTGTGCTAAGGCTCACTCCACCTTCTAAGTCTGGGATGTTGAAGGTATGATTTTCCAACATCTTCACCATAAAAGTTGGTGTGCCACTTTCAAACCAATAGTCTCCTAGTTCCCTTGTCTTAAAGGCATAACATAGGCTATATGGGTTGTATATACCCACCAAGTCTTTATTGAAATGGTAGCCGTCGTACTTTTGTTTCAACATCGCTATCATCTCTTCGCAAGAGACTCCCTCTTCCTTTGCCATCTCTT
>CAUTVN010000096.1:0-6026 GCA_963541705.1 uncultured Treponema sp.
AAAATCGATAGGTTTGTTGGAAAGTATATCGTCTGAGGTATATGCACTCTCAATTCCCTCTATTGGTGGCTTAAACACGGAAGAACCAGTTGCAATAATCAAGTTTTTAAACTCGATGTCTTTGCCCGCAACAGTTAGCATATTTTTAGACTTTAAGATGCCTTCGCCCTTAAAAACTTCTACAGAAGCATTTTCCAAAAGTTTTTCTATGCCACCAATTAGTTTTGCAACAACTTCGCCTTTTTTCTCATATATTTTTGTAATGTCATATTTTATATTTTCTGCCGACAGACCGTCTTGGCTTTTTGCAAAATTGTAATAACTTTCTGCCACATGCAAAAAGTGTTTTGTGGGAATGCAACCTCGATTAAGGCATGTGCCACCTAAGCTATCTTTTTCTATAAGAGCTGTTTTAAAACCTGCCCTTCCTGCTTTAATTGCTGCAATATAACCCCCAGGACCTGCTCCTAGCACCACAACGTCGTACATAATCTCCCCCTTTTTAAAAACTCACCTTTCGAAGCCTTAATCGACTAAGGCTCTTTCTTACTTTAGCATTTTTATAAAGATATAATAAATAGAGTCTGCCAAATGCCCTTGACCTATGCAAATTAAACTCTCAAAACTCCTAGCCTATATTTAAGAATAGCAACAGGCAAAGAATCAAAATCATTATAAGCTCTCACTCTTCCACTCACAAAGCGTTCGCTCACCCTCTCCTATAACAGCGCCAACAAGAAAGACGTCTTTCTCCGACGAAGCGTATTTTTCTGCATAGCCCGCCTCTTTTATCTGCTCAATCGCCTCTTCTGGAGTGCCCCCAACTTTAAACTCAAAGATATAGATAGCATTCGCTGTTTCAACTTCAACATCCGATCGCCCACGGTGGCTGTGTACTTCCGAGCGAATATATTGCCCCATAAGACGAAAAATGAGATAGATGGTTGTTTGATAGTTATATTCTCTAAGAAAGACCTTGTCGGGTGGTAAAGAGTCGTATGGAATGCTCGCCATAAGAGCTTTTATAAGATTTAGGACATCGTCTATATCGCCTGCCCTCATACTTTTTAAGAATTGCTTGATAGAAAAAGAACCTTTCATCCCGCTACAAGCGCTTGTATATATTCTCATTAAACGATCTAAAAAGGCATATTTAACTTCGTCATTTGGGAAACCCAAAACATACTCGTCTAACTCTTCATCATATTTCTTTATTGTAAGGTATCCCGCCTGAAAGAGAAATGGTGGTAGACTCTCATAATTCATTCTATAAATATCCATCTCTTCTACGCTAAGAGTCAGGCTCCCTTCCAGATCTGGAATGTTTACATCATGTTTTTCTAGCATTTTAACCATAAAAGTTGGTGTGCCACTTTCAAACCAATAGTCCCCAAGCTCTTTTGCTCTAAAAGCATTGCAAAGACTAAATGGATTGTATATATCTACCAAATCTTTGTTGAAGTGGTAGCCATCATATTTTTTCTTTAGCATAGCAACTATTTCTTCGTGTGAGACTTTATAATCTTGCGCCAACTCTTCAAGCTGAGCCTCAAAGTTTTCTTCTAGCTCTTCTTGCGTAAGCCCGCAGATAGAAGAATACTTCCTATCAAAGCTAATATCATAAAGGTTGTTTAAGTCTGAAAACACGCTAACTTTGCTAAACTTTGTAATCCCCGTAAGGAAACTTATATGGAGGTAGTCGTTTGCGCTCTTAATCACCCCATAAAAAGCTTTTAGCACAGTGCGATAGTAGTCGTTTAGCTCCAGATTTTCCAACGTAGCGATCAGAGGCTTGTCGTATTCATCAACCAAAAATACAACCTTTTTGCCAAATTTGTTGTATAATGATTCTACGAGGATAGCAAAGGACGTGTCTGCATCTGTAGAGGGAAAATTAACGCCATAATCTTTTTTCCACTTGTCTATATGATAATTTAGAATAGTATGTAAGTGTGCTTTTTCGGTGTATGCTTTTGCATTCAAATCCAGCTTCAATACAGGATAGCTCTGCCACTCCTCCCCGTTCTCTTCCTTAATTCTTTCTATAGCAAGCCCTTTAAAAAGCTCTTTTTGTCCTTTATAGTATGCTTCTAGCATAGAAACAAACAAACTTTTTCCAAACCTCCTGGGACGGATTAAGAAATAGGAAGAGCCTTCCAAGTCCAATTGTTCTATAAATTGGCTTTTGTCCGCATATACATAATTTGCTCTTCTAACAGCATTAAAGCTTTGCACGCCCACAGGCACGGGTTGTTTTTTCTTTTGCATAGTCCACATACTAACATTAAAAAGTAATTTATTCAAATTCTTTTCAAGATATTGGCAAAATATGCCCAATTTAGCCACATTTATATGCCTCAGCTCTCGTCTACCTATCTTGATAAGAAAAGAACTTTAATATATTTTAATATTTGCTATTATATCTAGACAAATTAAACTAAAAATTGTAAGGGGTTTTAGGATGAATTGCGTATTTTTAGGACCTCCCGGCGCTGGCAAGGGAACATTGGCATTGGAAGTGGCAAAAGAATATGGAATGAGCCATATTTCTACAGGCGATTTATTTAGACTTGCTATTAAAAATGGAACAGAGCTTGGCAAAAAAGCAAAAGCCATAATGGATAGCGGAGCTTTGGTGGGAGACGATGTTACAATAGGCTTGCTAAAAGAGAGATTGGAAAAAGATGACTGGAAGAAAAATGGATTCATTCTAGACGGATTTCCCCGCACTCTCCCTCAAGTAGACGCTCTTTCATCTCTTGTGAAAATTGACTATGTAATCAACTTAGAAATTTCAAACGAAGAGGTTATAGAACGCCTGTCTGGTAGGCGAATATGTTCTGGGTGTGGAAAAAGTTTTCATATAAAATTTATGCAACCAAAACAAGAAGGAATCTGCGATGCTTGTTCTGCAAAACTAATCACTAGGGAAGACGACAAGATAGAAGCCATCCAAAAAAGGCTAGAGGCATATTCGAAGCAGACAGCGCCACTAATTCAATACTATAAAGATGCGGGGTTGCTTGTGAGTATAGATGCTCGCCCTGCAACGGCAGAGATATTGAAAGCTTTTAAGGAGCGTTTTCCTAAAAAATAGAAGTTGTGAGCACTATATATTCGATTTCTGAAATAACAAACAAGATAAAAAATATTCTCGAAGATGGAGTGGGGCGTGTTGGCATAGAAGGCGAGGTTTCCAACTTCAAAGCCCAAAGCTCAGGGCACTTGTATTTTACTCTAAAAGATGCAGGTGCCGCCATTTCTGCGGTAATGTTTAGTAGGCAAGCTAGCACGGTAAAATTCAAAATAAGAGATGGCATGAACGTTAGGGTCTTTGGCGAGATTACTCTATATCAACCTAGAGGACAGTGCCAAATAGTCGTAGACAAAATGGAACTTTCGGGCGAGGGCGACATTTTGCGAATGCTTGAAGATCGAAAGAGAAAGCTAGATGCCGAAGGTCTTTTTGACAACAGTCGCAAAAAGCCACTTCCCGCTTTTCCAACAAAAATAGCGATAATTACAAGTCCTACAGGAGCTGCAGTGCAGGATATAATCAATGTGTGCACAAGGCGCAACCCAAAAATAGAACTCATCATCTTGCCCGCTGTTGTGCAGGGAGCGGAGGCTGCGCCTTCTTTAGTGAAACAACTAAAAATAGCGAATTTACACAAGATGGCAGACGTTATCATCATTGGGCGTGGCGGGGGGAGCATAGAAGACTTGTTGCCATTTTCTGAAGAAGAAGTGGTGCGAGCGATCGCCCACTCCTCCATTCCGGTCATCTCTAGCGTGGGGCACGAAATCGACTGGGCGCTTTCGGACTATGTTGCAGATAGGCGCGCAGCGACTCCTTCGGTTGCGGCAGAGCTCGCCACACCCATTCTCTCCGAAGTGTTGGAAAAAATTGATTCAAAAAAAAATGAGCTTGCGTCTGCGGTAGAGCAAAGAATAGAGCGCTTAAAGCTATTGTGTTCCACATTTAGTCCGGAGCACTTGGAGATGTTGTTTCAGAGAATTGAGCAGCCCTTTTTGTTGCGTTTTGACGATGCAAAAGAAGAGTTGCTCCGCATTATGCAGGAGCGTCTAAAAGAGCTTAGTGTGCGAGTGAGTTTTTTCTCCGAAAGTCTAAAGAGCCTAAATCCAAAAAGTGTCTTAAAGCGAGGATATTCTATTGTCAGAAAAGAAAATGGAGAGATTGTTTTTAGCGCAAAAGACGTGGGAAAAGACGATGAGATAATAATAGAAACAGGCGACGGCTCGTTTGGTGCAAAAACACAATAAAACACATTTTTTCATTTTAATAGACGCTAACTTAAACAATAAATATAAACCTAGCATATTCATTTTTAGGGATGTAAATATGAAAATGAAAAAGCTGGTAAGAGAATTGAAGTGGAGGAGAGTATGCATGTAGTAAGGGTAGAGGAGATTACAAAAGCTGTAAAAAATATGGCGTTGGAGGCAGCTTTCTATCTTCCAAATGATGTAAAAAATGCTCTTTTTAAGGCGAAGAGCGAGGAAAAGTGGAGTCTTGCAAACGATACGTTGTCTCAGATTATAGAAAACGCAGAAGTAGCGAAGACTACGCAGTCTCCGATATGCCAAGATACTGGCATGGCGACTATCTTTGTGGAAATTGGGCAAGATGTGCACATAGAAGGTGGTTGGATAGAAGACGCTATAAACGAGGGGGTTCGCCAAGCCTATATAGAAGGCTATCTTAGAAAGTCTATTGTTTCCGACCCTGTATACAATAGGGTCAACACAAAGGATAACACGCCAGCAGTAGTCAACTACTCGATTGTTAAGGGGGATGCTTTGCACATAAGCTTTGCGGCAAAAGGTTTCGGTTCGGAAAATATGTCGCGCCTATATATGTTAAAACCCTCTGACGGAGTTGAAGGAGTGAAAAAAGCAATCCTTGAAACAGTGGAGCTTGCAGGACCAAATCCTTGTCCGCCAATTGTTGTGGGCGTGGGGATTGGTGGCACTGTAGATAGGGCGGCTTTAATTGCAAAAAAAGCACTTATGCGCGATATGAGCTCTTTCAATCCCGACCCATTTTATGCAGATTTGGAGCGAGAGATGTTAGAAAAGGTCAATGCTTTAGGCATCGGACCACAAGGCTATGGTGGAAAAACAACGGCTTTGCGAGTTCTTATAGAGACCTATCCCACGCATATTGCGGGGCTTCCTGTGTGCATCAATATCAATTGCCATGCCACGCGACACAAAGAAATTACGTTATAGGGAGGGCGTTATGATAAACTTAACTACACCACTAGATAGAGAAATGCTAAAAGATATAAAGGCGGGAGACTTAGTCTCCATTTCAGGCTATATTTATACAGCAAGGGATGCTGCACATAAGCGTTTTTGTGAACTTTTAGAAAAGAATGAGCCTCTGCCTTTTGACGCAAAAGGGGCTGTAATGTACTATGTGGGTCCAAGCCCTGCAAAACCCGGCGAGCCTATTGGTTCCGCAGGACCTACTACTAGCTATAGAATGGATGCATATACTCCACAAATGCTAGACGCAGGGCTGATGGGAATGATTGGTAAAGGAAAAAGGAATGACGCTGTTGTTGCAAAAATGATAGAAAAAGGGGCGTGCTATTTTGCTGCTATCGGCGGAGCTGCGGCCTTGATAAAAAGCAAGATTAAGAGCGCTGAACTTATATGCTACGAAGACTTAGGCGCCGAAGCTGTTAGGCGATTATACGTCGAAGATTTTGTGGTAACCTGCATAATAGATTCAAAAGGACAAAACTTATACAAACTAGGGCGAGAGGCATATCTTGCAAGTCTTGCCGCTTCAAACTAACTATTCTTCAATAAAGGCATCTTGCGTGGGCTTTAGCGAAGCCCACGCTTAAGATGTTTTACAAAGTTTTTTATAACCAGCTATATTGTTAGTCTCTGTTAGTTTTACACCCCCAAAACACATATGTTTCAAAGGCGCGATCTATACAGATTTGGGGTTTTAGACTGATCGGATTTGAGGGTCGAAACAGCATTGTTTC
>CAUTVN010000097.1:0-5907 GCA_963541705.1 uncultured Treponema sp.
AAAAAAAAGTATAAAAAGTATCGACGGTTTTGTTGGTTACAACTTTATCGAAAATATTTTTTATTGAGGGGGTTTAACTTATGAAAAATGTTAAACACTTTGTGGCTCTGGCGGCTCTTACGGCAATGCTGGCTACTTTTTTTGTTGGCTGTTCGATGAATAGAACTCAAGAAATTCAGTACTACAACTTTATTGACAATCTTTTTTATTCTGCACAAAGAAGGGATCTTACTGCGGAATCTGTGAAAGATCGCTTTGAGATTGCAAACAAAACTTTTAAGGCAATAGGATTGAAAATAACAGACACACAGGCTGGGAAAGGAATTGCGAAAGGTACAACTCGGGTAGACCTTAAAAAAAGATTTCCTGCAAAGAGGATATAAAGCCTAAGATAGTTTTTTCAAGTTTTTTTATTTAAGTGAAAAAGTGTTTTGTATTTAGGAGGTTTGGTATGAAAAATGTTAGTCGCTTTGTGGCTCTCTCAACTTTGGTGGCAGTGTTTTCGCTCTTTTTTGTTTCTTGCTCTTTGTCTACAGCTCAAGAGATGGCATATATGGACTTTATTAGCGATTTGGTATGGTATGCACACGATGAAGATGTTGATAAGGAAGAGGTGAAAGAAACGTTGAAAGAGTATAATGACGACAAATTTAAGGCTATGGGATTTCAAGTAAAAGACAAGAAAGCTGGAGAGAAAATTGCAAAAGGAACAGATGGTGCAACGCTGAAAAAAAGGTTCCCTGCAAAAAAGACTAAGTAGTAAAATTGTTTTAGTATTTCTTATCTAAAACTGAATTGCCCATTTTAGATGGATGTATGTCTCTCATCTAAAATGGGCTTTTTTATTGCTATGTGAAAAGTTGCACACGCAATGTTTCTTTATAGGAAGAGCATATAGCTCGCTCTCGCCTCTAAAAACAGCACTGTCTCGTAGCCTAAACTGATCAGGCGAGGGCTCGCACATTAGCCTAATGCGCGATTTTCTTTATGGAATATATGGGAGAGTTAATATTGAAGAGCTTGGACGATAGCCGATTGAATACATTCTATATATTTGCTAGAATGCGAACTTTGAAAAAGTTCTTTTTTATGAGACAAAAGACTCTTCTATAGAAGTATATAACAAACAAAAAGAGGCATGCAATGGGTGAGGCGTTAAAAAAAATTGAAGTTGAAAAATCTTATAATCCAAAAACTTTTGAAGAGCGTATATACGAGCTCTGGCTAAAAACATCAGCTTTCACCCCAAAAGATAGGGGGGCAGGCAAAACTTTTACCATCGTTATGCCTCCACCAAACGTAACTGGCGTCCTACACATAGGACATGCCCTAGACAATATGTTGCCAGATATAATTGTGCGCTACAAAAGAATGTGTGGATTTGAGACTTTGTGGATCCCAGGCGAAGACCATGCAGGCATTGCCACTCAAAATGTTGTAGAAAAACACTTGCGTCAAGAAGGAATCGACCCAAAAGCCATGAGCCGAGACGAGTTTATCAAAAAAACTTACGCTCTCGCAATGGAACACAAGAAAACTATTCAAACTCAACTAAAAAAGATGGGAGTGAGCGTGGACTGGGAGCGCGAGCGCTTTAC
This sequence comes from uncultured Treponema sp., assembly GCA_963541705.1. Classification (GTDB taxonomy): domain Bacteria; phylum Spirochaetota; class Spirochaetia; order Treponematales; family Treponemataceae; genus Treponema_B. Next base: position 1,599 of record CAUTVN010000097.1, read on the forward strand.
GATGGACGAGAGATCTTCAAAAGCTGTCTCAGAGGCTTTTTGCACTCTCTACGAGAGGGGCGACATATATAAGGGAGAATATTTGGTCAATTGGTGCCCTTCTTGTGGTACTGCCCTTTCCGACGAAGAGGTCAGCCATGAAGACGAGAGCGCATTTTTATACTATGTTCTATATCCGCTTTTGGATGATGCAGGAGAGATTATCTCTCACATAGAAATTGCCACCACTCGACCTGAGACAATGCTTGCCGACGTCGCCATTGCGTGCAATCCCGAAGACGAGCGCTATAAGAAAATAGTTGGCAAATATGCCCTTCTTCCAATAGTGAACAAAAAAATCCCTATAATTGCAGACTCCTATGTAGAAAAAGAATTTGGCTCAGGTTTGGTTAAGATCACCCCCGCTCACGATAAAAACGACTGGGAAGTTGGAAAGAGACACAAGTTGGAAGTGATTAATATCTTGAGTCGGGATGGAAAGATTGTAGGAGACGTTCCAGAGCGGTATCGGGGGCTTTCTGTCAATAAGGCTAGGGCTTTGATACTAAAAGAATTGGAAGAGTTGGGGCTTTTGAAAGATAAGAAGAAAATGCGACACGCAGTTGGAAAGTGCTATAGGTGTGGAACTACTATAGAGCCCTATCTTTCAAAACAATGGTTTTTGAGGATGAAGGCGTCTTCCGAAAAAGCCTTGAAGGCTTGGGATGCGGGCGAGGTAGTTTTTCACCCCAAAAAATGGGAAAATACATATAGGCACTGGCTAGAAGGCATTAGAGACTGGTGCCTTTCGCGCCAAATTGTTTGGGGGCATCGCATTCCTGTTTGGAACTGCAAAGACTGCGGATCTGAGATGGCATCTCGCACTCCACTTTTTGAGTGCACAAAGTGTCGCTCTCGAAATATAGAGCAAGAAGAAGATGTTTTAGACACGTGGTTTTCTAGCGGGCTTTGGCCACTTTCCACACTTGGCTGGCCGGAAGGTTGTGAGAAGGGGGGGGAGTGCCAAGCGCCTGACTTCAAAAAGTTTTTTCCAACTAATACGCTAATCACAGGCTACGACATAATCTTTTTTTGGGTTTCGCGCATGATTATGTCATCGCTCAATTTTGTGGGCAAAGCGCCTTTTAGAGATGTATATTTGCACGGGCTTGTTAGGGACAAAAAAGGGCGAAAGATGAGCAAGTCGTTGGGCAACGGAATAGATCCGCTTTTGGTGATAGACGAATATGGAGCCGATGCCCTAAAGTTCACCCTCTCATTTTTATGTGCAACAGGGCAAGATATTTTGATAGATATGGACACTTTCAAGATGGCATCTCGCTTTGCCAATAAAATATGGAACGCTACGCGCTACATTTTTTCAAACCTCGAAGGGCGCCATATTATATCTGTTCCAAAAGATTCTTTGCTAGAAATTGAAAGGTGGATCATTTACTCTCTAAACGAAACTGCAAAAAAGACTGCAGAAGCATTGGAAGCATATAGATTTGCAGAAGCGTCGCAATTGGTGTATGAATTTTTTTGGAATAACTATTGCGATTGGTATGTAGAAGGATTGAAACTCTCTTTTATGGAAGACGAGGCAGAAAAAGATAGGGCAACATCTGTCTATCTCTCGATTTTGGAAGCTTCTTTGAGACTTTTGCACCCATTCCTTTCTTTTATTACAGAAGAATTATACCAAAAACTCCCCATAGAGTGTGTGCAAACTTTTGAAGGGATAGGTGGGATAAAAAAGAGAGCGAATATTTTGGCAACAAGTGAATATCCTAAATATGATGAGCGAATGTGTTTTGCCCCATCTTTTGAAAAATTTTCATTTTTGCAAGACATTGTGAGATCAATTCGAGTTTTAAGATTAGACTTAGGAATTGCAGCCTCTCAAAAGGTTGAAGTTTCTATTCTTTTATCAGAATCTTTTGGAAAGTCTATATTGGAGAGAGATAAAGAGCTTATCAAAAAACTTTCACATTCTAGCAAAATAAATATAATTAGCACTAAGGAAGAAAAACCTGTCAATTCTATTGGTTCTGTGGCCTCTGGTTTTCAAATATTTATAGTGATCGAAAAAGATTTTGATGTGGAGGCATTGCGCTCGTCTTTTGCTAAAAAGATGGAAGGAATAGAAAAAGAAAGGGGCGCAATTGAGAAAAAACTTTCAAACAAGGGCTTTGTGGAGAATGCACCAGAGGAAGTTGTGCGAAAAGAAGAGGCGAGGCTAAAAGAGATGAAAGAGCAAAAAGGAGTTTTAGCTTCCTATCTAAAAGATTTGGAAAATATCAACAGATAGCTCTTTGCTATTGATGTTGTATATTTATAATATGCCGTAAATATTTTTCTATTTAGGGCATAAAAAGAGAGGTTTTATGGACAAGCATTCTTTTAAAAAAGAAATAGGTGTGGAAAACTTTGTGGCATTGCTGGCTTTTCTAGCTTTTTTCCTACCCATTGGCTGGATAATGGGTGGGGTGAATATGATGAAGACGATGATGAGCACAGGATTTGACCTTTTAATCAACACTTGTTTTTATCTCATGGCTGTGGCAGTTTTGGCAGGCGCATTTTCTAGCTTGTTTTCGGAATTTGGTATCGTCTCTCTAATTAACAATGTTCTTTCTCTTCTGATGAAACCTCTTTATAATTTGCCAGGTGCTGCCTCTTTGGGAATGTTAAACTGCTATCTTTCCGACAATCCTGCAATTCTAACTTTAGCAGACGACGACAACTTTCGCAGATATTTTAAGCAATATCAACTGCCAGCCCTAACTAATTTGGGAACTGCTTTTGGTATGGGCTTTATTGCAACAACTGCAATGATGACCTTAAATGTTCCAAATGCTATTCCTGCAGCTCTTATAGGCAATTTGGGAGCTATCGCAGGAAGTGTGGTCTCTGTGCGTCTTATGATTCACTTTTCTAAAAAGGTATATGGCACAGAAAAGATGGTAGAAACAAAAGGTGGGGATAATATCCCACAAAATATGAGAAAGGTTCACAATGGGAAGGTTGGCTTTCGCTTTATTGAGGCAATGCTTGCGGGCGGGAAGTCTGGAGTGAGCATGGGATTGGCGATTATTCCCGGCGTCGTAATTATTTGCACATTTGTAATGATGTTGACAAAGGGGGCCTCTCCGGATGGGACTTATACCGGGGCAGCGTATGAAGGTGTGGCGTTTTTGCCTTGGCTTGGACAAAAGCTAAATTTTATATTAAAACCACTTTATGGTTTTACCAGTCCTGAAGCTATCTCTGTGCCAATTACGGCTTTGGGCTCCACAGGGGCGGCTCTTGGTATGATTAAGGGTATGGCAGAAAATGGACTCATAAAAGCAAACGACATTGCAGTCTTTACAGCAATCTGCATGTGTTGGTCGGGTTATATTTCTACTCACATTGCGATGATGGACGCTCTAGATACAAAAGAGATGACAGGTAAGGCAATCTTGAGCCACACAATAGGTGGGCTTGTGGCAGGTTTTGTGGCACATCTTTTGGCATTTATGTTATAAAGATTTTAGAGGGTTGCAAACATAATGTTTGCAACCTTTGGTTTTACTCTTCATAAACAGACAGGCTTTCTATATATCTTTTTAGCTCTTCCTTTCCGCCTCTAATTATGGCGCTAATTACGGGGCGACCTATCAACACTTCTTTTGCTCCCAATGCACTTGCCACAACCACATCTTTATAGGAGCGCACTCCGCCGTCCACCCACACCTCACCCGCGTAGCGTGAGATTTCTGCAAAATGATTCTTTAGAAAATCTGCAGAGCTCATCAGGGCTCTATCTATGCGACCTCCGTGGTTTGAAACAATGGCAATCTCTGGCATCATCTCTTTTACAAGCTCTATGTCTTCCCTCTCAAACACTCCCTTAATTGCAAAAGGAAGTTTTGCAACGTCTCTTAGTTTTTTTAAGTCTTTTGCATTCTTTTTTTCTAGCGACACTTGCTCTCTCATTGTAACGATATTATATGCGTCTATATCCACTCCAATTATTTCTGCCCAATCTCTTACTTTTTCAATTCTTGCAAATAGTTTGTTTTGAGAATATGGCTTTAAAAAAATGGCTGCTTTCTCATTTACCTCTTTTAAGGCGTCCAATCCTGCTTCTAGTTTTTCGTCGGGAAAACCGTCGCCTATGCTGAGTGGAAGGTGGGCAAAGTGAGATGCAGAAATAGTTGCAAAGTAAAAGTCTCTCTCTTCATTCCACCCCACATTTTGTATACCACCTGCCATTGGGGCAAGCCTTAAGTGTGCCTTTGGAATGTGGCAATCTTTTATTGCTTGATAGTATTTTTTCCAAGCA
>CAUTVN010000098.1:0-5784 GCA_963541705.1 uncultured Treponema sp.
TAAAGACTAAACGTTTTTCAATTAGGTTCAAGCTTCTTTTAATTTTTGGTGCGTTATTATCAGTTTCCATTTTTGTTTTGGGGGTTTTGGCTCTAAACATTGCAAAAAACGCTGTAACAGAAAAAATAGCAGATCACCTAAAAGACAAAGCCCAAGACACTGCGGAGGTAATCGATGGTCGTCTTAATGCATTTTGGCAATTTCTAGATGGTATAGCCCGTATGCCGGTGATGAGAAACAGTGAGACTTCCTTTTATGAAAAAACTTTGTTGCTAGAAAAAGAAGCACAGTTTAATAAAGACATATTATACCTAAACATAGCGGACCCACAAGGGAATATATATTTAAGCGACGGTAGAGTTGTCGACATTTCTGGAGTTTCGTGGTTTAAGAGAGATAGAGAGAAAGAGCTGGTTTCTGAGCCATATGTCTCCAATGCATATAAAAAATTGGTTGTGGCATTTGTTGTGCCGATTTTTGATGACGAAAATAATTATATGGGGCGGATTGTGGCTTTTACCGATGGCTTATATCTTGCAAACATGATTAGCGATATAGTGGTGGGGCAAAGTGGTTCTGCCTATATGGTAGACAAAAATTGCACTTCTATTGCAGAAAAAGACCATAGTGTTGTTGAAACAGCATACAATACAATAGAAGAAGCAAAAAAAGATCCCGCTCTTGCGACTATAGCAAGTTTTTTAAAAACTGCAATCGAGACAGAAGAAAGTATAGTTGGATCCTATTCTTATAGGAACATTTTTTTTATTGGCGCACAGGCTAGGGTAAAGAGCACTGGATGGACTGTTGTAGTAGATGCTCCCATAAACGAATTTATGGGGAGCGTGAACCAATTAAAAGATTCTATGTATGGAATAGGCGCAATTGTTTTGACTATATCTTTAATTATTGTCTATATTGTCGCCTATGGCACGGTAAAACCAATTAAAACAACAGTCGATGCATTACAAGGAATTGCTATGGGAGATGGAGACCTGACCGTTCGCTTGCCCGTAAAAGGAAATGACGAGCTTACAGACCTCTCTATTTATTTTAACGAGACAATTGCAAAAATTGGCTCTTCTATACGGGCAGTAGATAGCAACGCCCGCATAATGGAAGAGATAGGCTCTGAGCTGAGCTCAAATATGAGCGAGACGGCGAGTAGCGTGCACGAAATTAGTAGCAATATCGAAAGTGTGAAAGGTCAGGCAATCACTCAGGCCAGGAGTGTAACAGATACGGCGTCTACCATAGAAGAGATAATCCACACAATTAAAAATTTAAACGAAAATATTGAAAACCAAGCCTCCAGTGTTTCCGTCTCTTCTTCTAGTATAGAAGAAATGGTGGCAAATATTTCTAGCATCACCACAACACTCGAAAAAAGTGATTCCCTTATAAAAGAGCTAGGTCTTGCCACTAAAGACGGCAAAGACACTCTCGCAAAGTCTAATTCTGTAACAAACAAAATTGCAGAAGAGTCAGGCTCTCTGATGGAAGCATCAAGCGTTATTCAACACATAGCCAGCCAGACAAATCTTTTGGCAATGAATGCGGCCATTGAGGCAGCACACGCAGGAGAGGCAGGCAAAGGCTTTGCTGTTGTGGCAGACGAAATTAGAAAACTGGCAGAAGATTCTGCAACGCAAGGCAAAACAATTACAGCTACGCTAAAAAGCCTATCGGGCGAGATTGAAGGGTTGTCGGAGTCTTCCAAAGTAGTAGAAAACAAGTTTAGTGCAATATTTTCTTTGGCTGAAGAGGTAAGGCAGATGAGTGCTAGCTTGACCGAAGCGATGAGAGAGCAATCTAATGGTTCAAAAGAAGTGCTAGGGGCAATAAAAGACATCAACCAAGTAACAAACGAAGTGCAGATGGGAAGTGCCGAAATGCTAAAAGGGAGCGAAGGTGTGGCAAAAGAAATGGAAAAGCTTGACGGGCTGACCCAAGTCATAACCGAAGCTATGAGCGAGATGGCAGCGGGTGCTGTCCAAATTAGCAATGCTATACAAGAAGTGGCGGATATAACTCAAAAAAACAAAAGTAGCATCGACGGGCTTGTACAGGAAGTATCTAGGTTCAAGGTTTAAGATCAACCTCCACTTGAATTATCAGGTAAGTTATTGCAATAACTTACCTGATAATCATTTTAACTACTACTTAAACCAGCTCCCACTTTTTGGCGCTCTCCATTTTTTTGTACATATTTGCATATACTCCGCTCTTCGCAATAAGCCCGTCGTGTGTGCCTTTTTCTACTATTTGCCCCTCGTTAAAGACAACAATCTGGTCTGCATTTTTAATTGTGTTTAGGCGGTGCGCAATGACCAAAACAGTTTTGTTTTTTGTCAGCTCTCGTATTGACTCTTGAATTAGATATTCGTTGTCTACGTCTACAGAGGCTGTCGCTTCGTCAAGAAGAACAATTGGTGCATTTTTCAAAAATGATCTTGCAATAGAAATGCGCTGTCTCTCGCCTCCAGAAAGGCTCAAGCCTCCTTCGCTTATCATAGTGTCGTATCCATCTTTCAGTTTCATAATAAAGTCGTCGATATGTGCCTTTTTGCAAGCCTCTCTAACTTCTTCGTCGGTAGCATCTTGTGCGCCTATTTTCACATTTTCTTTAATTGTGTCTCGAATTAGGTAGACATCTTGAAAAACCATTGTGATGTTTTGAAGTAGGCTGTCGGGATTCACTTCTTTTATGTCTTGACCGCCGATGGTGATTTTGCCAGAGGCTGGGTCATAAAAACGTGCAATTAAGTTTAGGATGGTGGTTTTGCCAGAGCCGGAAGGGCCGACAAGGGCTGTCATCGTTCCTTCTTTTGCTTCAAAATTAATGTTGTGTAGAACTCTTCTCTCTTCAAGATAGGCAAAATCTACATTTTCAAATTTAATTGAATAGTTTTCAAACTTTTTATCTTCAATTGAATATTCAATTTCTTTTGTTTCTAGAACACCTAATAGCTTGTCTACAGAAAGAGTGAAAAATCGACTCACCATTATGGCGGCACCAAAACCTAAAGTGGCGTTGGTAAAAGCTAAGGAAATCACTATAAAAATGACCAAATATTCTACGCTTACCTCTCCCCTTAAATACTTTGCTGTTGCAAAATATAACATAGCAGGAAAAGAAAGGGAGACCAACACTTTCATTGCCAAAAGATGGGGCAGCCCTGCAAGTTCTATAGAAATTGAATATTTTCTTACATCTTCAAGCGTGTGAACAAAGTTTTTGAACCTAGTGCCTAGCATATTATAGGACTTAAACACTTCAATTCCTTTAACGTATTCTATGATTTTGGAGAGCATAGATGCTCGCTTTATGTGGAATTGTCTTCCTTCTCTCTTAATTCTTGCAGAGCCCAAAAAGAAGACGGGAAGTGATATGATAAAAACCAAGACTTGGATGCTACCGAGCAAAACATCAGAATATATCAAACATATTGCAAGATATATCAAAAGAATGGACATTTTGATTATGTCTGCAGTAAGGTGGGTGATTAGCATTTCAAAGTCGTCTAGGTCGTTTGTAAGTATGTTGGAAAGAGTTCCTATATTGTTTTTGTTGAAATATCCCAATCCCAGTCTTCTTATATAGTCGCCCAAACGTACACGCAAATTGGCGATTATTCTAGCTCCGTCTGCTTGCGCTGCATAATAGCCCTTGTATAAAAGAAATAGGCGAATAACGAGCGATACAATCATTATCGCAGAATATATGACTATCTTCTTAACACTAAAAGTGTGCAAGACTAAATCCATAATGGTAAAAAACAGCGTGCTATATATAAGACCATGAAAAACACCATCAAACGCCAATATCTTTATAGGATTGATGAACAATTTATAGTCAGCATCTCCTAATAACTTTTTTATATTTTTAAACATTTTTAGATCCCCTAAACCAATATAATTATCCATATATCCTTAAAAAAGGTTTACCTTTTTTAAGGATATATGCACTTCTGACTCTATTCTGCCTCTCTCATCCACATCTTTTTATAAAGCCCATCTTTTGCCAATAGCTCATCGTGCCTTCCCGCCTCTAGTATTTCCCCTTCGTTTAGAACCACAATATTGTCTGCATTTTTAATTGTGTATAGACGGTGGGCAATGATAAGAGCTGTTTTGTCTTTTAGAAGTTCTGAGAGCGCTATTTGAATTTCTGCTTCGTTTTCTATGTCAGAATATGAGGTGATTTCGTCCAAAACGACTATTGGCGCATTTTTCAAAAAGCATCTTGCAATAGAAATGCGTTGCATCTCGCCGCCCGATAGTTTGACAGGTGAGCCCTCGCCAATTACCGTTTCATAGCCTTTTGGCATTTGCATAATAAAATCGTGAATCTGCGCCTTTTTGCATGCTTCTATAACGTCTTCTTTTGATTTGTCCAAGCCCAGCCTAACATTGTTTAAGACTGTGTCGTTTAACATAAACACGTCTTGAAAAACAAAACTTGTCCTTGAAAGAAGGCTGTCTATGGTAAAATCTTTAACATTTGTTCCACCTATATATATTCCACCTTCGTCCACGTCATAAAAGCGCCCAACGAGCGTTCCAAGCGTTGTTTTTCCAGAGCCTGAAGGACCGACCAAAGCCGTAACACTGCCGGCTTTTAATTTTAGAGAGAGATTTTTTATCACATATTGATCTTTATATTTGAAGTTGACGCTCCTAAACTCAATGTCTTTTTTTGCCCCCTCTTCAGTAAGTTCCAAAGTGCCAGATTTTTGCTCTTCGCTCTCCAATATTTTCCTAACATTTTCTGCTCCCATAAGCAACATGCTCAAATTTCCTCCAAGCATTGCAAGCTTTATAAATCCTGCAAGAAAAATTGAGCCTAAAAGCAAAAATGTTACAAAGTTGGAGCCCAAAAGGTTTCCCCTCATAAAAAGGAAGCCACCTAGTGGAATGAGAATGATGAGAGAGCTTGAATCAATTACGCATATTCCTATTGTATAGGGCTTTATCCCTGAGTTGCACATTCGGAGCCAAGCTGTAAGGTATTCGTTTACTACATCTGCATAGTTTTTAAATCTCTTTGCAGTCAAATTGAAGGCTTTGAATATTTTTATTCCATTAACATATTCTACAATTGTTGTGTGTAGTCTTTTTTTCAAGTTATTGTATTCTTCTGCTTGTTCGGCATAGCCATTGAATATCCAAGATTGAATAGAAAGAACAAAGATGAAAGGAATTAAAAGAGTGAGTGCCAAATACCATTTAATGGTAATCAAAAATATTAGCATACACAGTGGAGTGATGATGCTTTCTGCCAAGTCTGGGATTTGGTGTGCTAAAAAAAGTTCTAGCTTTTGCACATCTTCGTCAAGCGCTTTTTTTATCTCACCAGAGCTATTATCTCTAAAAAAACCTAGGTTAAGAGCGCCTAAGTGTTCTATTGTTTTTATTCTAATTTCGTGCAAAATAGAAAAGGCGGTGATGTGCGAAAAAGTAAACGCCAAAAAGTTTAGCACTTGTCCAAATTACCAGGCGAAAGAGGGCAGAATTGTCAACTTTTCCGTCTATCAAGTTTGCTAAAATTGATTGCATTAAAAAATATGGAGACAAGTTTAGAAGAGCTGAGAGCACAGAGAGAGTGCAAGCGAAGATAATTTTGAATCTATGCTTTTTTGCTTTTTTCAAAATAAATCTTAAATTAGATTCTTTTTTTTCCTTCTTTTCTGTTTTTCCTGTCGTTGTTCCCACTGCCGCATCCATAAGTTTTCACCTTCCTTAAAACCTATATACATGTCATGTATCTTAAGCCGAATAGTA
>CAUTVN010000099.1:0-5772 GCA_963541705.1 uncultured Treponema sp.
GACACTGTTGCAAACAATTTGGCGAATGTAAACACTTCGGGCTTTAAAAAACAAAGAGCAGAGTTTGAAGACTTGTTGTATCAAACAGTAAAGGCGGCAGGAACGGTTGCAACAGAAGATACTGTCACTCCCGTGGGAGTGGAGTTAGGTCATGGAGCCCGACTTGCGGCAACCCAGCGCATTTTTGAACAAGGCTCTTTGCAGCAAACAGGAGTGGTTAGCGACATCGCTATACAAGGCGAGGGCTTTTTTAGAGTCTTGCAGTATGACGGCACATATGCCTATACAAGAGACGGCTCTTTCAAAGTAGACTCACAGCGCCAATTGGTAACATCCAATGGGTTGCGCGTCTTGCCAGAGATTATCTTTCCCGAAGGATATAGAGAAAGCACCATTATGGTAAGTCGCGACGGGCGGGTTTCTGTTAAAGTGGCTGACGTAGACGACCCTGTGGAAGTGGGACAAATTGAGTTGTATCGTTTTCAAAACAATGCGGGACTTTCGGCAGAAGGGAGCAATTTGTTTAGACAGACTCCAGCCTCTGGCGTCGCCATTCCTGGAAGACCGGGCTTTTTTGGCTTTGGCAAAACAGAACAAAAGTTTTTGGAAATGTCTAATGTTTCTACAGTTAGCGAGATGGTGGCAATGATTGTTGCACAGAGAGCCTACGAGTTTAACTCAAAAGCCATCCAGACAAGCGACAGTATGCTGGGCACTGCAGTGGGACTTAAGCGTTAGGAGTTTTTATGGAAATATCTTTATTAAACGCTAGCGTAAATTCTTCTTTTGGTGCAAAAGACATAGCAGAAGCAAAAAACATTGCCAGTGGTATGGACTTTGAAAAAAGTGGCAATCTTTCTTTTGCACAGGTTATGGCGGGGCTGGAGAGTAAAGTGGATGTTTTACCCGTAGGTTCTACTTTTTCTTCGGCTTTAAATGGGGACTATCTCTCGTCTTTCAAGCTTGAAAACCCTACGCCAGCCGATCGGGCGGCAGAGCCACAAGGAATGGCTAGAGGGTTTTATGGAGAGAGTGGAGCTGAGGGGCTTCGCACAATAGACAAAACTAGCGTCTTATATGAAAAAGCTCTAGAGCTGGAATCTTATTTTGTTAAGATTATGACAGAGTCTATGCGATCTACGCTCTCTGGCGCAAGCATTGCAGGAGATGAGTCTTTTGCATCTAAAATGTATAAAGATATGATGTATGACGAGCTAAATAGAAACTTAACTAAACATGCAGGTTTTGGTCTTGCCGACCAGATATATTTGCAACTAAACCACTAAAATAGTGTAAACAAAAAGGGTGGCGAACGTCTATTAAAAGACGTCCGCCACCCTTTTTAATTTTTTGACCCGTAGACGATTCGAACGTCCGACCTATTGCTTAGGAGGCAATCGCTCTATCCAACTGAGCTAACGGATCCTCTTTTATCTTCCCTTACCTGTAAGAAGGGCCCAAGTCGCGCCTTTATCTTTAAATTGAACAAAAGGTAAAAAATTGTGGGCAATACTGGAATCGAACCAGTGACCCCAAGCGTGTCATGCTTGTACTCTAACCAACTGAGCTAATTGCCCAAAGACCCAACCTTAGCCACTCTATTATGCTAATTTATTTTGCCATCGTCAAGTACCTTTTTTTTAAAAATTAAATGAGCAAAAGATAAAAAACAAAAGAGAAAATGCTCCTTTTTAAGATGGTTTCTTATTGCGAAGGTTTTAAATTTGATATATTGTGTTCAATCGTAGGTTCTGGATTTATGATAGATTCCAATAAGTCAAATAGCACAGTTTTAGACGTAGAACAGCTTGCAACCTTACTCTCACAAGGAGGTAGTCTATCCAAGCTAAAGGAAAACTACGAAAACCGATCTGGGCAACAGTCTTTGTTGCGCTCTATTTGTAAATGTTTCAACGAAAACATACACGGCGCTTTTGAAGCAGGAACGGGAATTGGAAAAAGTTTTGCATACCTTATTCCTGCAATAACCAAGGCAAAGAGTGAAAGAGAGCGTATAGTCATTTCTACTGCAACAATCAATTTGCAAAACCAACTGTTGCAAAAAGACATCCCTTTTGTTTTGAAGATGCTGGAAATCTCTGAAGAAGACGTAAAAGTAGCTTTAGTAAAGGGTAGAGGCAATTATATATGCCTTAGAAAATTGGAAGATAAAATTAATGAAACTCAATTTTTTCAACAAGATTTAGCTATCGCAAATATTCACAGCGAAAAAAAAGATATTGGAATATTATACGAATGGGCACAAAAAAGTGAGAGAGGAGATAGAGAAGATCTGTCAGAGCCGGTGGGCGAAGAGCTATGGACAGAACTTAGTAGCGATGCTGAAACATGCTTGGGCTCCTTATGTCCTCACTTTTCCAAATGTTTTGTTTCAAAAATGAGGCAAAAAGCAGAAGAGGCAAACATAATTGTCGCAAACCATCATGTTCTTTTTGCTGATATAAGAATAAAAATGGAAGAGCCTGCCACCACTCATTCAGAAAATGAGGAGTCAAAGGAAGGTGAAAAAAGGAGAATGCCTTCAATTTTGCCTTCTTTTAAGTATGTCATTTTTGATGAGGCACATCAATTAAAAAAGACTGCCATCACTTTTTTTTCACAAACAATTTCAAAAAAACAAATCAAAAAATATCTTTCGGTGCTATATGTGGAATTGAGCAGAAAAAGACGAAAAGGAATTATTGTCGAGTTGAGTTATACTGTAAGGGAGGTGAACTTAAAAGAGTTTGAACAGGCTCAAAACACCCTCTTAGAAACTTATGAAAATCTGGAATCTTTTGCCTTTAGCCTTTTGACTGTTGATTGGCAAGTGGATGTTGCAGACATAGAAAACAAATTGAAAGCGGAGCTTAAAGAAAGATTTAGCAAATTCTACCAAGCACTTTTTGCCCTGACGCGTTATATTTCCAAAACATTGGATGCGATAGAAGATGAGGAAGAGTTTCGGGATCAAAGCCATCAGCTTTCTTTAATCTTAAAAAAGATGACTAGTATCATAAATATAGTAGTTGCTTTTTTAGAAGAGGAAAAACTAGAAGACGTAGTGTTTTGGTTTGAAAAGAAAAAAAACAAAAGCGATGAATATGAAATCGTCTTTTTTCTAACACCGCTTAATGTTGCGTCCATATTAAAAACCCATCTCTTTTCAAAAATGAAAAGCACATGTAGCGTCTCTGCAACTCTAAAGGTTGGGAAAAGTTTTGCATACTACCTAAACGGGGTGGGGCTTCGCGAAGAAGACTTTGAAATAGAAAAAGAATATTTCCCATCTCCTTTTTTATACTCAGAAAATGTATTGCTTTCGGTGCCTCAAGATTTGCCACTTCCCACAGACACCGCTTTTCAAAGTTTAGTAAATCGGGCAACTCTTTCTCTAATTGAGGCAACAGACGGCAGAGCTTTGGTGCTTTTTACGTCTTATCAATCGCTTTCTGCAACTTCGCAATATGTTAAAGACAATATAAGAAGCGATATTTCAATATACAGCCAAGGAGAAAAGGATCGGTTTCAACTACTTGAGTCTTTTAAAAACGACATTAAAGGCTGTCTTTTTGCCACAATGTCTTTTTGGGAAGGAATAGACGTGCCAGGAGAGGCATTGAGCAATCTTATTTTGGTCAAATTGCCATTTACAGTGCCAAACCATCCTGTAACAAAAGCTAGAGCAAAAGCACTTGAAAAGCGAGGTTTTGACTCCTTTGTTTGTATGAATATTCCAGAGGCAGTAATTTTGTTTAAACAAGGATTTGGGCGCCTAATTAGGAGCCAGAGGGATAGAGGAGTGGTTACCATTTTGGATAAACGGCTCACAACAAAAGCATATGGCAAAATGTTTTTGGATAGCATACCAAAAACTAGTAGGTGTTTTGCCACATTTGACGAAGTGGTATGCGATATTGGAAAATTTATGAAAAACTAGTTTTATTTATTGACTCTATAAGGAGAGAAAAATGGGGCAAGTGTTGGCATTGTTGTGTATAATGCGTGTTTTATTTTGGCGAATGTTTCTTAATAACTTTTTTTATGCCTTTTTTAGAAAGGGCTGTAGATTGGTGAATAAATCTATAACGGAAAAAGCCTCTTTTTTAATCTTTTCTGTGCTAAAATGCTATACAGGCTTTAAGTTTAAAGCAGACAAGGCTTCCAAAAAAATGTTGCCAGAACAATATTTGGTAGTTTCTAACCATCAAAGTATATTGGACGTTGTAGTTTTTATGCGTTTTTTAAGGCAAGATGCAATGAAATATGTGGCAAAATACGAACTTATCAACCATATTCCGCTAGTTTCTGTAATGCTTAAAACAGGAGATCACTGCATAGTAAAAAGAAAAAACAGCCCAAGTCAGGCGATGAAAGCAATAGATCGCTCTGCCACTAAAGTGAAATAGACTGGATACATTCTAGTAATTTTTCCAGACGGGACACGCTCCCGAACCGGGTCGGTCAACACTTTTCATAGCGCTGGAGTAAGGCGTTTTTTAAACGTAGAGCCTATGCCTGTCGCTATTTGTGCACTAGACGGGGGATACAAAATTTCTTCTGTTAGCTCTTTTTTTAAGAATATAAAAGGAATGGGGTATAAGGTTAAAATTTTGAAAGTTTTCCCTGCTCCCACAACAAAAGAAGAGCAGCTAAAAGTATTGGAAGAAGGCAAGGCTTTGATAGAGGCGCAACTAAAAGAATGGAGATCGGAAGAGGTAAAAGTTAACAAAAAATGACTGAAAAACAAAAAGGCATTGTATTTATAGTTCTCTCGGCATTTTTATTTGCTACTATGAACTCGTTTGTTAAACTTGCGGGGGATATTCCCCCAATTCAAAAAGCATTTTTTAGGAACGCGGGGGCTTTTATCATTGCTCTTTCAGTTCTATTGAAGCAAAGAGAGGGGGTTCGCATAAAAAAGGCTAATTTGCCCCTTTTAATTGGTCGTGCATTATTTGGCACTGTAGGCATAATTTGCAACTTTTATGCACTAACTCAATTAGGGCTTTCAGACGCCTCAGCGCTCTCCAAATTGGCTCCTTTTTTTGTGGTGCTTTTTTCGTTTATTTTCTTAAGAGAAAACTTAAAATTCTATCAATTTGCTTCTATTATAGTGGCATTTATAGCATCTTTGTTGATTGTAAAACCTAGTTTTAGTGGCAATGACTATACTTTTTATGCACTAATTGCAACTTGTGGTTCTATGGGAGCAGGAGCTGCATATACTTGCATTAGGGCACTTTCTAAAAAAGGCGAAAATGGCGCTCTAATTGTGTTTTTCTTTTCCAGCATATCATGCCTAATAATGTTGCCATTTTCTATTCTTTTTTATAAAAGTATGACAAATCTACAAATATTTTATCTGATTGGGGCAAGTGTTTGTGGTGCTTTGGCTCAGTTTGCAGTAACGGCAGCATATACACACGCCCCCGCCAAAGAGATTTCTCTATATGACTACAGCCAGGTCATCTTTGCCTCTTTAATGGGATATGTTTTTTATTCAGACTTGCCAGACTTATATAGCATCTTAGGCTATCTACTAATCTTTTTTGCATCTTTATATATGTTCTTAAAAAGAGAGGCAAGCTAGATGCACTATGTATCTTGGAAAGTTGATTTTTAACTATTGACAAAAGATTATATTTATAATAGTTTTCTGGAGTGTGTTGTTGCATCTTCTAGCAATGGCAGAGGTTTTCGGGCAATAGCGCAGCTGGTTAGCGTACAAGTCTGGGGGACTTGGGGTCCCCGGTTCAAGTCCGGGTTGCC
>CAUTVN010000100.1:0-5681 GCA_963541705.1 uncultured Treponema sp.
CGTTATGACGCTACATTCTGGCAATAGGATATTTGTTGTATCAAGGCGCCCACCCATTCCAGTTTCAAAAACTGGCCAATTGCAATTTTCATCTTTAAAAATTAAAAAGGCTAGAAGAGTAACAAGTTCAAACCATGTAGGGTCCAAAGTGGAGTCTGTTTTTAATAGTTCTTCCATTCCACTCATTATTTTTTGATAGCCTTTTGAATAAGCTTCGTCAGAAAAAAAAGTGCCAGACTTTGTAATTCGCTCTCTAAAATCGTCTACATGTGGAGACGTATAAAGCCCACACTTAAAACCCACTTCGCTTAGAATGGAAGAGAGCATAATAGAAGTTGAGCCCTTGCCTTTTGAACCCGCCACATGGATGCTTTTGTAAGCATTTTGGGGATTTTCAAAATAGTTGGCGTAGAGTGCCATAGTTTTCAAATTCAGGATGGCTTTTTGTGGCCAACGCTCAAAGTTTATAAATTGTTCTAGCCAAGAATTAAATTCAGAAGTTGTAATATTACTCATAAAATTTTACATGATTTCTTTTTCAAGCTCTCTACCAATGTTTTTAAGTTGCTATACATCTTTGATGCACAATAAACGACAAAACACTTTAGCAGTAAAGAAGCGAGGAGAGCACAAACTAAATGTGCCAATTAAATTAGTTTGTGCCATTTTATGTTATTGTTTGTCTCCCAATATAGAAGAATACAAGTTTTTATATTCTTCCACACCTTTTTCTTTTGAGAAATTCTTTTCTCTTATTATCAGCAACAGCATAATTGCATAAGCAAAAAGGCTATCTGAAGAGAAAGCATCGCCTGACTTTATGTTGTTCAAAAACTCAAACCTTTTTTTGTCTAAAAACAGTTCAGCTTGCAGAGGGTCTTCCATAGAGAAAGCCTCCGACGCAATATGTTTTTCATTATAGGACGAGAGCACCTTGCTGTGATCTTCATAGGAGATGTCTACATCATCCCATTTTAACTTTGCAACTCGCAATTCTCTCAATGCGAGGCGCAATGTTCTTTCAAACTCATACCACTTGTTTAAAAATGAAGATGAAGTTTTTCTTTCCCCTCGCAATGGCTCCAAAGAGAGGGAAGACAAAACATCGGCGTCCTTTTTGCTAATATATCTACACGCAAGAGACTTAAACTCTTCATACTTGAAAGGTGGCTCGGAACCTACATCTATTGTGGGGAGCTGTGCCATCAAATAATAATATTGTGACATTTGTTTTATATCTCCTTAGATGCTTCTTTTAACACCTCTCTCAAGCGCGGGCTTAAATAGCTAGAAAATGCCTCTGCAACACTTTCGTTTGTAAAGTCGCAATATGAAGATGCGCCATTTTCGCTGACCTTAAAACCTGCTTTTATATTATAGTCGGGCAAGACATTAATTCCTTCCATGAGTTTTGCCTTAAAAGCAGCAAGCAAAGTTTTTTCTAAGTCTTTTGCACTTTTTTCATTTAAGAACACATTGGCTCCATCTGCATTTTCTGGTTTAATCAGAGAAGAAACCACGTCAGGAATTAATTTTTGCAAAGTTGCCTCATCGTATCTATTCAGACTTTCTGTTTTTATAATTGCATCCAATTGAGAGATTAGACTTTCTCTAAAGGCTATGATAGTGTTTCTTGCAGCCTGCCTAATAGAAGCAATAGAGGCGCTTTCAAATCTCTCTTCTTCCTCTTTTGCTTTTTTTACAATTAGATCTGCTCTTTCTTGGGCTTCGCTTATAATACTATTAGCTTTAGTTTCTGCATCTTTTAGAATTTGTGTTGCTTTTTCTTCTGCAGCTCCAACTCCCTCTTTTTTTATTTTTTCAATCAGTTCTTGCAATTGCACTTCCATAAAACCAAATCCCCCTAAAGTTTAGCGTATTAGCATTGAGTCTTAAACTTAAATCACTCACCATTCTAACAGAAAATTAAAATAAAAACAATACAAAAATATAATAGAAATCTCAAAACAAAAAAAGTTAAAAAATTAGAGTGGTTTAGTGGGTTGATATGCACAATATTGAGGTTAATAGAGGCTAATAAATTGATCAGTTTATGGTTCTTAATCTGATCAGTTTTGATATGTGAGAGCGATTAGTTTTGATATGCGAAAGAGATCATTTTCGGGCTGTTAATCTTTACAGATTAGGGGGCGTGATCTGATCAGTTTCGGGGTTGTACATTAGTTAGTGTATGAATCTTTCTCTATCTAGGGGACTGGACTTTTCTAGTTAGTGGACTGATGAGCTATATCTAGACAATTCAATTTGTCTAGCTAGAAGTTTAAGGAGGGTAATGTACCCGGAGCAAGGATGAGCTAAAACATGGTACAACCTCTTAGTGGACGGACGAAATTTCTTCAAAATGAGATCATAAACAAAATATTTAAGTATGTAAACCCAAACTATTAATTGACCGCTTTGTTATTTTCCTTATATAATGGTGGGCATGAGTATGCTCTCGTTTAGAGGAGGTGTCCACCCTCCCGAAAAAAAGGACGTTGCATCGAATGAAGGGATTCGATGTGTGTTGCCAAGCACCAAGATGGTATGGATCCCCATCACTCAAGGAGGTGCTCCCAATGTGCTATCTGTTAAGGTAGGCGATAAGGTTGCAAAAGGTCAGGTAATTGCCTCTTCAGAAGCTTTTGTCTCTGCTCCTGTTCACTCTTCTGTTTCTGGAACAGTAAAAAAAGTTGAACCTCATTTGGTAACGGGAAATTCCGAACAGATGTGTGTTGCTATTCAAATTGACGAAGAAGGAAGAGAAGAGAAGATGCCGATTCTAGACCCCTTTGCCATTGATTCAAAAGAGGCAATTGGGCGAATTAAAGAGGCGGGCATCACCGGTATGGGGGGAGCGTCTTTCCCAACCCATGTAAAACTCTCTCCACCGCCAGATGCAAAAATTGAATATGTAATTGCAAATGGAGCCGAGTGTGAGCCATATCTTTGCATAGATGCTGCCACTATGTTTTTTAATGCAAAAGAGGTGGTAGACGGCATTTCTATTGTGATGAAAATTGAAAATTGCCCCAAAGGGATAATAGCAATCGAAGCCAATAAAAAAGATTTGCTACCTATATTGGAGAAGGCAATTGCAGAGTGTCCAAATCCAAACAAAGACGGTATTTCGGTTGTTGTCTGCAAAACAAAATATCCACAAGGTGGAGAGAAAACTCTTGTGCAGGCAGTTTTGGCCAGACAAATTCCATCTGGAGGCTTGCCTTTTCAAATTGGTTGCATTATTCAAAATGTGGGCACACTAAAGGCAATTTCAGATGCTTTTAGAAAAGGGGAAGCGCTTACGCAGCGTCCGCTAACCATTTCTGGTGGTGGTGTGGAAAAGCCAATAAATGTGCTAGCTCCTATTGGAACTTGCATAGGAGATTTAATTCCAGAGGTGGTGTCTCTAAAAGATAATATAGCAAAGATAATTTCGGGCGGACCTATGATGGGCTTTGCAATGAAAAGTGCAGACTTTCCTGTGCAAAAAAATACGTCTGGAGTTCTTTTTCTAACAGAAAAAGAAACGTCCTTGCAAGAAGAAGATCCTTGCATAGGATGTGCTCGCTGTATTGGGGCTTGCAGTTGCTATCTTTCCCCTGTGCTTATGGTGCGCGCCTTAAAGAGCGGAAATCTTGACGAGGCAGTGAAATTGGGACTTATGGACTGTGTCGAGTGTGGTGCTTGCTCTTTTATCTGCCCAGCGCATGTGAAGCTAGTGCAACGTTTTAGGATTGGCAAACAACTCTTAAGGCTAAAGAAAATGAAAGGAGGCAAATAATGAGCAAAAGTGATAAAAACGAGATATTTCTCTCATCATCTCCTCATGCTTTTAGCAAAGTTGAAACTAAGGATTTAATGCTTTCAGTTCTTATCGCATCGGCTCCGCTCACCATATATGGAATATATCTTTTTTCTGTTGCGGCCTTGGTGAGAATAGCATTGTCTATTGCTTTTTGCGTAGGCTTTGAAGCGGCTTTTAGGGAGCTGATGGGCTTGAAAGTTAGAATAAAAGACAATTCTGCAATAATAACAGGGCTGTTTTTAGCTTTGGTAATTCCGCCAAGTTTGCCAATTTGGCAATTAATATTGGGTGATTTTTTTGCCATTATAATAGGAAAAGAAGTGTTTGGTGGACTAGGTTGTAATGTATTTAATCCAGCGCTTGTAGGAAGAGCTTTTTTGTTTGTCAGCTTTTCTAAAACGATGACTACATGGACGCCACCTTCCTTCCTAAATCCATTCGATGCTTTAGGCTCTGCCACTCCACTCTCTATGATAAAACCTGACGGCTCTCCAATGAGTGCAGACTTGTTTGCAGGAATGTTTTCTCTATCTAAAACATCATTCTATGGACACTTGTTTTTAGGAAATCATGCAGGTTGTATCGGCGAGACAAGCACTCTTTTAATTTTGCTGGGTGGAATATATTTAATTGTGAGAGGAGTGATTGACTGGAGAATACCTCTTTCTATGATTGTTGTTGCAACGGGAGTTGCATGGCTTGGTGGCGTCCCACCTCTTTTGACTTTGAGCGCAGGTGGGTTGTGTTTTGGCGCGTTCTTTATGGCAACAGACTACGTTACAAGCCCGGTTACGGCGAAGGGGCGGCTATTGTTTGGGGCTGGATGCGGACTTATCACAGCTCTTTTGCGTCTTTTTTCGTCTTTGCCTGAAGGTGTAATGTTTAGTATATTGATAATGAACGCATTGGTTCCATTTTTGAATAAATTGGTGCGAAGAAAATATGGCTATGTTAAAGTGAAAAAAGTGAAGGAGGTGGCAAAATGAAAGACACCTTAAAACTTTCTATCACTCTGTCTTTATATACTGTAGTAGCCTGCATTGCCTTGGCCTTGGTTCATGGCTTTACAGAGCCTATAATTCAAAAAACAAAAGAAGAAAATAGCAAAAGAGCATTGCAAGCCATCTTTCCAGAGGCAGACTCTTTTGAGTCTATTTTGGAACAATTGGATAGCGTTGAAGGAAAAATTGTCATTGTGGCGGCACATTTGGCAAAAAAGGGGGATGAGCCTATAGGACTTACTATTCAGGCATCGGGACCTACTTATAGCAAAGCAACTATTTTGATGGGGATTACTCTAGAAAAAAAGATTGCAAACATTAAGTTTTTGGAACTTTTGGACACTCCAAGTCTTGGTAGCAAGGCTGCAGAAGAGCCGTTTATTGGGCAATTCTATAATAAAAGCATTAAAGACGCTTTTAGTGTCGGAGAAGACGTTGTGGCAATTTCGGGGGCTACTATAACTTCTAAAGGAGTGAGTGCTATTTTAAAGACGGCATCGGAATTGATAGATAAGTATATGAATGCCAATCTTGCTTCTTTAGATGAATAAGGGATGGAACTAAAGTTATGAAAAACTTAAGTATATTGACAAATGGAATTATTAAAAATAATCCATTATTGGTTTTGATGATTGGTTTGTGCTCTTCTCTTGCCGTTACCACAAGTGTAGTCAATGGTCTTGGAATGGGCATTGCTATGACGGCTGTGATTGTGGCAAGCGAAGTGATTATTAGTGCTTTTAGGAATTTGATTCCTCAAGATGCACGTATTCCAATTTTTATTATTGTTATTGCATCTTTTACTACTATTGTAGACCTTTTAATGCAGGCTTTTACTCCTGAACTTTCTAAGTCTATGGGCATTTTTATTA